>NZ_JAHIDY010000053.1:0-33125 GCF_018732265.1 Pseudomonas sp. TAE6080
TGTCCGGCGGCCAGCGCCAGCGGGTGGCGATTGCCCGGGCCCTGGTGGGCGCGCCGGCGGTGATCCTGGCTGACGAGCCCACCGGCAACCTCGACAGCCACACCGCCCAGGACATCATGGAGCTGCTGCTGGCCCTGAACCACGAGCAAGGCGTCACGTTGATCATCGTCACCCACGACCCGCATATCGCCGAACGCCTGAATCGCCAGATCCTGGTACGCAATGGCGTGGTCCATGAGGCGCAGTGCGTATGAGCCTGCGGGTCGAACAGAGCCTGAGCCAACTGCTGCACGAAGCGTTTGTCAGCCTGCGAACCCTGGGCAAGCGCTCCATCCTGGCCTTGCTGGGGATCGTCATCGGCAGTTCATCGGTGGTCGCGCTGATCAATATCGGGCATAACGCCGCCGAAGATGCAGCCATGATTTTCAAGGACATGGGCACCGATACCCTGGTGGCGCAGTTCCCGCCCAAGGGCAACAGCACCGTGCCGATGCCAACCAGCCTGGACCTGCAGGCCGTACGCCAGGCTGTGCCAGGCATCGCCCACATCGGTGCGATTTCCTCGTTTAGCGGGCCGGTCGTCTTTCATGGTCGCACCACCAACGCCGGCTTGATTGGCAGCACCCCCGGCCTCAAGGACGCCATGCGCCTGGCGCTGCGCGAAGGTCGCTTCCTGTCCGAGTTCGACAGCGGCGAAACCTACGCAGTGGTCGGCGATCAGATCGCCCAGGCGTTGAGCATGCCCGGTGACCCGTTACGCCTGGGCGATCGGGTACGGGTCAACGACTATCTGTTCCTCATCATCGGTATCCTGCAGAACCAGCCGCGCTCGATGCTGATTCCAGTGCAAACCAACGAGTCACTGTTCATCCCCGCCGCAGGAATGCGCCGTATCTATTCCTCGCCGCAGGTCGGCAGTGTGGTCCTGCGCGCGACGCCAGGCCAGGACATGGAGCGCATCGCATCCAACGCCACCAAAGCCTTGAGCGCTCAACTCATGGACCACACCGTCGAGATCCAGATCCCCCAGCAAATGATCGACGGCATGACCCGGCAAAGCCGCACATTCGCCTATCTATTGCTGGCCCTGGGTGCAATCTCCCTGGTGGGCGGTGGGGTCGGCGTGATGAATGTGATGCTGATGAACGTCTCGGAGCGCCGCCGGGAAATCGGTATCCGCATGGCCCTGGGCGCTCGCCAGCGGGATATCCGCAACCTGTTCCTGCTCGAAGCCGTCACCCTCACCGCCGTCGGCGCGCTGTGTGGCGCGGTAATGGGCATGGGGGCCGCCTATCTCTACGCCTGGCTATCGGGCTGGCAGTTTTCCCTGGCAGTCTCGGCCCTGCCCCTGGGCGTGGGCAGTACGTTGTTGGTGGGATTGTTTTTCGGCATCTACCCGGCCATCTCGGCGTCACGCTTGCAGCCAGTGGAGGCCCTGCGTGATGAATAAACCCCTGCTGCTGCTGATCGCCCTGGCAAGCCTGCCCTGTGTGGCCGCCGACATCGTGATCCGCCCTTCGGCGCCGACCACCACCCGCAGCGGCTATGAGCGCAGTGTCTCACTCAATGCCCAACTCACCACCCTGACACTGGGCGATGCGGTGTACCTGGGCCTGCGCAACAACCCGGCGATTCGCAGCGCGTACCTGCAACGGGTGGCACAGAAGTTCGACCTGCGGGTGGCCGAAGACGCCTTCAACCCCAAGCTGGTGCTCAACAGTGCCTACCGCACCACCCAGGGCAGCGACGACCGCGCCCGCAATGCCAACCTGGCACCCACCACCAGCTTGCTTGGCGAATACGGCACCCGGCTGAGCATGGGCTGGACCCAACAACTTAACAATGCCAACCGCGCCGGGCGCTACCGCAGCGACGGCCTGGACCTGGCCCTCATCCAGCCGCTGATGCGCGGAGCCGGCTGGGACGCCACCACTGCACCGCTACGTTTGTCGCGCCTTTCCGAACAGGCCAACCGCTTGAACCTCAAGGCCAACGTCGCGCAGACCATCAGCCAGATCATCTCCACCTACCGTGAATTGCTGCGGGCCCAGGAGCAACTGAGCATCGCCCAGGAAGCGCTCAAGCGTTCCAATACCCTGCTGGAGGTAAACAAGGCGTTGATCAATGCAGGGCGCATGGCCGAGTTCGAAATCGTCCAGACCGAAGCCGACATCGCCTCGCAGCAATTGGGTGTCGAGGAAGCCCAGAACCAGTTGGATATGAGCCGACTGTCGTTGCTGCGCCTGCTGGCTCTGGACCTGGCGACACCGATCCGGGCCACCGAAGCCCTGGAAGCCTCGCGCATGGACATCGACAAACGCGAAGCCTTCAACCTGGCGCAGAACCAGCAACCCGAATACCTCGCGGCCCTGCTGGGCAGCCAGCAGGCGGACCTCAACCTGGTGATCGCCAAGGATTCCGGGCGCTGGCAGGTCGATCTGGTGGGTGGGGCCAATCAGATCCGCGCCAACACGGATAACGACGCGGGCAGCACCAGCAATCGGCGTTGGGACAGTTATGCCGGTGTCCAGGTGCGTATTCCCATCGGCGATATCAGTACCCGACAGGCTGAAGTCCGCGCACGGGTCGATGTGGAGAACCAGGCCATCCTGATCACCGACGCCCGCCAGGAACTGGAGCGCAGCGTCAATAACGTGGTGCGCGACCTTGGCACCCGCTGGCGCCAGTATGAAATTGCCCAGCGGGCCGTGGAACTGTCCCGGCGCAAGATCGAGATCGAGCGGGAAAAACTTGGCGCCGGGCGCTCCACCAACTTCCAGGTGCTGAGTTTCGAAGCTGACTTGCGCAGTGCCGAAAACTCCCGTCTCAATGCGCTGATTGCTTATTTGAATGCCCAGACCCAGCTCGACCTGACGCTGGGCATGACCTTGGAAAGTTGGGAAATCGCCCTCAATGACTACTAGAAAAGCCCTGCTGGGCGCTGGACTGCTGATACTGCTGGGCGCTGCCGGATTCGCGCTGCTCAGTCGCCCAACGCCTGCCGCCGACCAGGCTGGCACAGCCGAGCAATGGCTGGAGGTGAAAAATGACTCCCTGGTGCACCAGATCGGTCTGGTAGGCAAGATCGAACCGGATACCACCATGACCCTCACGGCCCCCTTCGACGGCAACGTGCAAGCCAACCTGGTGGAACAGGGCCAACGGGTCGAAGCTGGCCAGGTCCTGTTGCGCATGGACCCTGCCACCCTTGAAGTACAACTGCGCGAAGCCCTCTCCACACAACTCAAGGCCCGGCGTACCGTGCAGGAAATGCAGGACTGGGACGCCGGCCCAACCGTCAGCCGCGCCCGGCGCAGCCTGCGCACCTCGCAAATGAGTGCTGACAACACCCAGCGCAAACTGCTTGAAAGCGAAAACCTGTTCAAGCGCGGCATCATCCCGCGCAATGAATTGGACGACCTCAAGCAACAGGCCCAGCAGCAACAACTGGACCTCAGCGCTGCCCGCAGCGAACTGCAGCAGGCCCTGGACCAAGGCAAGGGCGAATACCGGCAGATTGCAGACATGGAATTGACCAATGCCACGGTCAAGTACGACGCCCTGCGCAAACTGCTCGAAGGCCAGGAGGTCAAGGCACCGTTTTCCGGGATCGTCGTGCCCGCGCCAGGCAGCAGCAGCCCCCAGGGCGGCGGCAACAGCAACCCACCGGTACAGGCCGGGAGCAAGGTCGGCCAGGGCCAGGTGCTGTTCGGGCTGGCCAATATCGAACGCCTGAAGATCGTCGCCAAAGTCTCGGAACTGGATATCAACCAATTGCATCAGGGCCAGCCGGTGGAGGTCATGGGCGACGGTTTTGATGGCGAGCACCTGAGCGGTTCAGTCAGCGTGGTCAGCGGCCTGGCGATCGCCAATGATAACCAGGGCAGCGCGCAATTCCCGGTGACCCTGTCCATTCCCAAACTGACCGAGAAACAGCTGCAAAGGGTCCGCCTGGGCATGAGCGCCCGCCTGACCATCGTGACCTATAACAATGAGCAGGCGATCATCGTGCCGGCCCAGGCGATCAGCCAGGATGCCGGGACCATGAGCGTGGAGTACCGGGCGGCGATGGACAAGCCGGTGGAACGGGTGACGGTCACCACCGGCCAGTCCACCGCGCAGGGCGTGGAAGTGTTCGGGCTCAAGCCCGGTTTCGTAAAAATGGATGCGACCCCAAATTAAACGCAGATCCATTTTTGTAGGAGCGTTAACGTTGATGCCAACGTTTTAGCTTGAAGCGCCACATCCGTCACCGCCGTACTCTCCCACCACATGCCGCGCAGCGGTGGGCCCATGGCAAACAACCGCTCACTGACCACGCCCTGCTCGTCCAGCACCGCCCCCGATGCATCCGCCGCAATCCCCAAGGCCAATGGCCCAGGCTTGATCAAGCCGCGTGCCAGCAGTTGCCGGGGCAAAGGCCGGGCCACGCGGCGCCAGTCATATTCGATCCCGCTGGAGTTGATCAACGCCGCGCCACTGACGTGGGTGGTGTGCTGTTCGCCACGACGGCGCAGGCGCAGGGTCACTTCGCCGTTTACCGTGGGTTCCAGGCCCTGGAACGATGCCGCCTGGATCCGCAGGCGCCCTTCCTCATGCAGCCGCGCTACCAACTCGGCGCTCAGGGGTGGCGAGCGATGGTGATGGCTCTCCCACCAGGGCCGTACATGGCGTACGAACTGGCGCTTCTGGCGTTCGCTGGCCTGGCTCCATAAACGGCCGATATGGGCGCGTACGGTATCCAGTGGCGCTTGCCAGTCGATGCCCTGGGCCAGGGCGCTCTGGCATTGGCGGCGCACTTCGCGCAGTAATTGCAGCGGGCTGCGCAGGCTGTGATCTTCAGCGAGAAAGTCCACCCAGGCCGGAGGTTGCCGGCGCACATGGGGCAGCAGGCCATGGCGCGAAAAAATCTCGATCGGCCCGCGATGGCCAGCCTGCTCCAGTGACACCACGGCATCGACCATGGTCAGGCCGGAGCCGATGATCAGCACAGTCGACTGGGGGTCCAGTTGCGTCATGGCGTGCACATCCCACGGGTCCACTGCCGCCGCATTCAAGCCGCTGGATTGGGTTTGTGGCGTGCGCGCCGCTGGGAACATGCCAGTGGCCAGCACGGCCTGGGCACCGTGCAGTTGTTGGCCGTCATCCAGGGTCAGGCGCACACCGGCCGGTTCCACCTGCACGTCGACGACCTCAGCGCGAATATGCTCCACCGTTGACGCCGATCCCGCCCGGGCCTGGGCCAGACGCTGTTGCGCGTACAGGCCAAAGATCCCCCGGGGTGGGAACAACTCGCTGACAGGCACATGTTGCTGGTCCGATTCCGGCCAGCCGCCAGCGGCGATGTACTCGGTCAACCAGTGGGTCAAGTCATCGGCGTTGTCCGGGTCCACACTCATGCGCGCGGCATTGCCATTGAGGGTGTGCCCCAACTCTACCGCGCTATAGGCCTCGCCACGCCCAAGTTCTGCGCGCGGCTCAATCAGCAGAATCTGCCGGGCGCCCGGCAAACGCAGCAACTGCGCGGCCAGCATCGTACCGCTCAGGCCACCACCGATGATCAGCACATCGGCCTTGCGAATGGCCCTAGTCGCCTGTCCGCGTTCGGTTTCACTCATGAAAATACGCCCTTACCGTTTACCCGGATAAATATCATGCCAGTTGCCCTGCGCCCAGTATCTGACACCTGCGGTGGTTCCGCGGGCTGAAAAATTTGCATCGACACTGAGCGATTGTGGGAGCTCTCTCACAGGAGGGCCGGTTTCTTTCGTTAAATAGCCAGGCCTGGTCCATTGCAGGAGTTACGCCAAGGTTGAAAGCCCAATAACGCCTCAGCTTCAGATAGCCGCGTGAACACTCCACACGTCCATAAACCAGCAAACTGTTGATTGACTGTTGGCTGGCCAACAGTTGCAAATCAAGGCACAAACGCCCTGCATTTTATCGTTTTCAATGAAACTGTTAGCGGCATTAGTGGCTTTTTTCGCCTACCGGGAACGCACACCATGGATTGCATCACGCATTCATACCTGATTCCCGGAGCCTGCCATGCACCTCAAACACCCTTTCAGTTGGTCTGCCCTTGCCTTGACGATTGCCATCGGCAGCCAGGCTGCCCAGGCTGCCACCCTGACGAACTTGCCCAGCGAGCAGAACCTGGGCGCCATCGAGCAAGTGTTCGCCTTCCACGACGCCATGCCCACCGGCGTCAGCGTTGCCGAAAACGGGCGCATTTTTGTCAACTTTCCACGTTGGGGCGACGCAGTCCCGTTCACCGTCGGTGAACTGCGCGATGGCAAGGTCGTGCCCTACCCTGACCTGGCAATGAACCAGGCCGACCCAAAGGATCCGGCCAAGGGTTTTATCAGTGTGCAAAGTGTGGTGGCTGATGGGCGCGGGCGCATCTGGATCCTGGACACCGCCGCCCCCGGTTTCTCGACGCCGACACCTGGCGGCGCCAAGCTGGTCGCCGTCGACCTGGCCACCAATCAAGTGGTCAAGACCTTGGTCTTCCCGAAAAACGTCATGCTGCCCAGCACCTACGTCAACGACATGCGCTTTGATTTTCGGGTGGGCGACGAGGGGGTGATCTACATCACCGACTCGTCCCTCTCCGGCCCCGGGGCGATCATTGTCATGGATATCGCCAGCGGTACGGCCATACGCCGGCTCAGTGGTGCCGTCTCGACGTCGGTCGACCCACACTTCGTGCCCAAGGTCGAAGGCCAGGTCCTCAAGGTGCGCGGTGCCGACGGCAGCACCCGGCCTTTCTCGGTGGCATCCGATGGCATCGCCCTGTCGGCTGACGGCCAGACCTTGTATTTCTGCCCACTGTCGAGCCGCCACTTGTATGCCGTGCCGACCGCGCTGCTGCGTGATCCCTCGGTCAGCGAAACGCGGCTCGACATGGCGGTCCAGGACCTTGGGGAAAAAGGCGCCTCCGATGGACTTGAGGCCGATGCGTCCGGTGCCCTCTATGCCGGCGACTACGAACACAACAGCGTGCGCAAACGCCTGGCGGATGGACAGTGGCAGACCATCGTCCACGACCCGCGTGTGCTCTGGCCCGACACCTTGTCAATCGGCCCCGACGGTTATCTGTATTTCATGGCCAACCAGTTGCATCGCCAGGGCATTTTTCACGCAGGCAAGGATTTGCGCCAGAAACCCTACAGCCTGTTGCGGGTGAAGATCGATGCCGCACCGGCGCCCACGCGCTAGACATCGTTTCAGTCCCCCTGACGAGGCAGCACGATGAACATCGAAGCGCTGAAACTGTTCATGCGTTCAACGGAGCTGGGCAACATCACCGCCGCCGGCAGGGAGCTGGGGCTGGCGCCATCGGTGGCCAGCCATAAACTGGCCAAGCTTGAAGAAAACCTGGGCATGCGCCTGCTGCACCGCACCACCCGGCAGGTCAGCCTGACCGAAGACGGCGCGGTGTTCCTGCCCCATGCGATCCGGGTGCTGGCAGCCGTGGACGAAGCCTATTTCGTGGCGGTCAAGGGCGAGGATGTGCCCAAGCGGATACTGCGCGTCTCGGCCCCCGGCTCCTTCACTCGCATGTGCCTGATGCCGGCGATTACTCGGTTCCTGCACGCCAATCCAAAACTGAAGATCGACCTGATCCTCTCCGATGAACTACAGGACCTGACCGAGATTGGCATTGATGTGGCGATCCGCATCGCGGCCCTCAAGGACTCATCCCAGGTGGCCCGCAGGATCGGCTGCGACCAGCGTGTGTTATGTGCAGCGCCGGCTTACCTCAAGGCCCATGGCGAACCCGTGGTGCCCGCCGACCTGATCAATCACGCCTGCATCCTGCTGGGCGATGAGGATCACTGGCGCTTCATCGGCGCGCCGTCCACCGATGCACCGGCGATCAGCGGCTCGCTACGAGTCAATTGCGGCGAAAGCGCACGACTCGCCGCTGTCGATGGCCTGGGCATCGCCTCCATTTCCCTGTGGAACGCCAGGGCTGCGCTGGACAGCGGCGCACTGGTGCACATCATGCCGTCCCACACCCTGGAGCAGACGCGCGATATCTGGGCGATTTACCCCAGCGCCCGCCTGATTTCCTCCAAGGCCCGCGCCTTTGTCGAGTTCATGAGCGCCGAATTCCAGGGCGACGCCTGACCCTCCCCGTTCAATCACTGTGAAGGAAAAAAACATGGGTAAAACCACACCAAGGCGTCCGGGCAAAAAAGTCTCTGTGACCCATCAAGACTTCACCCGGGCCAACATCGCCAGCGGTTCGCGCGTTGTGCGGCTGGGCGTCACTGACCTGTCGTTCCACCGTGCAACCGCTGCGGTAGTCGCCCAGGTCATGCAACACATGGGCCTGACCGTGGAGCGCCAATATGCCCTGCACGAGGACAACTTCAAGCGCTTGCGCGAAGGCACGATCGACATGCTTGCCTCGGCCTGGATTCCGTTCAGCCACGGGATCTACAAGCAAACGGTCGACGCGGTGACGCCCACTCGCGAGCTGGGCCTGCATTACCAACCGTATGCATTGTGGGGGGTGCCCGACTACGTGAGCGAACATGCGGTGGCCTCCATCGAGGACCTGCTCAAGCCCGAAGTCCGCGCCCGGATGAACCCACTGATCCAGGGGATCGGGCCGGGTGCCGGGATTACCCGGTTCTCGCTGAAGATCATGGACGAGTACGGTTTGAGCCGCGCCGGGTATCAGTTCCGCACAGGCACCCAGGATGACTGCATTGACGCCTTTGAAGCCCTGTATCGCCAACAGCACTGGGGCGTCGTGCCACTGTGGCATCCGCAGTTCCTGCATCACCGCTACCGCATTCGCGACCTCAAGGACCCCAAGGGTTTGCTCGGTAGCATCGACCGCGCGGTGCTACTGGCTCGCGAGGATCGCCTGGCGCTGCTGACGGCGGCCGAGATCCAGGTACTGGACAACATTCGCCTGTCGAACGCCATCGTTGCCGAGCTCGACGATGCCTTCAATCGCGGCGAACAGTCGGCCGACGAAGCCGCGAGTGACTGGCTGGCAAGACACCCGCAAACGTTGCGGGGCTGGTTGGCGCCGCTGGCCTGAACAGGCGTGTCTTTCGATGCACCTGACGAATTCTGAATTCGCCACGGGCTGGCTACAAGCCTGTGCTCCTGGGGATTAACTTGGCATTGCAGGCTTTCTGCAATGTTCCACCAATGAGGAATCCACCATGCTTTATCTAGTGTTCAGCGGCACCATCAAAGCAGGCAAACAGGCCGAATTCTTTCGTGATGTCGCCGCCGTTTCGCAAAAGCTCACACGCCAGCATGACAAGGCCGTGGTTTATCAGTGGCACCAGGACGAAGAGAACCCCGACAAGTTTTTCCTCAACGAACAATGGGAAAGCGTCGAGGACCTGCACGCGCATTTTGAAACCCTCTACAAGGCCTTCGGCCCGGCCAAGCCTACCGAGCGCCTGCCGGCGAAGATCCTCGCCTACCTGGATGAGGCACAAGTGAATTTCTACAAAGCCATTGCGTAAGTAACCCCGTCCACTCCCGTATTGAAGGGGCTGGACGGGGTACCTCATCTGCAAACCCGCGAAAACACACCGGAGACTGCCATGACTTTCCCCTGCTCCACGGACTCAAAGATGGACCTGGTTACGCTTTCCAAACGCCGCTACACCGCCAAACTCTTCGATGCTTCACGCAAGATTCCCAAGGCAACCCTGGAGCCGTTGCTGGAACAACTGCGCAACAGTCCCTCGTCGGTCAACTCACAACCCTGGCACTTTGTGGTCGCGGAAAGTGAGCACGGTAAAGCACGCATTGCCAAAAGTGTGGAAGGTGCCTTTGCCTTCAACCAGGCAAAAGTCCTCGACGCCTCCCATGTGCTGGTGCTGTGTACCCGTACCCAGCTATCCGAGGAGTACCTGCAGGCCTTGCTCAGTCAAGAGGCGAGCGATGGGCGCTTTCACGACGCGCAAGCCAAGGCCGGCCAGGACCGGGGACGACGCAGCTTTGTCAACCTGCATCGCTATGATTTCAAGGACGTTCAGCACTGGATGGAAAAACAGACGTATCTGGCCCTGGGCACCCTGTTGCTGGGCGCTGCGGCACTGGACCTTGATGCAACCCCCATGGAAGGTTTCGACAGCAAGGTACTGGATACCGAACTGGGGCTGCGTGAGCGCGGTTTTACCAGTTCAGTCGTGGTGAGCCTGGGTTATCGCAGCAACGAGGACTTCAACGCCCGCTTGTCAAAGTCCCGGTTGCCGGCCCAGGTGCTGTTCGACTTTATCTGATTGCAGTGACCTGCGCGGGCCTCCAGGAGCCCCGCGCAAGGCGCTAGATGCTGTCAGTAAAAATGCCGAGCTGCCTGGCCATGAACAGCTCATTGCGCTCGACGACTTCCTCGACCACCTTGCCCTGGGCATTGAACCGGAAATAGGTCAATGCGCTCCAGGCCAGGTCCTTGCCACTGACATCGTAGCCATGCCAGGTATTGGAGCCCTTGGCGTGATGCATCAGCGCAACCACCACCACATCACCGGCCACCACCTCTTTCTGGAAGGTGGTCTCGATCGAGTCGTAGCGCTCGGTGACGTTCAGGCGCAAGGCCTGTTTGAAAGGTTCGACACCGACGATAGGTGCCGGACAATCGGGGCGATGAACCACCACATCGTCGGCAAAAAACTCCGCTACACGCTCAACATCCTTACCGTCGACGCAATACTTGAAGTACTTTTTCACTACATCCAGATTCTTGCTCATTTCGACTCCGATCAAGTTTTTCCCTGCACCCAACGGCTAGACTGGCAGGGGCAGAAAAAGGTTAACCGGCGGCACAAACCTGAAAAAGTCTGTAGATGGAAAACACACTTGCGCGCAGCGGAGCAATGCTGATGGATCGCTGGACCGAATATGAGTTGTTTGTAAAGGTCGTGGAACTGGGCAGCGTAACCAAGGCCGCAGAGGCCCTGGACCTCTCCAGTGCGGCCGCCAGCCGGCACCTTGCGGCGCTGGAGAATCGCCTCGGCGTCAGGCTGATCGAACGCAGCACCCGGCGCTTGTTCGTCACCGAAGTCGGCAAGGCGTTCTACACCAGCACCAAGGCGGCCCTCACGGCGATGCAAGGCGCTACCGAGGCGGTCAGTGCGAGCAAAAATCATCCGGCCGGGGTGTTGCGTGTGACCGCATCCTTATCCCTGTGCCTGCAACATATCTTGCCGCTGGTCCCCAGGTTCAAGGCGCTGTACCCGGATGTGCGCCTGGATGTCGTGGCCGAGAATCGCTACCACGACATCATCGATGACAACATCGACGTGGCCCTGCGTACCCGTGACAGCGAGCCGGACTCCAGCCTGGTCATCCGCCGCCTGACCGATACGAGGCGCATACTGGCCGCCTCGCCGGACTACCTCGAACTCAACGGCCACCCCGAACATCCGCAGGCGCTGGCTGAGCATCAGTTGTTGCTCTACACCTACGCCACGGATCCCTATGAGCTGACTTTCCAGCGCGAGCACGAGACTCTCACGGTACCCGTCACCCCCGCGTTCGAGTCCAACGACGGTTATCTGCTAAGGACCATCGCGCTGCAAGGGATGGGTATCCTTGCGCAACCGACGTATGTGATACACGACGATATCGCCGCCGGGCGATTGATTCCCGTGCTGACCGACTGGGACCTGCCCCGCCTGGAAATCAACCTCGTCTACCCTTCGCGGCAACACCTGCCGGCCAAGACCCGCGTGTTTATCGACTTTATCGTCAAGTCGTTCCAGCACCTGGATTGAGTGACCGTATTCAGTGCTGGATCACCGCTTTCAACACGGTCTTGAAGGTCTCCAACTGCGCTTCGCTGAATTGGCTGAAAACCTTGTCCTGCTGCTCGCGGGCGATGGTCCACAGCGACTCGGTTTCGTCGATGCCCTTGGGGGTGAGTTTTACCCGTTCCTGATCATCGCGCACCAACGCCTTGCGCTTGAGGTTGTTCACCGCCTCTTCGATCTCGCGCGCCGGCATTGCCACTTCGCGCTGTAAATCGGCCAGGCTCAGGCCAGCGTCGTTTTCCAGCACCATCAGCATCCGTGCTTCACTGGTGCGCAGGCCGGTGGACAGTTGGCGTGGTTGGTAGCTGGCCTGATAGGCCCGCAGCGCCTGGGTCATCAGGTAGTAGAGGTTATGGCTCAGGCGGCCCTGGAAATGACTGCTCGGTGGCTGGCCGTCCTCGCGTTTGGTCATGCGGGTGTGCGGCAACACCATGGAATACGCGCCCTGGTGATACAGCAACGGCGAGCGGCCGCAGTCGTCGAATGCAACCACTTTGCCAATCATGATCCAGTGATCACCGCCGTCTACCTGCTGGTACTTCTCGCACTCAAAACGTGCCGAGCAGTCAGCCAGCACCGGAGCCCCGCCCTCACCGACCTGGTACTCGACTTCGGCAAACCGGTCTTCCTTGGGGCGGGCAAAGTTGTTGGACAGGTCGATCTGATCGGCGGCCAGCACGTTCACCGCAAAGTGGCTGGCAGCCTCGAACACTGCGTGGCTGGTCGAGCGTTTGTCGATACTCCACAGGATCAGCGGCGGGTCCAGGGACACCGAGTTGAAGCTGTTGGCGGTCACGCCAACCTTGCGCCCAGTGGCGTCAGCCGCCGTCACCACGGTGACTCCGGTGGCGAAATTGCCCAGGGCGCGACGAAACGCGCGGGTATCGATGCCAGCAGCCGTTGTATTTTCAGTAGACATGCAAGACTCCCGGGCAGGCCGATGGCCCTGCCCTGATTGTTCTTATAGGTAAAGAGTGGTGGGTCAAACCATCGCCGGGTCTGGCTCCAGGCCCATCAGTTCACGCCCCAGGATCTGTGCGCAAACATCGTAGTCGGTATACGCATGCGCCCCGGTGAGGTGCGCATCGCGAAACAGCCGTTGCAGTTCGTTGGATTCAAACCACGCCCCGCCGCCAGCGGCCTCCATCAAGCGGTCTACCGCCTGGATGCACATCTTGGTCGCATAGCCCTGGTTGGTCCGCCAGAACGCCAGGGTGCCACGGCTTGGATATTCGTGGCGCTCGCTGTGCTCGGCGATCTCGCTCCAGCTCTTTTCCAGCAAGGCCCGCGCGGCGGCCACCTGGTGTGTGGACTCGGCCAGGCGCATCAGCGCCGGTGTCGCTGCGCCGACTGCCGCACCGGTGTAGGCCCGCACCCGGTTCTTGGTCTTTTCGCGGAACACATCGAGCATGCGCTCGGCGATCCCCAGGCTCACGGTGGAGAAGCCGCTGGCAAAATACGGACGGTACGGGGCGAAGAAAATCTTGCTGTCGGGGTATAGGCCAAAACCCGCCGACTTGCCCTCCATCATGTCCTTGGCCTTCTGGATGCGGTGCTCGGGCACGAAGGCCTGATCGACGATCAAGGTCTTGCTGCCACTGCCACGCATGCCCACGGCAAACCAGTCGTCACGAATCGTGTAGTCACTGCGCGGCAGCACGGCGAAGCAATAATCCTGGGTGCCTTCGGCGTTTTTGCGACGAAAGCCCATGATCGCCCACTCGGCATGGTCACAGCCTGAACTCCAGCCCATCTCGCCGCTGAAGGTCACGCCACCCGGCACCTCTTCGGTACGCCCGAACGGTGCGATGCTGCTGCTGGCGGTCGCGTCGGGGTCAATCCCCCAGACCTCGTCCTGCAACTTTGACGGGAACATTGCCATCTGATGGCTATGCGTGCACAACAGGCTCATCGCCCAGGCAGTGCTCGCGCAAGAGCCGGCCAACAGCGCGATGCACTGGGCAAAATCCGGCAGGGAAATTTCCATGCCTCCGTACTTTTTCGGCAGGAACGCCCGATGCATACCGATGCCCTTGAGCAACGCGATGTTCTCGGCAGGCACGCTACGGTCGTTCTCGGCGGTGAAGGCATTGGCAGCAATGGCGGGCAAGACCGACTTCAGGTCTTCCAGCAGAGGGTTTGGCTTTTTCATGGGTCGTCTCTTTATTATTGGATATCCCCATTCCTGGTGCGCCTGCGCCCTGCTCAAGCGAAAGACAGGGTAAAACCACCGGGAACGTTCGTAATGACACGACCAGTATGTGACCCAGGGTCGCAGCGCAAAATGCACGTTCCAGATGGAAGGTTGTACTTTCCATGGCCTATAAAAAAGCCGCCGCAGAAACTGCGACGGCTTGGCCGAGGTGGAACAAGATCCAATGGGCGCTGCTTGTCTGCGATAGCTGTGTGTACCTGCCGGAAAAGTAGCGCCTGAACCACCGCTATCGCGGGCAAGCCCGCTCCCACACTTGACCGGGTTGGAACGGGATCAGTGTGGGAGCTTGCCTGCGATAGCGTCGTGTGCCTCAGCGATAGCGCTCAAGCCAATGCGCGTAAGGCGCCGGCAGGGTCCAGGAGGCCTTGTCTACTCCCAGTTCCTTGGCGGCGAAGTACGCCCAGTGTGGGTCGGCCAAGTGTGCACGGCCTACGGAAACCAGGTCCAGATGACCGGCCTGCAACGCGCCTTCGGCCAGTTGCGGCGTGCCGAAACCCCAGGCTGAAGTGACCGGCAGGCCAGCTTCGCGGCGCACGCGCTCGGCAATCGGGCCCATGAACGCCGGGCCCCAAGGGATATTGGTGTCAGGGATAGTGAAGCCGACGCTGACGCTCAGCAGATCCAGGCCGCCCGCTTTGAAGCGGCGAGCCAGTTCGATGGATTCTTCCAGGGTCTGTTCGTCGCGCCCGTCGTATTCGATTACGCCAAAACGTGCGGTCAGTGGCAGGTTTTCCGGCCAGACTTCACGCACGGCGGCCAGGGTTTCGAGCATGAAACGGCTGCGGTTGTCCAAACTGCCACCGTAGGCGTCGGTGCGCTGGTTGGAGTGCTCGGAGAAAAAGCTCTGGCCCAGGTAACCGTGGGCGAAATGCAGTTCGATCCATTCAAAGCCAGCATCGCGGGCTCGGCGGGCGGCATCGACGTAATTCTGTTGGACGCGGGCAATGTCTTCCAGGGTCATCGCACGCGGGACGTTCGGCAGGTTCGCGCCAAACGCGATCGCCGAGGGCGCGAGGGTTTGCCAGCCACGGGCGTCGCCTGCGGGGATATGGTCGTCGCCTTCCCACGGACGGTTGGCACTGGCCTTGCGCCCGGCGTGGGCAATCTGGATGCCGGGCACCGAGCCTGCCGCCTTGATCGCCTGGACCATAGGCACGAAGGCTTGTGCATGGGCGTCGCTCCAAATGCCGGCGCAGCCCGGAGTGATGCGGCCTTCTGGGGCAACAGCCGTAGCCTCGACCACCACCAGGCCAGCGCCGCCACGGGCCAGGCTGGCAAGGTGGACGTGATGCCAGTCGTTGACCAGGCCGTCTTCAGCCATGTATTGGCACATCGGCGGAATGGCGATGCGATTGCGCAACGTAACGTCTTTGAGTGTGAAGGGTTCGAACAATGCAGCCATGGGAATGCTCCTGAAACGAAGGTAACGTTTGATTCGATAGTTCGATCTTAATCGAACTATGGTAATCAATGCTAGCCCTGTTATCATTCGTTTCATGCGAGCCTTTAAACACCCCTCCTCTGAAGAATTGACCCTCGAACGCCTGCTCTATGCGTTGAGCGACCCTGTGCGCCTGGACATCGTGCGCTGCCTGGCCGGCGTTGAAGAAGCCAGCTGCGGCGAGCTCGATGGCGGGCGCCCCAAGTCCAGCATGTCCCATCACTTTAGGGTGTTGCGCGATGCCGGGCTGGTGCATACGCGCAGCGTCGGCACGACCCATATGAACTCGTTGCGGGCCGATGTGTTGGCGGTGCGGTTTCCTGGATTGCTGGCGTGCATTCTGTCCCAGCAGTGAGAAACCTGGGCGCCCTTTCGGGCGCCATCGCCTACAGAGGTCAGTAGAAATACGCCAGGCGAAACTGCAGCGAGTTGTCGATCTTCACCCCTTCGCGCACTGATGTGTCATGCATCAGTTGCCCCAGCACCTGTACCTGCTTGCCCAACATCGTGGCCACGGTAAAGCCGACCGTGCCATTGCTGCGGCTGGTGGCCAGGGTTTCATGGTCCAGCGTCTCGCGGGCGCCCCAATTGTGGCGATAGGAGATGGCCGCGTAAGTCTCTGGGGTGAAGTTGTAGCGCAGGTGGTTGTGCAGTTGCAGCAGCGGGTCTTTCTTGGCATCGGTGGCGCGCTGTTCGCCGTAGAACTCGGTTTCGGCGATCACATCCCAGGTGATTTTGTCGGTCAGCCCCTTGATATAACCCACCTGGAAGTCCAGGGCCCAGCGATTGTTGCTCAGGGCAAAGCTCTGGTTCTTGTCCGCGCCCGTGGGCGCGGTGACAAACACTGACCAGCCCAGGTGCTCGTTATTGGCCAGGTCCGCAAGGGTCCACACGGTGCCGCCAAAGGTGATGTCGCCCAACCCCGAGTGCTTGCTGTCGCTGGCGCCGGTCTTCTGGTAACCGAAAGGAATGACGATCTGCGGGTCCCAGGTCAGGCCGGTGTTGAAGAACTCGGTGAAGTGGATCAGGCGCAACACGCCTACGGTCATGTCCAGGTCCAGGTTGTCGGCGACTTTCTTGCCGCCAGAGTAAACCTTGTCGCCCCGCGGGTTCTGCTGGTACAGCACCACCACATCTGTACCCTGGGGCAAGGCGGTGTAGTCGCCAGGGTCGGGCTTGACGTCGGCATGGACCAATAGCGCCAGGCTGGCGAAAAGTGTGCCGAGGGTCAGCGTGCTAAGTGTTTTCATGGCAAGTCCGTCTTATTGTTATTGGAGGCAAAGCTTCGCCATGACGACTCCACAGGAAGTCGCCAGGCGCAGGTTTCAACGAGGGGTCAGTGAAGCGTCTTGAGATCGGCCTGCAAGTCCTGGGTCCGCTTGACCAGGTATTGGCGGATCAACTCCATGTCTTCGCGTTGCAGAATGTCGGAGAAGTTGGGCATGCCCCGGTTGATCAGCGCCCCGCTGACAAAAGCCGGGAATGCCGCGTGCTTGTTGTCATCCAGGTAACGCAGGTCCGGTACCACCCCGCCGCTGATGGCATTCAGGCCATGGCAACCGGCGCACAGGCCGTTGAACATGTCACGCGCCTGGGCCAGTTGCCCGGGTGTCGCGGTGAGTACCTGGCGGGTGGTCGGCAGCACGGGCGCGGCCTTGGGCGGTGGCAACTCGCCTGTGGCACCGAGTTTGAAGGCAATCACCCGCGACTCGGCCCGCACCTTGCCCTTGTTGGTCAGCGGGCCGGTCAACAGTGGCAGGATCCCGCCCCAGCCCACCGAGAACGCCACGTACTGCTCACCATTGACCGTGTACGTGACCGGTCCCGCCATCACCCCGGAATTGGCCCGGTGCTCCCACAGCGGCTTGCCAGTATCGGCACGGTAGGCCACCACCCGACCGTCGGCGGTGCCCTGGAACACCAGGTTGCCCGCCGTAACCAGCGTGCCGCCGTTGCCGGCACTGATGTAGGGCTGTTTCCAGGCGGCCTGCTGCTTGACCGGATCCCAGGCGATCAACTCACCGCTCCAGGCGTCACGGATCTGGTTGAGCACTTTCGGGTCTTCCGGCAGGTCCGGCACATCCAGGCCAAAGTTGACCACCGATTTGTTCGGCAGAAATTGCGGGGCCTTGGCCGCCTTCAACTCGGCCAGGGTGTATTGCGCCGGAATGTACACGTAGCCGGTCTTCGGGCTGTAGGACATGGGGTGCCAGTTGTGCCCGCCGAGGAAACTGGGCTGCACCACCTTTGGTTCCTTGGAATAGTCCGCCGCGCCGGTGAGGATCGGGCGCCCGGTCTGCAGGTCGATACCACTGGCCCAATTCACCGGCACGAAATTCTTCGCTGACAGCAGTTTGCCGTTGCTGCGATCGAGGACATAGAAAAAGCCGTTTTTCGGTGCCTGCATGATCACCTTGCGCACGCTGCCTGCAATGTTGATATCGGCGAGGATCATGTGCTGGGTCGCGGTGAAGTCCCATTGGTCCTGCGGCGTGACCTGGTAGTGCCAGACGTACTCGCCGGTATCCGGGCGCAAGGCCAGGATCGACGACACATACAGGTTGTCGCCCTTGCCATTGCTACGGAACTGGTAGTTCCACGGCGAACCATTGCCGGTGCCCACGTAGAGCAGGTCCAGTTGCGGGTCGTAGGCCATGGAGTCCCACACTGTGCCACCGCCGCCCCACTTGACCCAGCCGTCGCCATCCCAGGTTTTCATGGCCTTGCTCATCGCCGCGTTTTCCGCGGGCAGCTTGGGATCACCCGGCACAGTGTAGAAGCGCCACACTTGCTTGCCGGTGTCGGCGTCATAGGCCGTGACGTAACCGCGCACGCCGAATTCGGCACCGCCATTGCCAATCAGCACCTTGCCCTTGACGATGCGTGGCGCGCCGGTGATCGAGTAGCTCTTGCGGCGATCAATGATGGTGTCGACGCTCCACACCGGCTGGCCAGTGCCCGCATCCAGGGCAATCAAGCGCCCATCGAAACTGCCCACGTAGACTTTGCCCTGCCACACCGCCACGCCCCGGTTGACCGGGCCACAGCAACCCTGGCTGAGGTTTTCGGCGGGCACTTTCGGGTCGTATTTCCACAGCAGCTCGCCGGTGGCGGCATTGATCGCATAGACGATGCTGAAGGCACCCGTGGTGTACATCACCCCATCGACCACCAGCGGCGTGGCTTCGGTGCCGCTGTCGATATCCAGCTTGGTGGTCCAGGCCATCCCCAACTGGCCGACGTTGCCGGCATTCACCCCGTCGAGCGGGCTGTAGCGCTGCTCATCATAGGTGCGACCGTGGCTCATCCAGTTTCCCGGCTCCTGGTCGGCGGCAATGATGCGCGGCCCATCGACCTGGGCAGGGCCTGCGAATGCAAGCGAGGCCATCAGCAAAGGGCTGCCTATCAGCAGGCTGCGTATTCTCATTGTTATTGTTCTCCAACATTGATCGGCTCGGTATCAACCCAGCCCAGGCCAGGCTATTAGAGAGCCTGTCACGCCATGGCACTTGACTGAGGCTGCCAACGCGCTTGGCATTCCCTGCCAAACCGTGGCTTACGCAGGGTGCTGGCGAAAATCCCGGGGCGCATGCTGGAAATGGCGCTTGAAGGCCCGGCTGAAGTGCGCCGCGTCGACAAACCCCCACTTGAAGGCGATCTGGGTGATCGACTCATGGCGCAGCTCACGGGCGCGCAGATCCTGGGCCACTCGCTCCAGGCGGCGTTGCTGGATATAGCGCGCGATACTTTCATGGCGCTGCTCGAACAAGCGGTACAACTGACGCACCGAGACATTCAGGTGCCGCGCCAGGTATTCAGGGCCCAGCTCGCTCTCTTGCAGGGAAGCTTCCACCAGGCGGGTGGCCAATCCATAAATATCGTCATGCCCTACACAGGCAAATCCGGGCTGGCCTTCGGCACCCTCGTCCAGGCCGGCAATCGCCAGCCCAATCAGCGCCTGCTCCAGCGCCGGGCCATCGTTCTTGCCGCCATGACCTTCACTCAACTCGGCGTCGCCCAGCGAGCGGACCAAGGCGCGGATCATATGGGTCGAGACACTGTTGCGCGCCAGCTTGCCAAACAGGCGTTGCTGGGCGAACTGCCGGCTGACGGCTTCGCGTGACAGATGCACCGAGATATTTTGCACCAGGCCTTGCGGCTCGATTTCAAAGGGCCGGGCTGAATCCACCAGGGCAATATCATCCGGCCCCAGTTCGATCACCCGGTCTTTTTGCCGGATAAGCTGATGACCGCTGCTTTGCAGGATCAGAAAACAGTGACGGTCATCATCCCCATCGCCACGGGTGTGCTGCCGGCTGATCAAGCCCGCGTTGGTGCGGATATGCGCCAACTCCAGGCCACACACATCCTGGCCATGGACACTGCCGATAAACAGGCTGTGGCGCTCAGAAAGCGCGGTACTGAAATTGCCGCACACCGCACGCAAGTCACGGTTCCAGTCGGCAAACTCGGTGCGGGTGCGCAACAAGGCAGGCATAGCCCCTCCCACAGATAATTTATAGTTATATCGTTAACATATTATCTATGTAGGTACACCTGCAAGCCCTAATCCATGCGCCGCGTAATCAGTTCACTGATCGCCTGGGCATTCATCGGCATGCTGAGGTAGAAGCCTTGCGCTTCATCGCACTGCACGATTTTCAAGGCCTTGAGCTGGTCAAGGGTCTCCACGCCTTCTGCAGTCACCGTCAGCGATAGCGCCCGGCCCAGGCCGACGATGGCCTGGATGATCGACTGGTCGCCGCCGCTGGCGGTCAGGCCACCGACAAAACTGCGGTCGATCTTCAGCCCATCAAACGGAAATGAGCGCAGGTAACTCAGTGATGAATAGCCGGTACCAAAATCATCCATCAGCAAGCGCACACCCAAGGCCTTGAGGCCCTGCATGATGCTCAAGGCAATTTTCTCATCGTTGAGCATCACGCTTTCGGTCAGTTCCAGTTCCAGCCGCGCCGGGTTCAAACCCGTCTCGGCCAGCACCGATTTGACCCGCGCCACCAAGTGCCCGCGCTGGAACTCGGTAGAAGACAGGTTGACCGAAATCATCACGTCCTCAGGCCAGCCCGCTGCGGCCTGACACGCCGCGTGCAAGACCCAATTGCTCAGTGGCAGGATCAGCCCGGTTTCCTCGGCAATCGGGATAAACACGTCCGGCCCCAGCAGCCCACGCAACGGGTGCTCCCAACGCACCAAGGCCTCGGCACCGGCCAGGCGCTTGCCTTCGATGCGGTAGCGCGGCTGGAAATCCAGGCGCAGCTCGTCATTCTTGATCGCATGGCGCAAGTCGCTTTCGAGCTGGCGTCGCTCGATGATGCGGGCATTCATGTCGCCGGCATAAAAACGCCAGGTATTGCGGCCACCGTCCTTGGCCTCATACAACGCAATGTCGGCGTAGCGCAGAAGCTCTTCGGCCAGGGTCGCATCCGCCGGCGCCATGGCAATCCCGATGCTGGCGCTGATAAACACTTCATGCTCGCAGATGTAGAACGGCTGCTCGATGCAGTCGATCAGGCGTCGGCACAGGCTCTCCACTTCCAGCGGCGAGCTCATGTCCGCCACCACCAGCACAAACTCATCGCCGCCGATGCGCGCCACCAGGTCGTCACCCCGCAGGCAGCCCTGCAGCCGACGGGAGACCTGGTTGAGCACCTCGTCACCCGCCGCATGCCCCAGCAGGTCGTTCACCGGTTTGAAGCGGTCCAGGTCGATGCTGAGCATCACCAGCGGTTTTTCCAGGGTCGGCGAGGCCTTGAGCTTGCCCTCCAGAAACTCCTGCATGCGTGTGCGGTTGGCCAGCCCGGTCAAGGCATCGTGTTGCGACAAGTATTCAATGCGCCGCCGGGCGGCGACCTCTTCGGTAATATCGCTGGCGGTGCCCCGATACCCCTGCCCCGGGATCTCGCGTACCGACAACCGGCAGATACGCACCTCGCCCTCGCCAGACAGGTAGTTGCACTGCACGATGGCATTGGCGCGCCGTGCGTGCTCCTTGAACCAGATCGACAGCGAACCCTGATCGGAGGTCAGCAGCTCATCGAGCGCAAGCCCCAGGCACTCGCGGCGCACAAGCCCGGTGATCGCCTCGAAGCGGTCCGACAAATAGGTAAACCGCAGGTGGCTATCCACCTCCCAGATCCAGTCGGATGCCGCTTCCGCTACATCACGAAAGCGCTCCTCGCTGACCGCCAGGGCCGCGCGACTGGCTTGCAGGGTGGCGTAGTTGCTGTCCATGATCCGTGCTGCAGCGGTAGTCCGGCGCAGGATGAACCAGGCCATCAGGCCGAAAATCAGGCCGGCGACCGTGACCAGGGGCACGATGATGACCAACAGCTGATGCCCCGGGTCCTCCGAGGACCACTGCACGACGCCGGCATTATCCTTGAGCTGCAAGGTTGGAGTGCTGGCCGAGCCCGCATCCGACGAGGCGACTTGCAAACCCTGCACACCAAAATCCCGGCCCAGGGCTTCGAGCCTTGCCGGCTCCAATTTGGCCACGAAGATCAGCACCGATTGGGGGCCGTCATCGGCCGTTACATCCGGATCGGTTCCGGGCGTGAGTGCCGCTGCCGCCAGTACAGCGGGTGTGCCGCCTGCGTTGATAAGCCGGCTGACAGACTGGCTGTTGACCGCAGCCGCGCGGGCCTGGGCCAGCAGCGTATCAATCGGCGCGTGCAGCCAATCCTGCACGGCAACCGTCTGCAACTGGCCGTCAATCACCGAGTACACCGTACGGCCCGCAGGGTCGACAATAAAGACACCCTGGAAGCCCAAGTCCGTGAATAACGTAGCGCCAAGGTTCTGCCGGACAAACGCCCATTCCACGTCAATCGCCTGGTGCAGGTGCTGATAGGCATCCCCCCAGAATGCGTAGTCCTTGACCGTAGAACCGGCGATTTTTTCAACCGATAGCAAGGCGTTTTCGATATCGAGCCGGCTATGTTCCCCGGCATCGTGGTTCAGGTGATGGGCAATGGAGGTCAGCAACAACCCCACCAGCAGAAACATCGCCAGTAACAGCGTCGAGCACGCGACTAAAGAGCCGCGTGCCATCGAAAGATTGGAGGTTCCTTGCCGTGTGGCCTTGGGGTCAACGTTGAGCTTTTCCATAGCGCTCCAGGCGTCATGACGCCCCAGGAACCCGCATCGAAAATCACATTGCGCACCGCAAAGTGCGCGACTGCCTGCCCATAGACGATAGACACTTTTTCAGGATTCCTCGGGTTTCCTGAAAAAAATCAACGGCTGGCCGATGTTATCAGCCCCCCTCAATACACCACATACCGCACGGCATAACCGCCAAGGCGCTGATGCAACTGCTCACGCTGCGCAGCCGTCAGGCCGGGCACGTGAATATCTACCCGCTGCCCATGGCGCTCGTCACTCAGCGCCTGGACCTGGCTGCTGGCAGCAATCTGCCCCACTTCGTGTTCGAACACTCGACGCACCGCATCCAGGCGCAAGGCCGGCTTGAAGGTCTTGCCCACGGCGGTCAACGGGATCTGCTCCACCAACCAGATATCCTTGGGCACCGCCGCACGCTCGTGAATGTGCTGCATGGCGTGTTCCATCAGTTGGGCTGCGCTGGCCTGCTCACCGGCCTTGAGCTGGATGTACACCACCGGTAGCTCTCCGGCCTTGATATCGGGTTTGCCCACCGCCGCCGCCAGCGCCACGGCTGGATGGCGATGCAGTGCTTCTTCGATCATCTGCGGGTCAATGTTGTGACCGCCACGGATAATCAGGTCCTTGCTGCGACCGGTCAGCCAGATGTAGCCATCGGCATCGATCCGCCCCAGGTCACCGGTATTGAACCAGTCGCCATCGAGCCAGATGCCTGCGTTCTTGTCCGCCTGCAAATACCCCTTGAACACCGTCGGACCGCGCAGGCACAGGGTGCCAGGTTCATCCGTGGCGGCATCACGCGAGTAGTTGCCATCGCTGTCGAGCACCGCGATCTTGACCTCGCAATACGGCAGGCGCAGGCCGATGGAGCCGGGCCGGCGCTCGCCCTCGTAAGGGTTGCAGGCGGTGGCGCAGGTGCCTTCGGTCAGGCCATAACCTTCAATGATGCGCAGCCCGGTGCGGGCTTCGAACTGGCGGATCAGCTCCACCGGCATCGGCGCCGCACCGCAGAGCGCAAAACGCAGGGTGGAGACGTCAATGCCGGCGTTGGGAACCTGCAGCAGTGCCGCATAGATGGTGGGCACACCGCTGAAACTGCTGACGCGGTAGCGCTCTACCAGTCTCCAGAAGTCCTTGATCAACGTCGGGTTGCGGTAACCCTGTGGCCCGGGAAGCAAGACCTGGGCCCCCCGGTGAAAGGCCGCAAGCCCGGTGACCATCACCCCGTTGACGTGGAACAGCGGCAAACCACACAACAGCACATCGTCCGGCACATATCGCCCGTGCAGGCCAATGATCTCGGCCATTGCCACTTCGTTGAAATGGGTGTGGGGCGCCAGCTTCGGCGTGCCGGTGGTGCCGCCGGTGTGGAAGTAGGATGCGATGTCATGCGGCTGGATGACGCGCCCGCTCTCCAGATAATCGGCCGGGGCAGCGGCGAGCAGTTCATCGAAATCCAGTACGCCTGCGGGCATCGGTGATCGTTGAGCCTTCACGGCACTGCGTTGCGGTTCTGCCAGCAGGTTGGCCAGATCAACCGTCACCACCGTGGGCATCTGCGGCAACAGGTCGGCCAATGCGGTCACCTTCTGCCACAGGTCCGTGCCTGGGAACGGTGCCAACGTGACCAGCACCGAGGTGTCGGAAGCGCGAATCAGCTCGGCAATGTGCTCAGGCTCCAGCAACGGGTTGATGGCATTGACAATCCCCGCAGCCTCACCGCCCCAAATCACAAAGTGGGTATGCGCCAAGTTGGGCAACAGGAAGGATACCGACTGCCCCGGTCGCAATCCCAGGCGGTGCAAGGCATTCGCGGTTTGCGTGACCTTGGCGAACAGTTCGGCATAACTGATGCGCCAGGGCTGGTCGTCGATGCTGCCCGTGGGCAGGAAACACAGGGCGGGCAGGTCACCGAAGCGCTCGGCCGAACGCTGTAGCAACTCATAGGTACTGGCGGGCAGATCACGCGCAGCCAACGGGCACTGCCGTTCAAGGGCTTCGATATCACTCAGCCGAGCGAGGGAAACAGGTGCAATCATGGTCTTGGGGTCCTTGCTTGGACAACGGTTCGCAGGCGCGATTTTCAGTTTCTCACTATAGGCGCCAGCGGATGGGTCGTGGGAAACGCCTGTTCATAGGCGCGACACACCCGCAGTACCTGGTCATCGGCAAATCTGGCGCCAACCACCTGCAAGCCAATCGGCAAGCCTTCGCTGGAAAAACCACACGGCAAGGACGCGGCAGGTTGCTGGGTCAGGTTGAAGGGATAGCTCAACGGTGACCATTTCATCCAGTCCTCCAGCCCCGAGCCAGGTGGCACATCGTGCCCTGCCTCGAATGCGGTAATGGGCATCATTGGGCAAACCAGCAGGTCATAGCGGCTGTGGAACTGATTCATCCGCGCCACCAGCGCAGCCCGTGCCTCCTGGGCCGCGGTGAAATGTGCCAGGGTGGTGAGCTGGCACTGCTCGGTAAACCGCCGCAGGCCCGGATCCAGCAAATCCTTCTGCTCACTGCTCAGTTGCCTTGCCAAATCCACGGCCCCAGCGTAGACCACGGTTTTGAACAACTCCAGCGGGTCACTGAAGCCAGGGTCCACGGCCTCCACCTGCGCACCCAACTGCGCCAGGCGCTCAACCGCCTGGGCCACCGCGCGGGCCACTTGAGGGTCAACTTGCACATAGCCAAAGTCCGCGCTGTAGGCAATGCGCAGCCCACGCAGGTCGGTGTCCTGCGGTAACCAGGGCGTATGCCGTGGCGCCCCCAGCAATCCGTCCCGGGGATCAGGCCGCGCGACGGTTTGCAGAAACAACACGGCATCGTCCACCGTGCGCGTCATGGGCCCCAGGTGTGAAACCAGGGTGGTAGCGCTGGCCGGCCACTGGGGAATGTAGCCAAAGGTGGGCTTGAAGCCGAAGGTCCCGGTGAAACTGCTGGGGATGCGAATCGAACCGCCGGCATCGCTGCCCTGGTGCAACACCCCCAGGTTGAGCGAGGCCGCCACCGCCGCGCCGCCAGACGACCCGCCAGAGGTCATGCGCGTGTCCCAGGGGTTGCGGGTGATGCCATAGAGCGGGCTGTCCGTCACACCTTTCCAGCCGAACTCAGGGCTGGTGGTCTTGCCCAGGATAACGGCGCCCGCGTCGCGCAAAAACGTGGTGATCGGCGCGTCGACCTCCCACGGCCCCTCTGCGGGAATCACCCGCGAGGCTTTACGGGTCGGCATCCCACGGGTCGCTGTCAGTTCCTTGATCGAGGTTGGCAAGCCGTCCAGCGCACCGCAAGGCTGGCCCTTGAACCAGCGCTGCTCAGCCGCACGGGCCGTGTCCAGCGCACCTTGCGGGTCGGTATAGCAATAAGCGTTGACCTGCGGGTTGAAGCGCTCGATACGGGCCAATGCATCCTCGGTGACTTCTACCGGCGACAGCCTTCTGGTGCGGAAATGTTCGAGCAGTTCGACGGCACTCATCTGCGCAATAGTCATGACAAAGTCCTGGTAATGGCGATATTCCCTGTAGGAGCGAGCTCGCGAAAAACCCGAGAGCGCCGCGCTTAACCGGCAAGCCCGCGTTATCGTTGACGACCTTCGCGAGCAAGCTCGCTCCTACAGGGGGCGTGATCTCAGCGCAGGTAGTCTTCCACCAGCGCCACCCAGCAGGCCGCGCCCAGTGGGATCAGTTCATCATTGAAGTCGTAGTGATCGTTATGCACCGAGCAACCATTGAACTCACCAATGCCATTGCCCAAACCGAAGTAGCACCCCGGCACCTCATGCAGCATCCAGGCAAAATCTTCGCTGCCCATGGCCTTTAGCGACACTTGTTCCAGGACATTGGCGGTGCCCAGGGCCCGCTTGGCCGCCTCCAGCATGTGTTGAGTCTCGGCGGGGGTATTGACCAGCACAGGCGCCAGCAGTTGATAGTCGATATGGGCCGTGACGCCAAATGACGCGGCCTGCCCCAGGACAATCCCACGGATTCTTTGCTCGACGAACTCACGCACCTGCGGGTCGAGGGTACGCACGCTCAACTCCAGCATGGCCGTTTCCGGGATGATGTTGACGGCAGTCCCGGCATGCACCTTGCCAATGCTGATGACCGCCGAATCGTTGACCCCGATATTGCGCGACACCACGGTTTGCAGCGCGGTGATGATGCTCGCCAATGCCGGGATCGGATCAATGCTGCGCTCCGGCATCGCCCCATGCCCGCCACGCCCCGTGAGCGTGATGCACACCCGCTCGGACGAGGCCATGACCCCGCCACTCTTGATGATCGCGTGGCCCACCGGGAACCCCGGCATATTGTGAAAGGCGTACACCGCATCACACGGAAAGCGCCGGAACAGACCATCGTCCATCATGGCCTTGGCGCCAGTCAGGCCCTCTTCATCCGGCTGGAAAATCACGTTCACCGTACCGTCGAACTCAGCATGCAACGCCAGTTGTTCAGCTGCCGCGAGCAAGGTTGCCGTATGCCCGTCGTGACCACAGGCATGCATCAATCCTTCACGACGGCTGGCCCAGGGCAAACCGTTTTTCTCAACGATGGGCAGCGCATCCATATCAGCCCGCAGCCCCAGGGTTTTTGAGCCGCTGCCACGCCGCAGTACGCCGACCACACCACAACCGCCAATGCCGGTGTGTACTTCGTAGCCCCAGTCTTCGAGCAAGCCAATGACCAAAGCCGCTGTTTCCCGGGTGTTCTGCCCAAGCTCAGGCTCGGCGTGGATATTGCGGCGGATCGTGACAAAACGCTCGGTACTGTCTTGCAGGCGCGTGTGTAGAGGGCTGTAGTTCACGGTAGATTCCTTATTCTTGGGTTCAGGTCAGAAAATTCAGGGGCGCCCTGGGTGCTCAGGATAGAAACGCAGTGCAGCGCCGCTTAAAACGATGGCCCCACACAAGTACCAGGCCGGTACCAGCGGGCTGCCAGTCAGGGCAATCAGCCACGTCACGACCAACGGTGAAAAACCGCCGAACAGCGTCACGCCAAAGCTGTAGATGATCGACAGCCCCGTCACCCGGTCATCACGAGAAAAGGCTTCCATCAACAATGCCAGCCCCGCTCCACCGCTGATGGCCATGGGCAGAATCAGCAACGAGACCGCCACCAGGCACAGCAGCGTGCTTTGCTGGTCGAGCATCACAAACGCGGGATAGGTCAGCACCGCTTGCAGGCCGCACAACCAATACAACAGGGGTTTGCGCCGGGGCATGCGATCGGCGAAACGCGAGGCAAAAGGCGGCACCACGGCCAGCAACACACAGGCAAAGGCCACCAGGCCAAAGGCAAAGCTGCTGGGGTAATGCAGCGTGCGGGTCAGGTAGGTGGGCATGTAGAACACCACCATGTATGAACTCACGGTGGAGCTGGCCATCAGCAGGATGCCCAACCCCAGGGTGCGTGCGTGATTGCGCACGAAGTCGCGAAATGGCGTGGGTTTGTCGATGTTTTCGTGGGTTTCATCCAGGTGCTGGCGGATGTACCAGCCCACCGGGCCGATCAGCAATCCGATGATGAACGGCACACGCCAGCCCCAGCTGTGCAACGCCTCCTGCGACAGCATCGTGGTCAGCACCAGCCCCGACAGCGCGCCCAACAGCGCAGCGGCGCCTTGGCTTGCACCCTGCCAGCAGACCATGAAACAACGATTATCGGTACGCCCGGATTCCATCAAGAACGCAGAGGCCGCACCCACCTCGCCGCCAGCCGAAAAACCCTGGAGCAGACGGCCAAAGACCAGCAGCACGGTGGCAAAGATGCCAATGCTCGAATAGGTCGGAGTGAAAGCGATAATGCCGGTGCCCACGGTCATCAAGGCGATGGTCAGGGTCAACGCCTGCTTGCGCCCATAACGGTCGGCGAACCGGCCAATCAACACCGCGCCCAGGGGCCGGATCAAAAAGCCCAGGGCGAAGGTCACCAGCGACATCATCAACGACGCCAGCGCTGAGTCAGCCGGAAAAAACAGCTGGCCGATAATCACCGCAAAAAAGCTGTAGACCGTGAAGTCGTACATTTCCAGGCCGTTGCCCAGGGACGAGGCCACTACCACGCGGCGCGTCCTGGCGCGCGACGGCACCGCCGGCACAGGGGCTACATAGTCAAACGAGGATGAAGGAGCCGAAGTCGTCTTCATGGTTTAGCGCACCCCGGACTGACGCAGGGCATTGGGCGTGAACTCGCCTTCCAGTGCTTTCACATCAAACTGATAGTTGCGTTTTTCTTCGTTCTTCAGGCCCAGCACCAGATACCGCCCGCTGATCATGTCATTCAGGGTTTCGGCGGTGTAGAACGGCACCTGATGGTTGTAGTAGGACTGCTGGTGGGCTTCAGCCACGCGCCACAAGGTATTGCGTCCGTCGTAGTGGTCAATCACAGCCGCTTGCCAGGAGTCCTCGTCGATGTAGAAATCGCGCTTGGCATACACATGCCGCTGGCCCGGTTTCAAGGTCGCGACCACATGCCAGACCCGGTGCAGCTCATAGCGCGCCAAGCCTTGGTCGATATGACCGGCCTTGGTGATATCCGCGTACTTGAGCGTGGGCGAATCGAGTTTGTAGCTGTTGTAGGGAATGTACAGTTCCTGCTTGCCGACCAACTGCCAGTCGTAGCGATCCGGCGCGCCATTGAACATGTCGTAGTTATCGACCACCCGCTGGCCATCCGTACTGGCGGCCGGACCGTCATAGGCCACCTGCGGCGCCCGGCGCACTCGCCGTTGGCCAGCGTTGTAGATCCAGGCCTGGCGTGGCTCCTTGACCTGATCGAGGGTCTCATGCACCAACTCGACGTTACCGGCCAGACGCGCCGGGGCAATCACTGTCTGCTTGTTGTAGAACAGCACATTGCTCGGTTTGGCCGGATCGTAATCGGCCAGGCTTTCGCGCAACACATACTGGTGGTCATAGGTCACTGGCGTGCCCACGCCGCGTACATCCGGCACGATCTGCACCATCTGGCGCTTCATGCTGTCGCCCCGATAACGGGTGATGTGGTTCCAGATCACCTCCAGGCCGTCCTTGGGAATGGGGAACGGATAAGCCTTGGTAAAGTTTTCCAGACCGTTGCCACCCGCGACCAGCCGGGTGTTCAGGGCATTTTTACGCGCGGCCTCGACAATCGCCGGCGGCACGTTGACGCTGCGGTGCGTGGGGTAAACATTCATGGTGTAGTCGGGGTAACGCTTGAACATGCCGACCTGGCCTGGAGACAGGCGGCCCTTGTACTGCTCGACGTTCTGCGCAGTGATGGTGAACAACGCTCGTTCATTGGCGAAGGGGTCGGCCAGGAACCCGGCACTGTCGACCGCACCGGCATCCTTGGGCAAACCACCGGTCCAGGCCGGGATCGAGCCGTCGGCGTTGCCGGCTTTTTCGCCGCCCAGTGGCGTCAACGTGGTGCCCAACCGAGCCGCTTCCTCAGGTGAAACAGCGGCCATCGCCGAACTGCAGAGCAGCAGCGCCAACGTGCTGCCATATATAACCGGTGTCGAAAAATTCATCAGGCTCAATCCTTTTCTTGTTATCGGATGGCAGGTTCAGAAGCTCACGCCCATGCTCAGGGAAACGAAGTCACGATCAGTCGCCGTGTTGTAGTCACCCCCAAAGAAATCGGTGTAGGACAGGCTCGCCGTGTAGGTATTTTTCAAGTCCGCATCCAGGCCAAGACTGATGGCCTTGCTGCCTTCGTTGAAGTTGGGGCCGTAACCTTCCACGTCATGGGACCAGGACAGGCTGGGCTTGAGATTCACCCCGGCAAACACGTTCTGATAGTCAAGCATCGCCCGCGCCCGGTAACCCCAGGAGTTACGGGTGTAGAACCCTTTGCTATTACAGTTTTGCGGGTTGACCGGGTTGGCCATGGTCGGGCAATTGCGGTTATCCGGCAGATCGCCATTGCCGAAGATGCTGTCGCGGCCAAAACGCAGGGCACTGCTGTTGAGGTCGCCAAGATGGTTGTAACCCACCTCGGAAATCAGCGTCAGGCGTTCGGCCGACCACACCTGGTCGATAAAGTGAGTGAACGTGACCTGCGCCTGGCTCACCGGTTTGCGCACATAACCGTGGAAATCTTCGCCGGGTACCGGCCGGGCGAACCCACTGGCGAAAATCGGGCTGCCCAGGTCCGCCGCCATCGAGCCGGCCAGGGCGGAAATCGTCACATCACTGCCGTTGAGGGACAGCGGCATGTTGGGTCGATAGCTCAGCTCACCGGAGACGGCGGTGGTGCCCAGAGTGGTGGAAAAACTCAGGCCATAGAGGCGGATATCTTCCGGGTATTGGACAAAGTACTCGGCGCTCGACGCCTGGGTGCCGGGCTTGACCGCAAATGGGCTGTCCCCTACCCGGCCGCCGACAAAAGGTGCGCGGCTGTGATAGTTCATGGCATACAGCCCGAACTCGGTATTGTTCAGAGCCTCGGCCTGCCAGCGCAGCGCCACCCCGAACTGGCCGCTGTCACGCGCATCACGATCGGCGCCGCGCGTGAAGTGATACTGCCCGCGGGGATCCCACGGCGGCGAAAACCCCATGCGCGTGCTGCAACCGTCGGCCATCACGTCCGAGCCGAAAAAAGTGCCGCAGTTATCGAGAACCGTCTGGTCCCACTCCAACTGGTAGAACACCTCGGCAGACACACTGTCAGTCAAGCCCTGGGATAGAAACAGCATGTTCACCGGGATCAGCCCTTCCTTGATCTCTGCCCCTGGCCGGCGGAAAGCGGCCACATCGGTGGGGTTGATCACGTTGATCCCGTTACCGATAAACGTACTCTCGCCCCAACTGACCACCTGTTTGCCCACCCGCGCATTGCCGGGTTGGCCGTCGATGAAATAGTTGTGATAGATGAATGCATCGAGGATTTGCGCACCGGATGACTGGGCCGCTTCCTTGCGATTGCTATCGCTGATGGGCAGGTAGCGGCGGCTCTCGTCCTTGAGCTCGAAGTCGTACCAATATTTGCCGCGCACAAAGACACCGGTATCACCGTAGCTCAGTTGCAAGTCGTGCACGCCCTTGAAGATCTTCGAAAAGGTCTCACCTTTACGAAAATTCATGCGTCCATCATCGGCACTCTGGCTGGAAGCGTGCCCGCCGTTCCAGGTGCCCACATAAGCCGGGTCTGCGTTACGCAACGCCCAACTGCTGCCAATGGACAACGACGAGTCGAACTGCCCCTCGATTTCTCCGACATTGAAGCTGATGGCCTGGGCCTGGATGCTGGTGCCGAGTGCAAGGACGGCGGTCAATGCACAGGGCCGCACTCGATCAAACTGAAAGTGGTTTGCCACAGAACTTCCCCATCGTTTTTATTATTGAAGGCAGTGCACGTGGCCTGCCGGGCGATGTTGGCGCTGGAGAATCTTCGGGGAGCGTGTTAAAGGTGTCCAATGCAAATATGAAGGAAGATTAATGCAGTGGACGACTCAATCGACTTGAAGCGGGTTCGCCACCTGGTCTATTTGAGCGAGGAGTTGCACTTTTCCCGTGCGGCAGCTCGCGCCCACCTGTCACAGACTGCATTCAGCCGCAGCATTCAATCGCTGGAGAGCGACCTGGGGGTGCGCTTGTTCGACCGGGATACACGCTCCGTCACCCTGACCGAAGCCGGAAAACAACTGATCGGACGCGCCCATGAGCTGCTCAGTTGTGCCAAGAGAATGCAGGCCCAGGCCAATGACCTGGCCGGGACCGAAGGCGGTGAATTGCGGTTTGGCGTGACGCCGATGGCCGCCAACCTCAACACCACAGACGTGCTGGTCAAGCTGCGTAAAAGCATTCCCCGGCTGGTGCTCAATGTTCAGGTCAACTTCTGGGAACACCTGTCCCATCAACTGGAAACCGACCAGCTGGAATTTGTCGTGGCCACATTGCGGGCCGACCAGCAATTCGATCCACGCTTTTCCATCACCCACCTGCCGCCGCAACCGGCGTCGATCTTTTGCCGCAGCGATCACCCCCTGGCACGGCAGGCACAACCGATTGCGCGGGCGCAGATTCTCGATTACCCCTGGAGCGGCGTCGTGCCGTCAAACGAGGCTTCGCTGTATGCCTTGTTCGACCTGACGCCCGGAACGCTGTTGCCCTGGACCCTGAGCTCCAACGATCTGAACCTACTGCGTGAAACCACCTTGACCAGCGACTCGCTGCTCTTGACCTGGTGCTCCTGGCTTGCGCAGGACCTGCGTGAGGGTTTACTGGTGGACCTGATGCCGTTCATCCAACCGGGCTGGCCAGCCGACTTGCTGACCATCAGAAACGCCGTGGTGTGCCAGGCCGGGCGCACGCTGTCACCGATTGCCCAGCAGGCGGTGGACTCGATCATTGCCAATGCCCACGGTGACCTGTAGGAGGCCCCACTACCTCTTCGACGTAGCGCTGTCGCGCAGCAAACTGGGGGCAGTCCATAAATGTGGGAGCTGTCGAGCACCGGCGAGGCTGCGATAGCGGTGGATCAGGCGACATCTTCCGTGCCTGTACCGCCGCCATCGCAGCCTCGCTAAAGCTCGACAGCTCCCACAGGGG
>NZ_JAHIDY010000054.1:0-33005 GCF_018732265.1 Pseudomonas sp. TAE6080
GTAGCCCCGCTCTTTTTCAAGAGGGGTGTCAGATTAAGTCGAGACTTCTACACGTAAAGAGTTCATATAAATCCCCTATTCCCCATAACGATTACGTCGCCTCTATTGAGCACTAAGCCCAGACACTCTACCGTCACTTCCTACCCCCAACACCCGTAGGAAGTCATCGTGGAAAGTTCAACTTTAGGCATGGTCGTCCTGTCAATGATTGCGCTCTTCGGTACCGCTGCATTTTGCTTCGAACACCTCGCTACCCGCAGTGAGAAGAAAAAGAAAGCTAAATAAGCGGGTCTTCAACACCAGCAGTACCCCAGTGTTTAAAGGGATACCCGGGCGGCGGGCTATCCCTTTTTTTCGTGCGCCCGGTATAATTTTTCTATATATGGCCTTAATACTTACACCTGTAATCAGTGCCCGGACTTGATACCCCTGAGACTAACCTCCCCGCGTCCGCAGTTGCGGCTTATTCACTCAGGGGAGTTACACCGTGCTCACACTCACGTTCATTTATATCGCCATGGGCAAGATTCGAACGGAGCCACGACATGTTAAGTACGCTGCTGGAGTTTGCGCATTGCCCTACAAGATGAAGGCTTTCAGGTGTTCGAGACCGACAGCGTCAAGCGTGCGCTGATCCATGCCCCCAGCCGGACATGGTGATCGTCGACCGCGCATTATCTACGGGTGCATATGGAGCATTTGCGGCAAAAACTGGAGGCGGACCCAAGGCAGCCACAGTATTTCATTACCGAACTGCAGGTGGACTTGTAGAACAGCAAATCCCAGGCACAAAAAAGCCCGCTCAGTGAGCGGGCTTTGCGTGGTGACCTGGCGTTCAGCGTTCCAGGTTACCGAATATGGCGCAGCGGACGGGACTCGAACCCGCGACCCCCGGCGTGACAGGCCGGTATTCTAACCGACTGAACTACCGCTGCGCGTAACACATCAAGCGAATGGTGGGTGATGACGGGATCGAACCGCCGACCCTCTGCTTGTAAGGCAGATGCTCTCCCAGCTGAGCTAATCACCCTTCACTTTCGGTGTGGGACGCATCATATACGAAAATTTCGCAATGTGTTGATTTAAATGCAATTTATTTAAAATATCTTTTCCACAACAGCGTACGCCCTTGAAAACCGGCGCTTATCAGCTTCTCTAGCTGCGCCACCTACGGTGAACCGCGCAACTCCAGGGTCACCACACCCTGGAACTTCTAAACCTCCAATAAAAAATGCCCCCGGTCATCGGAAACGACCGGGGGCATTTTTTAACACAACCCCTGTAGGAGCGAGCTTACTCGCGAAAATCGTCAACGATGATGCGTGCATCCTGAATAAACACAGCGCCCTCAGGTTCTTCGCGAGCAAGCTCGCTCCTACAAAAAACAGAAAGACAAATCCCAGACAGCAAAAAGCCCGCTCAATGAGCGGGCTTTCTGTGGTGACCTGGCGTTCAGTGTTCCAGGTTACCGAATATGGCGCAGCGGACGGGACTCGAACCCGCGACCCCCGGCGTGACAGGCCGGTATTCTAACCGACTGAACTACCGCTGCGCGTAACACATGAAGCGAATGGTGGGTGATGACGGGATCGAACCGCCGACCCTCTGCTTGTAAGGCAGATGCTCTCCCAGCTGAGCTAATCACCCTTCGTTTCGGTGTGGCGCGCATTCTACGGAGCGACCCAAAGTCTGGCAAGCACTTTCTTAAATCTTTTTTTTCAGCCCTTCCAATGGCTTAGGCAGGGTTGGCCTCAGACGCTATCAAGAGAATAATGCCCCACTTTGTATAAAGGAGAGACTCACCCCATGTGGTTCAAGAACCTGCTTATCTATCGCCTGACCCAAGATCTGCCTGTTGATGCCGAGGCGTTGGAAACTGCAATGGCCACCAAACCGGCGCGCCCTTGTGCAAGCCAGGAGTTGACCACTTACGGTTTCGTCGCGCCTTTTGGTAAAGGTGAAGACGCGCCCCTGGTGCACGTCAGCGGTGACTTCCTGCTGATCGCTGCGCGCAAGGAAGAACGTATCCTGCCGGGTAGCGTGGTGCGTGATGCGGTGAAGGAAAAGGTCGAAGAGATCGAAGCCGAACAAATGCGCAAGGTCTACAAAAAGGAACGCGACCAGATCAAGGATGAAATCATCCAGGCGTTCCTGCCACGTGCCTTTATCCGTCGCTCGTCGACCTTCGCCGCCATCGCGCCGAAACAGGGGCTGATCCTGGTAAATTCGGCCAGCCCCAAGCGCGCCGAAGACCTGCTGTCGACCCTGCGCGAAGTGATCGGCACCCTGCCGGTACGCCCACTGACCGTGAAAACCGCGCCAACCGCCGTCATGACCGACTGGGTCACCACCCAGAAACCGGCCGATGACTTCTTCGTCCTCGACGAATGCGAACTGCGCGACACCCACGAAGACGGCGGTATCGTGCGCTGCAAGCGCCAGGACCTGACCGGCGAAGAAATCCAGCTGCACCTGAGCACCGGCAAAGTCGTGACCCAACTGTCCCTGGCCTGGCAGGACAAATTGTCCTTCATGCTCGACGACAAGATGACAGTCAAGCGCCTGAAGTTCGAAGACCTGCTGCAAGACCAGGCCGAACAGGACGGCGGCGACGAAGCCCTGGGCCAACTGGATGCCAGCTTTACCTTGATGATGCTGACCTTTGGCGACTTCCTGCCGGCGCTGGTGGAAGCACTCGGCGGTGAAGAGACCCCGCAAGGCATCTAAACAGGCACGATCAATGTAGGAGCTGGCAAGCCAGCTCCTACAGTTGATTGGGTTGCCACTCCCAGCCCTCTAATAATAAGGACATCCCCATGCGTGCACTCGCCGCCCTGAGCCGCTTCGTCGGCAATACCTTCGCCTACTGGGTGCTGATCTTTGCCGTGGTTGCGTTCCTGCAGCCCAGTTGGTTTATCGGCCTCAAAGGCGCCATCGTGCCGCTGCTGGGCCTGGTGATGTTCGGCATGGGGCTGACCCTCAAACTTGAAGATTTCGCCGAGGTCGCTCGTCACCCGTGGCGTGTGGCACTGGGTGTGGCCGCACAGTTTGTGATCATGCCCAGCGTGGCCTGGTTGCTGTGCCAGGTCTTCCAACTGCCGCCGGAAATCGCCGTCGGTGTGATCCTGGTCGGTTGTTGCCCAAGCGGTACGTCTTCCAATGTCATGACCTGGCTGGCCCGTGGCGACCTCGCGCTGTCAGTGGCTATCTCCTCCATCACCACCCTGCTCGCCCCGCTGCTGACGCCAGCGCTGATCTGGCTGCTGGCCTCGGCCTGGCTGCCGGTGTCGTTCATGGAGTTGTTCTGGTCGATCCTGCAAGTGGTGGTGCTGCCTATCGTCCTTGGCGTAGCAGCCCAACGCCTGCTGGGGGCCCGTGTGCGGCACGCCGTTGAGGTATTGCCACTGGTATCGGTGGTCAGCATCGTGCTGATCGTCGCAGCCGTAGTCGCAGCGAGCCAGGCGAAGATCGCCGAATCGGGCCTGCTGATCATGGCGGTGGTGATGCTGCACAACAGCTTCGGCTACTTGCTCGGTTACTTCACCGGTCATGTGTTCAAGCTGCCGCTGGCGCAACGCAAGTCGTTGGCGCTGGAAGTGGGCATGCAGAACTCGGGGCTGGGAGCCGCGCTGGCCAGCGTGCACTTCTCGCCACTGGCGGCGGTACCCAGCGCATTGTTCAGCGTCTGGCACAATATTTCCGGGGCGTTGTTGTCGACGTATTTCCGCCGGATGAGCGAAAAAGAAGACCGCAAGGCCCTCGCCGAAACTTGATCGGACGCGGGCTTTTCGGCACTCTACGCACCTTCGCGGGGACGACCCCGCGACTCGTTTGAGCATTCAATCCGGGGACGGCCCCACTTCTAAAAGGAAGGTCTTTATGTCCTGGGTCATTCTGTTTTTCGCCGGGCTGTTTGAAGTTGGCTGGGCCGTCGGCCTCAAATACACCGACGGTTTCAGCAAACCGCTGCCCACCGCTCTGACGATTGCCGCCATGGCCGTCAGCCTTGGCCTGTTGGGGCTGGCCATGAAGGAGTTGCCGCTGGGCACCGCCTATGCCATCTGGACCGGTGTCGGTGCCGTGGGTACGGTGATCGCCGGGATTATCCTGTTTGGCGAGTCCATGGCGCTGTTCCGGTTGGCCAGTGTGGCGTTGATCATTGCCGGGTTGATTGGTCTCAAGGTCAGCGCCTGATGCTGTTGTAGGAGCCGGCTTGCCCGCGATGAGGCCCTTGAATCCCGTAATGGATTTGCGGACGCCATCGCCGGCAAGCCGAGCTCCTACAGGGTGGTGCCACGCAATGCCAGCACTTGTTCCTGCAAGGCTTCTGGCGTCGCCTGCTCCACCGCCAACGGCGGCCCCGCCACCAACGTTACCCGCGACCAGATCCGGTGAAAGATCCCCTTGTTCGGATCGCGGCTGAAAAAGCTCCCCCACAACCCTTGCAACGCCATGGGAATCACCGGCACCGGCGTCTCCTCAAGAATCCGCGTCACCCCACTCTTGAACTCGTTCATCTCACCGTCGGCGGTCAATTTGCCTTCCGGGAAGATACACACCAGCTCACCGTCCTTCAGGTATTGGCTGATACGCTGGAAGGCCTTTTCGTAGATCTCCAGGTCTTCATGGCGCCCGGCAATCGGAATCGTCCCGGCCGTGCGGAAGATAAAGTTAAGCACCGGCAAACGGTAGATCTTGTAATACATCACAAAACGAATCGGCCGACGCACCGCACCGCCAATCAGCAATGCATCGACAAACGACACATGGTTGCACACCAGCAACGCCGCGCCTTCGTCCGGGATATGTTCCAGGTTGCGATGCTGCACGCGGTACATGGAGTGGCCGAGCAGCCAGATCATGAAGCGCATGGTGAACTCGGGAACAATCCTGAAGATGTAGGTATTGACCGCAATGTTAAGCAGCGACACCACCAGGAACAGCTCGGGGATCGACAGCTTGGCCACGCTCAGCAGCAAGATGGTGACAATCGCCGAAACCACCATGAACAGCGCATTGAGGATGTTATTGGCGGCAATCACCCGCGCCCGCTCGTTCTCGGCGGTGCGCGACTGGATCAGGGCGTACAGCGGCACGATGTAGAAACCGCCAAACACCCCAAGGCCAAGGATATCGGCCAATACCCACCAGGCCTGGCCATAGCTCAAGACCGTCAGCCAATCGTTGGCTTGGACGTTCTGCGGGAAGCCGCCAGAGTGCCACCACAGCAACAGGCCAAATACCGTCAGGCCGAACGAGCCGAAGGGCACCAGGCCGATTTCCACCTTACGCCCGGAGAGTTTTTCGCAGAGCATCGAGCCCAGGGCGATACCGACCGAGAATACGGTGAGGATCAGGGTGACCACAGTCTCATCGCCATACAGCCACTCTTTGGCGTAGGCCGGAATTTGCGTGAGGTAGATCGCCCCGACAAACCAGAACCACGAGTTGCCGACAATCGAGCGCGACACGGCGGGCGTTTGCCCCAGGCCCAGGCGCAAGGTGGCCCAGGACTGACTGAAGATATTCCAGTCCAGGCGCATCTCGGGGCTCGATGCCGCCGCGCGAGGGATTCCACGGCTGGCCAGGTAACCCAGCACGGCAATGGCGACAATCGCGGTGGACACCACCGGCGCGTAGTGGGTTGAGGACATCATGACCCCGGCACCGATGGTCCCGGCGAGGATCGCCAGGAATGTGCCCATTTCCACCAGGCCGTTGCCGCCCACCAGCTCTTCTTCACGCAGGGCCTGGGGCATGATCGAGTACTTCACCGGACCAAACAGCGCCGAATGGGTACCCATGGCAAATAGCGCCAGTAGCATCAATTCCAGGTGGTTGGTCATGAAGCCCACGGCGCCGACGGCCATGATCACGATCTCGCCGATCTTGATCGCGCGGATCAACGCATCCTTGTTGAATTTCTCGCCAAACTGCCCGGCCAGGGCCGAGAACAGGAAGAACGGCAGGATAAACAACAAGGCGCAGAGGTTGACCCAGATCGAGCGGTCGCCCTCGATGGCCAGCTTGTAGAGAATGGCGAGAATCAACGACTGCTTGAAGATATTGTCGTTGAACGCCCCCAGGGACTGGGTGATGAAGAACGGCAAAAAGCGCCGTTTGCGCAGCAAGGTGAATTGCGAGGGGTGACTCATCGTCCGTGTTCCTGCGTGGCCTGAAGGCTTTATTGGTTTTCAGGCCACGACTTTACCTAATCCTGCTTACTTATTCCCCAATCCTGCAATGCACGGTGAAACAAACAGCTCACCTTTATAGGCACCCTGCACCGTGCGCTTGCTGACAACCAGCCACATCAGGGCCAGGGCGGCGACCAGCACGCTGCCGGTCACGCTGAAAAATGCCAGGTGCAAGGTACTGCCCAGTTTCAGCGTGGTCAGGGCATACACCCCCAACGGGAAGGTAAAGCCCCACCAGCCCAGGTTGAACGGAATACCGGCGCGCAGGTAACGCAGGGTGATCAGCACCGCGATCAACATCCACCACAAGCCAAGGCCCCACAGGGTGATGCCGGCAACCAGCCCCAGGCCTGCGGCAATCTCACCGATCCCGGCAAAACCATTGGCGGCGAAGATGGCCGGCGCGTCCTGGCCCAGCAGCAACATGCCCAGGGCGCCGGTGCCGATCGGGCCAAGGGCCAGCCAGCTCGACGCCGCCATATTGGCGTGGGGCAGTTTATGCAGGGCCATGCGCAGCATCAGGATGGTCAGAATGCTGAAGGCCACGGGCAGGGAAAATGCCCAGAGCACGTAGCTGGTCACCAGCATCACCAGTTGCGAATGGACATCGGCCAGGTGCGGCGCCAACAAGCCACCACTGGCGGCGGCGACTTCGGCGGCCACCACCGGCAGCAGCCAGACGGCCGTCATCTGGTCGATGCTGTGCTCCTGACGGGTAAACATCATGAACGGGATCAACACCCCGCACGCCAAGGCCATGGCCACGTCCAGCCACCACAGGGCTTGAGCCAGTTGCACCACGCCCTCGCCCCAGCGCGGCAGGCCAAACAGCAGCAGGCCATTGATGATGGTCGCCAGGCCCATGGGGATGGTGCCGAAAAACATCGAGACCGTGGAGTGCCCGAAAATCCGCCGTGCCTCGTCGTAGAACATCACCCAGCGCGCCGCATATAAGCCGCTGAACAACACAAACAGGAAAATCGTCAGCAGCCACAGCCCTTCGGCGATGACATAGACACCCGGCAGTTGCACCGGCAATTGCGCCAGGGCCAATGCCAGCACGCCGGTCCCCATGGTGGCGGCGAACCAGTTGGGGGTGAACTGGCGAATCACTTCCCTGGGGCCGGCCAGGTGGCTGAACGGCTTGTAACTGCTGTTGATGCTATTGGGGCACGTCATGGCTAAATCCTCTTCCTCGTATGAGGTTGAGCCCATGATAGAAGCCGAACGAATATCTATATAACGGGTAATATCTCTAACTGTTATCTGTTTTACCTATATACAGCCTTGACGGGTGCCTGCCTCATCAAGCCAATCAAGGCGCCGAGCGCCAATATGATCAACACCACACCGTAGCCGTCAGTGGTCGCGATCAGGCCAAAACTGCGGGTCAGGTTGCCTGCCAGCAAAGACGGCAGGCAAAACGCCAGGTAACTCAGGACGTAAAACGCCGACATCAACCCGGCCCGCTCATGGGGCAACGCCAGGGGCACCACGCTGCGCACCGCCCCAAGAAAACCTGCGCCAAAGCCGCTGCCAGCAATCAGCGTGGCGAAGAAAAACAGCGGCAGGCTGGCGCTGTGGACAGCAGCGAGGATCAACGCGACACCCACAGCCAACAGGCTTGCCCCCAGGCGCAGCACCTTGTCTGCCGGGCGATTGCGCAGGCTGAAGATCATCAGCGCACCGCTCAAGGTCAGCACCGCGACCAGACCGCCACCGATCAGGTTGGAGGTCGATCCGGTCGCCGCCCGCACCAGCGACGGTGCCAGCGACAAGTAGAAACCGCCCATCGCCCACACGGCGATATCCACCGGCAACGACAGCCACAAGGCCCTGCGCGCCTGGGGCGGCACGTGCAAAGTCGGCCATAGCGAAGCCAGCGCACCCGACATGCGGCTGACACTCTCCCGCAGCCGCCACACAGACAGGCTCTGCAACAGCATCAGCCCGAACAAGGCCCAGTAGATCAACTGAGTGGGCAACGGCGCGAACTCCACCAGCAAACTGCTGCCCATAGCGCCACAGGCCATGCCCAGCAACGGCGCGACACTGTTGACCAACGGGCCCTGCTGGCGGTCGGTATCGAGCAACGCGGCCCCCAGCACGGCGGTGGCCATGCCCGTGGCAAACCCTTGCAAGGTGCGGGCAGCAATCAGCCAGGCGACACTGTCCGCGTGGATAAATAGCAGCATCGCCAGCATATTCAGGACCAACGCGACAAAGATGACGGGTTTGCGCCCCAAGTGATCCGACAGCGAGCCGACCGTCAGCAACGCCGCCAACAGGCTCAAGGCATACACCCCAAAGATCAGCGTCAGGGTACCGGCGGAAAAATGCAGGCCTTCCTGGTAAAGGTGATACAACGGCGTCGGCGCGCTGGAGGCCGCGAGAAACGTCAGCAGAGTGATCGCCAGGAACACCAGGCTAGAACGGTGAGAAGTGACGCTGGACATGGGCATGCTCCGCTAAAGCTAATATTTTGCTTTTGCGCAGTGTGCTACTGCATCGAGCTTAAAGCAAATTCTTTGTGTTAAGGTTTTGACATGGCGATAAAAGAAGGCCTCCGCCCGGGGGGCCGCAGTGCCCGGGTACAAGAGTCAGTTCATTCGGCGGTGCGTCAGTTGCTCCAGGAGCAAGAGCGCGCCAGCGTGACCGTGCCCCAGATCGCCGCGCGCGCAGGCGTGACACCTTCGACGATTTACCGGCGCTGGGGCGATCTGGCCGCCCTGCTCGCCGACGTCGCCCTAGCGCGCATGCGCCCGGACAGCGAACCGGCCAACACCGGCAGCCTGCGCGGCGACCTGCGGGCCTGGGCCGAGCAATACCTGGACGAGATGAGTTCGGAACCGGGGCGTAACATGATGCGCGACGTGCAGTGCAGCCAGACGCCGGGGTATTGCGTGACGATTCTGGGCGGGCAGTTGCAGGTAATTCTGCAGCGTTATCAGGGGGGCGGCCAGGCATTGCCCAGCGTAGATCGGCTGATCAACTTGCTGGCGGCGCCAACGGTATTTCGGATTCTGTTTGCTAGCGAGCCGATGCAGGTTGAAGAGCTGCATGAGCTGATCGAAATCGCCCTGCTGCCCTGAGCCACATACAAATCCAAATGTAGGAGCGAGCTTGCTCGCGAAGGACGTCAACGATAACGCGTGTTTGCTAGATAACCGCGGCGCTCTCAAGTTCTTCGCGAGCAAGCTCGCCCCTATAAAAAAGGCTTAACTGACTGGCATCAGGGCAAGCCCGCACACAAGCCTACCCCAACATTTTTGAGCCTGTTCGGCTGGATGCTTAGGTCCGCATCCCACGCCCACTCACCAGCAACCGCGCGCATCCGATGTACAACACCACCGTGGCCACGATCATAAAGGTGATCGCCACGCTGATCTTGATATCCGACACGCCGAGGATCCCGTAGCGGAAGGCGTTGACCATATGCAGCACCGGGTTGGCCAGCGATACGGTCTGCCAGAACGGCGGCAGCAAGGTGATCGAGTAAAACACCCCGCCCAGGTAGGTCAGCGGGGTCAGCACAAAGGTCGGGATGATCGAGATGTCATCGAAGTTGCGCGCAAACACTGCGTTGATAAAGCCCAGCAGCGAGAAGATCGTCGCCGTCAGTACCACCACCAGGATGGTCACCCCCAGGTGATGCACCTGCAGGTCGGTGAAGAACATCGACAGCACCGTCACAATCGCCCCGACCATCAGGCCGCGCAGCACGCCGCCCAGGGTGTAGCCGATCAGGATGGTGTGCGGCGAGACCGGCGAGACCATCAGTTCTTCGATGGAGCGCTGGAACTTGCTGCCAAAGAAACTCGACACCACGTTGCCGTAGGAGTTGGTGATCACCGACATCATGATCAGCCCCGGCACGATGTATTCCATGTAGGTGAAGCCACCCATATCGCCAATCTGCCGGCCGATCAGGTTACCGAAGATCACGAAGTACAAAACCATGGTGATCGCTGGCGGCAGCAGGGTCTGCGGCCAGATGCGCATGAAGCGCTTCACTTCGCGATAGACGATGGTGTTAAGCGCTACCAGGTTGGGTTGGAACTCGGAACTCATACCGCCACCTTCGCCAGATTTTTCTCCACCAGGGACACGAACAACTCCTCAAGGCGATTGGTTTTGTTACGCAGGCTCAACACTTCAATGTTCTGCGTGGCCAACTGGCTGAACAGCGCAGTAATGCCCATGGCTTTATCGACCTGCACCTCCAGGGTGTGGCTGTCCACCAGGCGGCTTGGGTAGCCGATCAGTTGGGGCGGCACGGACAGGTTGTTCTTCAGGTCGAGCAGGAACGTCTCGACATGCAACTGGCCCAGCAGGTTACGCATGCTGGTGTTTTCGACGATGGTGCCGTGGTCGATGATGCCGATGTTGCGGCACAACTGTTCAGCCTCTTCCAGGTAATGGGTGGTGAGGATGATCGTGATGCCTTTCTGGTTCAGCTCGGTGAGGAAAGTCCACATCGAGCGACGCAATTCGATGTCCACCCCGGCCGTCGGCTCGTCGAGGATCAGCAGGCGCGGCTCGTGCACCAGGGCGCGGGCGATCATCAGGCGGCGCTTCATGCCGCCGGACAGGGAGCGTGATGGCACGTCGCGCTTGTCCCACAGGCCCAACTGGGTCAGGTACTGCTCGGCGCGTTCCTTGGCGATTTTCGGCGGGATGCCGTAGTAACCGGCCTGGGTCACCACGATATCGAAGGTCTTTTCAAACTGGTTGAAGTTGAACTCCTGGGGCACCACGCCAATGCTGCGCTTGAGCGCGGCCGGGGATTTATCCAGGTCATGGCCAAAGATATTCACCGTGCCACTGGTCTTGTTGACCAGGGTCGAGAGAATACCGATGGTGGTGGACTTGCCGGCGCCGTTAGGGCCGAGCAAGGCGAAGAAATCACCTTCGGCGACATCCAGATCGATACCACTCAGGGCCTGGAAACCGTTGCCGTAGGTTTTGGTTAGCTGCCGGATGGACAGAGCGGAACTCATATCGGATTACGCACCAAGGAAGGAAATAGAAACAATAGATAAGGGCGCACTGCACGCAATACAACTGCGGGGCACGGCAGGCATGGTGCTTGCGTGCGCCGCACAAGTACAGTCACCCGTATTAATAGTCAGTATTAAGTCAACGCGGTCATCACCGCCTTTTGATAGGCCGGGCGTTGCTGCAAACGCTGGTACCAGGCCTCCAGATTAGGCATCGAGGGCCGTTCGATAGGCATCTCGAACCAGGCGTAGATAAAGCTGCCCAAGGGGATGTCACCCATGCCGATCTCGTTGCCTGACAGGTAGGGCTGCGTGGCCAGGGCCTGCTCCACCGTGCCCAGAGCCTCGATGCAGGCCTGGCGACCGGCATGGATGTTGTCCCAGTTCTGTTTCTCGGCAGGGGTGCGCAGCACGCCCCAGAACACGATCTTGAACGGCTCGGCCAGTGTGGAGGTGGTCCAATCCATCCATTTTTCGGCGTTGGCCCGCGCTTGCAGGTCGCTTGGGTACCAACTCGATGCCTGCTTGGCGCAGAGGTAGCGCACGATGGTGTTGGATTCCCACAACACAAAATCGCCATCTTCGATCATCGGCACCCGGCCATTGGGGTTCAGCGCCCGGTATTGCGGGGTATCGACCACGCCAAAAGCCCCGCCCGCATCAATTGCCTCATAGTCCAGGCCCAGTTCCTCGGCGCACCACAGTGCTTTCCTGACGTTTGATGAATTTTTACGACCCCAGATCTTCAGCATGATCGACCTCTGAATAGATGAATGCCGGGGCAGCATACGCCGGTTCAGCCGCGACTCAAATCGCTCTGCATATCGCCTAACAGCTGCGGCGACTGCTCGCCAAACAGGTGTGGGTAACATTTCTCCAGGTGGGCAAAGAAGAATTCCTCGGGCACCTCGGCAAATTGCCCATGGTCCACCACGTACTCCATGGAACGCTGGCCCTGGCGGTTGAAGGGGTGGAACACACTGTCATTGATCCCGTCAAAATCCAGTGGCGGCACATCGAACAATTCGCACAGCTGGCTGTTGAACGCTGGCGTGGCCTTGACCCAGCGCCCGTCCAGATACAGTTCGGTGTAGCCGTGCATGGCGAACACATCACTCTTGAGCAGCTCGATCAGGCGCGGGGTCGATAAGTGATTGCGCACGTCCGCCAGGCCAATACGCGACGGTATGCCGCAATGCCGGGCGCAGGCGGCCAGCAGGGTGGCCTTGGGCACGCAATAACTCTGCCCGGTGGCCAGGGCGTAACTGCCCGCCAGGGTTTGCGGATCGCGGCTGAAGGTGTAAGGGTTGTAGCGCACCGCTTCACGCACGGCGTAATACAGACTGACTGCCTGGTCACGGGGGTCGCGGCTCGCACCGCGATGTTTTTCGGCGAACTCCACCACCGTGGGGTGGTCACTATCGATGAAGCGGCTGGGACTCAAGTACGCATTCATGGGGATTTTCTCCGAGGCGAGCCTGGAGTCTAACCACAGGCCCGACCGAGGGATAACGACGATTCGGCCAAATGTCGGCGCCTGCTGCCTGTGACTGGAGAGCACTTCCCGCCACACACGTAACACCCTCAGGCACCGCTTTTTCGGATGCCGACTAAGCTCTGAGGGTGCTTCTGCCCCTGGTTTCACGGAGGATTGAATATGCTGTTGTTGTGGATACTGGTTCTGGTGCTCGGCATTGCCTACCTGGCACACCGTCGCACCGCGCCCCTGCCCGCCCTGGGTGTGGTCGCCGTCTACCTGTTGGCGATGGGTGCCTTCAGCCATGCACCGGGCTGGCTGCTGCTGGTGTTCTGGGTGTTGATTGCAGTGGTCGCCGCACCGCTGCTATTGCCCGACCTGCGCCGCCAGTACTTCACCGCACCGCTGTTCAACTGGTTCCAGAAAGTGCTGCCGCCGATGTCCGAGACCGAGCGCGATGCCATCGACGCCGGCACCGTGTGGTGGGACGGCGAGCTGTTCAGCGGCCGCCCCGACTGGGACAAACTGCTGGCCTACCCCAAGGCGCAGTTGACCGAAGAAGAGCAGGCCTTTATCGACGGCCCGACCGAAGAACTGTGCGCCATGGTCACCGACTGGGAAATCGGCCAGGCCATGGACCTGCCGGCGGCGGCCTGGGACCATATCAAGCAACATGGCTTCTTCGCCCTGATCATCCCCAAGGAATACGGCGGCAAGGGCTTTTCGGCCTACGCCCACTCCCAGGTGGCGATGAAACTGGCGACCCGCAGCGGCGACCTCGCTTCCACCGTCATGGTCCCCAACTCCCTGGGCCCTGCCGAACTGCTGCTGCACTACGGCACCGACGAGCAACGCAACCACTACCTGCCACGCCTGGCGCGTGGCGATGACATCCCGTGCTTTGCCCTGACCGGCCCGCTGGCCGGCTCCGATGCCGGCGCGATGCCCGACACCGGGGTGATCTGCAAAGGCGAATGGGAAGGCAAGGAAACCCTCGGCCTGCGCCTGAACTGGGAAAAACGCTACATAACCCTCGGCCCAGTCGCGACCCTGCTGGGCCTGGCCTTCAAGGCCCATGACCCGGACCACCTGCTGGGTGAAGAAGAAGACCTGGGCATCAGCCTGGCGCTGATCCCCACCGACACCCCGGGCGTGGAAATCGGCCGCCGTCACCTGCCACTCGGTGCCGCGTTCATGAACGGCCCCAACTCCGGCAAGGACGTGTTCATTCCCCTGGACTTCCTGATCGGCGGCCAGGAGATGCTCGGCAAGGGCTGGATGATGTTGATGAACTGCCTGTCGGTCGGCCGTTCGATTTCCCTGCCGGCGGTGGGTACCGGGGCCGCCAAGTTCACCAGCCTGGTGACCGGCCAATATGCCCAGGTGCGCGAACAGTTCAATGTGCCGCTGTCGGCTTTCGAAGGCATCCAGGAGGCCCTGGCCCGCATCGGCGGCAACGCCTGGCTGATGGACAGCGCCCGTATGCTCACCGCCAACGCCGTCGACCTGGGCGAAAAACCCTCGGTACTCTCGGCCATTCTCAAGTATCACCTGACCGAGCGCGGCCGCGAGTGCATCAGCCACGCCATGGACGTGCACGGCGGCAAGGGCATCATCATGGGGCCCAACAACTACTTGGGGCGCAGCTGGCAAGGGGCGCCGATCTTCATCACCGTGGAGGGCGCGAACATCCTTTCGCGCAACCTGATGATCTTCGGCCAGGGCGCGATCCGCTGCCACCCGTTCGTGCTCAAGGAAATGGCCCTCGCCGGTCGTGAAGACCGCGACCAGGCGCTCAAGGAGTTCGATGGACTGTTGATGCAGCACATCGGCTTTGCCGTAAGCAACGCCGCCAGTACCCTGGTGTTGAACCTCGGCCTGGGCCACTTCGAAAAAGCGCCAGGCAACCGTTTGAGCCAGGGCTACTTCCGTGCGCTCAATCGCCAGGCCGCCGCGTTTGCCCTGTTGGCTGACCTGAGCATGATGCTGCTGGGCGGCGAGTTGAAGCGTCGCGAACGCCTGTCGGCACGGTTGGGGGATGTGCTCAGCCACATGTACCTGGCCTCGGCGGCACTCAAGCGCTACCACGACCTGGATTCACCGGATCACCTGGAACCGCTGTTTGCCTGGGCTATGGAAGAAAGCCTCGGCCAGTCGGAGCGTGCGCTGGATGAACTGCTCAGCAACTTCCCCAACAAAGTGCTGGGCTGCCTGCTGCGGGTAATCGTGTTCCCGTTCGGCCGTCGCCATACAGGCCCATCCGATGCACTGGATGCCGAAGTCGCCGCCGTGATTGGCCGGGCCAAGGGCGATCCGACCCTAGAAGAACTGCTGGCTGGCTGCTACCGCCCACAATCAGCCGAAGACCCGGTGGGCGCGTTGCAACAGGCCTACGACCTGCTGGGTGCCAGCCACCCGCTGCAGAAAAAACTCCACAGCGCGCTCAAGAGTGGCCAGGTCAAGCCACGCGCCGGGGAACACGCCATCGATGCCGCATTGGAAGCTGGCGTATTACAAGCGGCTGAAGCACAGACCCTGCGTGAGGCAGAAGCGGCGCGACGCAAGGTGATCGACGTGGATGACTTCAGCAAGGAGGAGCTGGCCCAGGCCCCCGGCAGGGTCCGTTAAACCAGCGGTCATATAAAAGCGGGCGCGAGAGCTATATACTCTCGCGCCCGTTTTTGCTTTTGAGGACTTACTCTCGTGTCCAACGTCGTTGCCGATCATCTCGTCTTGCTCGACCACCTGCGCAGCATCCTGGTAGCCGTCGGCGAAGCCGAACAGGTTCCTGAGGAAAGCCACGCCTTGTTCCTGGAGCGCTTTGATGAACTGCGGGCCCTGCTGCCCATCGACCCGATCGAAAGCCAGTACCTGGGCCAGGACATGATGAGCCAGGTCATCCTGCGCTACCCGCAGATTGCCCATCTGGTACCGCGCGACCTGCTGTGGTTCTTCGGCGGTGACTGCCTGCACTTCATGCCCGACGATGAACTGGATATGTACCAGGCCCTGGAAGAACGCCGCTTCGAAGCCGAACAGAACGACGAACCGTTCGACTGGAACCAGGAAAAACAGCTGCTGGCCATGCCCCACGACCAGTCCAAGCACTGATCCCGAAAGCACTGGATATCAAATGTAGGAGCGGACTTGTGTGGGAGCGGGCCCGCTCCCATATTGTTTTCGACCGCATTGTTCCTACCGCCTGCGCAACGTCGGCTCCTTCGCCATGCACTCCACCAGATAATCAATAAACACCCGCAGCTTCGGCGGCAGGTACCGCGTGGGTGAGTGCAGCAACCAGGCATCCCCATGGTACGAGGCAATGAAATCCCAGTGCGGCAAGACCTGCACCAGGCGCCCCTCCTCCAATGCATGCCGCGCGGTGAAATACGGCAAGCTGCCAATCCCGACATCCTGCAGCACCGCATCCAACCGCACTCCCGTGTGGTTGGCCGCGTACCGGCCGCGCACGCCGACCGTCACCGTCTTGCCTGCCTGGCGCAATTTCCAGCGTGCGTCCCCGGGGGTTTCTCCCAGGTAAATACAACTGTGTTCCAGCAAGTCATGGGGATGCAGCGGTGTGCCGTGCGCAGCCAAATACTGTGGCGTGGCACAGAGCAGATGCTCGATCGGCAACAGCTGGCGCCCCACCAACCCCGGCGGCGGGCTGTCGGTGATACGGATGCTCAAGTCGACATTGTCATCGATCATATCCACCTGCCGATCCTCCAGGATCAATTGCACATCGACCTTGGGATAACGCCGCAAAAACTCCGGCATGTGCGGATGCACCACAAACCGCCCCACCGCCTTGGGCACGCTGACCCGCACCAGTCCTTCGGCCTCGTGGGTGTACTGGCCGCTGATTTCCATCACCGAGCGCGCCGCGCTGACCATCTCCTGGCAGCGCTTGAAGACTTCTTCGCCACCTTCACTCAGGCGCAACTTGCGCGTGGTGCGCTGTAACAAACGCGTGGCCAGGGCCTGTTCCAGGCGCGAGATGCTGCGGCTCACGGCCGATGGCGAAGCGCCCAGTTGGCGCGCCGCTTCGGAGAAGCTGCCGGTTTCCACGACCTTGACGAAAATCGCCATTTCGCCCAGCAGTGGCAGAGGAAGATTGATGCTCATGACGCACAGGTCCATTGATATTTGAATGGATTATCACTCATCCGAGCACTATTTATACTGCCCGGTAGAACCCTGATGCGGATGTAGACCATGACCCAGCGCCTGTTTTTTACCCACGACCACCTGGTTGCCGATGTCGATGTGCTGGAGTGCACGCCCCATGAACAGCAGTTTGCAGTGGTACTGCAATCGACCATTTTCCACCCCCAGGGCGGCGGCCAGCCCTTTGACACCGGCTGGCTGGGGGACAGCACTGTCGTGAAAGTCGTGCAGGAAGCCGGACGCATCGTGCATTACGTCGACCGCCCCCTCACGCCGGGCCCCACCCAGGCCCGCATCGACGCACAACGGCGCGCCTTGCATACGCGCCTGCATTCGGCTGGGCATTTGATCGGCAACGCTGGCGAAACCCTGGGTTGGATGCCGATCAAGGCCCACCACTGGCCCGGCGAAGGCAAGATCAGCTTTATCCGTGGCGAGTCGGCGCAAGTCATGGAGGCCGACACCTTGCAGGACCAGGTCAACCAGTGGATCGCCGCAGACTTGCCACGCCACATGGTGCTGGACGGCGATAGCCGGGAAGTCGGCTTTGGCGACCTGCCGCCCTACGCGTGTGGCGGCACCCATGTGCAAGCGCTTGCCCAAGTGGGCCAGATCACCATCCTCGGCCTGTCCGAGAAAAAAGGCACCCTGTCGGTGCGCTACAGCCTGGACTGACTCAACCGCGATAAACCTGAGGATGCCAGTAGTGGACAGAGGCGGCATTTGCATATTGCCATAGGACATACCCCATCAAAGGCCCCTTCCTCTCAAAAGTGCTGCTAGTGTTTAGAAGTGTTTCCGATACAGACTTCAGAAACATCTTACATGCCACCAGCAAAGGAATGCCCCAACAATGAACCTTTCCCTCAAACACTTGGCCGCTGCCACTCTGATGATTGCCAGCCTGTCTTCGGTTAGCGTGTCTGCCGTCGCCAGCATCAACCCGCAACAGAGTGCGACTATTCTCAAAAGCCTGAATGACGCCTCGATCAAGGATTTCCGTACGTTCCTCAGCAACCTGGCTAAGAGCGATGTGGCGAAAACCGCCAACCTGGGCCCGGCAATCGAGGCTTTCCTCAACAATAAGGTGCTGACTGCAGAGCAGCAGAACGACGTCTATCGCCTGTTGGGGCTCTATACACGGGTGAAATACGGCGCAGCTGCCACCGAATCCCTACGTGAACTGGTGGTCATTCCAACCGTCCAAGTCGAGGGTGTTCCCCAGCATGAAAACCCTGAGTTTTTCAAGATTGCCGCAAAAATCAAGGCCTTGGCGCAATCCTTCAACTTGAGCTTTCGCAATGTCGATAACCGCGTCTATGAAATATCCCTGGAGGGCACGGGGGATGAAGTCGTCGGCCTTCATGCCCACGCGGATGTGGTGCCGGTGACACCAGAGAACTGGGTGCTGGAAGACGGCACCGTACTCGACCCCTTCGACGTCACCCTGGTCGGTGACCGCATGTATGGCCGGGGCACCGAAGATGACAAGAACGGCATCGTGGTCACCCTGTATGCCATGAGGGTGATCAAGGAAGAAAAGCTGCCGCTGGCACGCAGCTTCAAGCTGCTGGTTGACACCACTGAAGAAACCACCGGCGACGCGATACCCTACTACCTAGAACGCAACCCGACACCCACCTATAACCTGGCGCTGGATGGCAGCTACCCGGTAGTGATCGCCGAGAAAGGCTATGGCACCGTAATGGCCACCTTCACCCGGCGTAAGGGCGAGGGCAATGGCGCCGAAATCCTCTCGATGACCGGCGGCCTTGCAACCAACCAGATTCCTTCGACGTCAGTCGCGATACTGCACAGCAACACACCCGCCGAATTGGCCACCAGCCTGCAGCAAGCCGGCACTGCTTATGTCAAGGCCAATGGCAATGATTTCACGATCGAAGCCAAGGTGGTCGACAAAGAAGTCAAGCTGACCGTGACAGGCGTATCCGCTCACTCTTCCACGCCAGAGTCGGGCATCAACCCGGTGGCGCGAATGCTGGACTTCATCAACAGCCTGAACGGCAAAGTTGCGCTCAAACATAACGAGATTACCGACGCCGCCCGCTACTCCGCCGATAACTGGGGCCTGGACTACCTGGGCAACAAATTGGGTGTGGGCTTCTCCGATGACTTCATGGGCCCACTGACCGCATCCCTGACCCTTGTCGCAATGGATGAAAAAACCTTCAGATTGGCGGTCAATCTGCGAGTGCCCAAAGGCAAGTCGCCGGAAAAACTCAAGAAAGAAATCGCCGACAAACTAAGCGCCTGGAGCATCAAGAACCGCATCATACCGACCTTCGATTACTCGATTGCCGCGCCGATGTACCGTAACCCCGAGGGCGAATGGGTCAAGACGTTGCTGATCGTAGCTGCGGAAAACCTGGGCATGGAACACAAGTTCCGCAGCTCAGCCGGCGCGACATCCGTGCATGACCTGCCCAACGGCGTGCAATTCGGCCTGGCACGACCTGAAGTCAAATACACCGGCCACACCGACAACGAGTTCAAGACCACCGAGCAGTTCCTGCTGGACCTGCAGATCGTCACCGAAATGATGGGGCGTATCGGGCAGTTGCCGAAACTCTGACCGACTGTCTGGATCCGCTCTGTTGGCGGGGCCATTTCCCCGAGTTTGAATCGCTGACACACAAAAACGCCGCTCATAACCGAGCGGCGTTTTTGTGTGCCTGCCATCCGAGGCATGGCCTCCATTCGCAACTACCTGGGAGCGTTGGTAGAAGAGAAAATGTAACGCGCAAAACGCCATTTCCCATCGGCCTCCCGATGCAGCAAGAAGATTTCCTGATTCCCTTCAGCACCACCAGGTTGAGCACTTGCCAGTGGCGTGGCGGTGCCATTGGAGCGCGTGCGTGCAAAAGCCCAATCCCGTGACAGCGGTCGAATCTCGTCAATCGTAAAGCGTATGTTGAGTTTGATCGCGGCGAAGACCTGCTGGTAGGCCTGGCGTACGGCGTCACGCCCGACCGCCGGCACACTGTTTTGCGGCATGAACACCGCGTCCTGTGCATAAAGCGCCATCACCTGATCCAGGTCAGAAGCGTTCAGCGCTGCCTGATAATGGTGCAGTTGGGCTGTGACCGCCTCTTTCACATCCTCTTTTTCAGGGGCCGGTTGAGCGGCCAGGGCAAGGGCGGGGAGGAGCAAGGCGCCCAAGGTCAGCGCCAGGAATGAAGTCCGCATGATGTGCTCCTTAATGTCAGAGTTTTACAACCAGTTTGCCCTGGGCCCCATCGCTTTCCATCAGGCGATGAGCATCAGGGATCTGCTCAAAATCGAAGGTTTTCGTGCGGATCGACGGCATGCGCCCCGCTTCGACTTCTTTGGCAATCCACAACAGAGGGCTGTCCTTGAGGGGCATGTCCGGCGTGCCCAGCAAGCCACTGCCAAAGAAGTTCAGCTTCACTGCCGAAGGCAGGTCCTGCATCAGGTGCAACTGCTCCAGGATCGGCGCGCCGCCCAGCAAACCGATCACACTGACCGCCCCGAATGGGCGCACGGTCTTGAGGCTGTCGCGCAGGGTTGCCGCACCGACCACCTCCAGTACCGCATCCACCCCTTGAGGCACCCACTGGCGCACTTGCTCGGCAATCGCGCCGTTGTCGACCACCACCTCATCAGCCCCCATCTCACGCAGACGCTGGATCTTGTCTGCCGAACGGGTCGTGGCAATCACTTTCAAGCCACGGGCCTTGGCATAAGTCAGTGCCGCCAGGCCGACCGAAGACGTCGCACCCCGCACCAGCAGCGTCTGCCCTGGCTCAATCGCCAGGCTCTTGTCCAGCGCGCCCCACACCGTGAGGTAGGCTTCAGGCAATGCGGCAAGCTCTTCCCATGACAGCGCCGAGCCGTCCAGGGAGATCACGTTGCTGCGCAACACCGTCACCTCTTCGGCATAACTGCCATTGCGGGCGAACTGCATCCCTCCCATGGCCGTAGCAACACGCTGGCCGGTGCGAAAAGTGCCCGACGGGTCATGAATCACCTCACCCACCGCCTCGATACCTGGCACTCGGGGAGCGGTGATCGGGCCCATTTTCCCAGCACGCAGGTAGGTCTCGGCACGGTTGAGGCCCAATGCCCGGACACGGATCCTGACTTCATCGCCCGAGGGTTGCACAGAGGGAATGTCGCGTAGCTTCAAGGCATCAGGCGTGCCAGCTTGTTCAATGACAAAAGCTTTCATGGTGATGACCTCAGGCGCGTGGTTGAGTGGTGGCGAACAGGTAGCGATGAATCTTCCAGCTACCTTGTTCGTTGCGGAACACAAACAACTCATTGTTGCCTTCGGTCACATCAATCCCGGCCGCCAGAATGTGTGTGGTACCCGCCGAGGAGGTGCGTACCCAGGCCCAGTTACCGACTTCCTCTATCTCGTGGACGGTGAACTTGACATTCAGTTTGAGGGTGGCGAAGACCTGCTCGTAACCGGCCTGTACGGCGTCACGGCCGACCAGGGCCGGTGCATGCTGAGGCATGAACACCGGCTCGCTGCCGTACAAATCGAGAATGGTCTTGGTGTCGTTAGTGTTGAGGGCTGTTTCATAACGGCTGAGAACAGATTTGATGGTCATCATGAAGCTCCGATTGATTTGAAGGTTCCGGCGTTGAGCCAGTGACTTCACTATCTATCAATCAGGTTTGGATATTAACCACTCAGAATGACAACCTTTCTCTCATTTATGGAAGGACAAGAACAGCGATGTACCACCCTGGTGTCTTCCAGAATCACACCGGCGACGGTGGCCAGACGCCCATCGCAGTGTCCACAAACGCAATCATTTGCTCATACGGGACCTGGTCCTTGGCCTGCACGCTCAGGCCAAACATGACGGTGGTGTAGAAACCCGACAGGGTTTGAACATTCGTCTCTGCCGGCACGTCTCCGTCGCACAGGCCTTGGTGAATGCGCGACTCGATCAGTCGGTGGGTTTCTCTGCGCTGTGCGCTGAGCTCGTCCTGGATTACCTGGCTTTCCGGGGTTCCGGACAACGCCGCCAGCACCACCAGGCAGCCACGGGGCGGATGGCTGCGATAAAACCGCGTGACCGTCTCCTTGAGCAAAACCTCCACCGCCTCGCGAGCCGTCGTAGCGTCTGCCAGGACGCTGTAGCGATAGGCGCCATGATGGGTGAGGTAGTGATCCAGCGCGGCGCGGAACAAACCTTCCTTGTTCTTGAAGGCTGCATACAGGCTTGGCGGGTTGAGTTCCATGGCCTGGGTCAGCGCGGTCAACGATGACCCTTCGTATCCCCGTAACCAAAACACATTCATTGCCTGTTCCAGCACGTGCCCGCGGTCAAAGGCGCGAGGTCTTCCTCGTTCAGCCATGCTTCCCTCACCTGATAATAACGATCACTACAAAAAATATTGACACGATCACTTGCCCTGAATTATTACATAGCGATCGTTATGTATATAGCCCCGGTTTTCCTGGCGGTTCCAGAGGATGCACTCCGTGACAACGCGCTTACTTACACCCCTGGATATCGGGACTGTGACGCTAAAAAACCGCAGGATTTTTACCCCCCAAGTGCCCTCCTCGTCCCAGTCAGCCAGGCCTTGCAGCGTTCAATGCGTGGATGCCGGGCTGGTGATTGCATCGGGGGCACCTGTCTGCCCCGAAGGCCAGGGCCATACCAATGCCCCGGGTCTTTATTCAGCCGAGCAGATCGTCGGCTGGAAAGTCGTTACCGACCGTTTTCATCAAGCTGGCTGCCTGGTTGCCGCCCAGCTCTGGCATGTGGGGCGCGTGTCCCACCGTGACCTGCAACCAGACAATCACCCGCCCCTTGCCCCCTCGGCAATCCGAGCCCGCTCAGAGGTGTTCATCTGCAATGGCCAAGGCGCAGGCATCGGGGTGCCGGCCACGAGCCCCAGGCAAATGACCCTGGTAGACATTCGCGTGACCCAACAGGCGTTTGTGGACGCCGCCGTCAATGCAATGACTGCCGGGTTTGACCTGGTTGAGATTCATGGCGCCAGCGGCTATCTGATTGAGCAGTTCCTGGCCACTGGCACCAATTTGCGCCAGGACGAATATGGCGGATCGCTGGAAAGCCGTGCCCGGTTCCTGCTGGAAATCGTCGATCAACTGATCAGGGTGCTAGGCGCGCAGCGCATTGGCGTGCGCCTATCCCCCTGGGGCACCCTCAATGACATTGAAGATCGCGAACCCCACGCCATGGCCCTGTACCTGGCCGAGGAACTTAACCACCGCAACATTGCTTACCTGCACCTGGTGCAATGGCTGCCGGGCACAGGGCCGGCCTACCCCGAAGGCTTTTGCCGATGGCTGCGGGCGACCTTCAAGAATCCCTTGATCGTGTGCGCCAACCCCGATAGCGAGAACAGTGAGCGGCGGCTGCTTCAGGACCTGGCAGACGCCGTCGCCATGACAACCTTATCCAGGCAATGTGCCTGTGACTCAAGGCCCCAAGAAACTGCAGCATGGATCTGAATGCGGTCCGCATGTTCGCGGCCACGGCGCAATTCGGCAGCCTGACGGCCGCTGCCGAGCACCTGGGTATCCCGCTTGCCACCATCAGCCGTCGGGTCCGGGACCTGGAGCGCGAGCTCAATGTGCAGCTGTTGCAACGCTCGGTGCACGGCACATGCCTCACCGACGCCGGCATGCGTTTATACCAGCACGCCAGCCGGGGCCTTGAAATACTCGCCAGTGGTGAACGCGCCTTGCTCAACGATCAGGCCCGGCTTAAAGGGCTCCTGCGGCTTTCATTACCGTCTTCGCTCACGCCATGGTGGGAGATGCTTTCACGGTTTCAACAGCGTTATCCAGGCATTGTGCTGCAGGTCCGGACCTGCGACAGGCCCATCAAGATGATCGAAGAAGGTGTCGATGTGAGCATGTGCATTGGCCGTTGCAGCGGGCACTCCTTGAGTACTCAACGGATGCTCGCTTACCACCATGTGCTGGTGGCGGCCCCCGCACTGCTTCAGCGCCTGGGAGTGCCCGCCAGGGTCAAAGACCTGCACCAGTTCCCCTGTGGCGTTTGGAGCCAAGGCACCACGGCTTATTGGCGCCTGGGAAAGGAAATATTCAAACCCGAGCCGACGATCGTCACCAACGACTACACCCATTTGTGCAACCGCGCCCTGGCCGGCGACGTGGTGACCGAGCTGCCTCCCTTCATGACAATGGAGCACATCAAAAACCAGCAGTTGGTTGTCTTGTTGGAGGATCACCCGCTCCCCGACCTGGAGATCACACTGCACTACGCTTCACACCCGCATCCCTCGCCCATTGTGCAGACCTATCTGGATTTTGCCCGGCAGCACATAAAGCATCCTGCACGGATCAATGCCCATTCGACCGAGCTGACTCACGCATAAGTCATCTCCTCTCTCAAGAACGGGATCCTGCCTCTCGCCAGCGACCCTACTCATGAAATTCAAATGGCATTAGCTTTTTCAAAGCGTGCAAACGCATCCATGCACTGAGGAGTAACACACATGACGACTAAACCTGCTGTGCTATTGGTACACGGTTTTTGGGGCGGGGCTGCACACTGGAGCAAGGTGATCGTTGAGCTGACACACAAAGGCTATACGAACATCCATGCCGTTGAACTGTCGCTGACCTCACTGGCCGAAGACGCTGAACGCACTCGCAAGATGATCGCCCAACAATCAGGGCCGGTTCTGCTGGTGGGCCATTCTTATGGCGGTGCGGTCATTACCGAGGCGGGTGACCAACCCAATGTCATCGGCCTGGTGTACATAGCCGCCTTTGCACCTGACGCGGGCGAGAGCCCTGCAAGCATCACCCAGGCACACCCGCCTGTTGCAGCCGCCAACCTTGTGCCTGACAGCGACGGCTATCTTTGGGTCAAGCCCGAGCTGTTCCATGAGAGCTTCTGCCAGGACCTCAGCGCCGATGAAGCCATTGTGATGGGTGTCACGCAAAAAGCACCATTGATCAGTACCTTCGCCAACACCATCAGCGCCCCGGCCTGGAAGAAAAAACCTTCGTGGTATCAGATCTCCAGTGATGACCGCATGATCGCCCCCGAAAACGAACAGCGCATGGCCAACCGACTCAATGCGCAAAAGGTCATCACCCTGCACGCCAGCCACGCTTCGCTGGCATCAAGACCGGTCGAAGTTGCTGCGTTTATTGATCAGGCCGCTGTTGCCGCCTGCAACAGCTAACCGTCGCACTTGAGCACCCCCATCCTGTGGCGGGTGCTTGAGACTGCCGCTTACATCAACCCTGGGGGCGAGAGTCGATCATGAAAAAGCAAGCGTTGTTCGATAACACCGCGTGCGCGCTCACGGCTAACGCCGACGCAAAGCGGCGCGCCGATAGATCTCGTGCCGCGCAGCAATCATCGGGTCGCTACTGGTTTCTATGCCATCTACCAGGCGCCCTGGGTCAAAGGCCGTGCTTTGCTGGACCAAGGCTTGTTGCGATGCCGGGACCAGGCTGCGCAACGTCAATATGCCCAGCTCGACTTCACGGTGGGCCTGCGCCCCTTTGCGAGGCCACGGGATGGAACCGTCATCAACGGCATCGCCGGGCGCGGCCAGTTGCAGAATCAGGCGCATATTCACAGGCCCGACACTCAGGCGCCCAGCCATTGCCTGTTGCAAATAATCATCAGGCATCGCGGCCAATTGCTCATCACCGAGCAACGGCTCCCTGATCTGCGGCTCGATGCGATAACGACCAATATGGCGCCCGCCTTGGGCATCAACAAACACCAGGCTATTGACCCCAAAATATTCGATCGAACTGTAACTGCGCGGAGCCGGCTTGGCCGCTTCAAGGAATGCCTGCGCCCTGGGATGATCTGCCAGGAACGCCTGTAGCGGTGCCGGATTGGCAGGCGATGCGACGCTGGCAGCAATCCCCTGCAGAAATGCCAGAAACGCTTGAGGGGTGGCAACGGGAAAGCCGTCGAAAGAGTGCGCGACAATATCCGTGGACTGGCCACCCGGCAGTTCAAATCGAATGGCCATGCCATGGGGGCTCGCACTGGGATCACCATCGCGGGTGGACGGCACACCGCTGAAGTTCGAGAACCGTACCAGCACGGGCACACCTTCTCCCTGAAAGTGAGCCGCCCTACTCAGGCCTTGTGCAGCTTTTGACGCAACAAATGTACCGCCGACCAATACGCCTTTGGCATGCGCAATGCGAAACCCCGGATGGTTGCCAAACGTTGCATAGAGGGCGTCTAGCAAGGCGTCGTACAGCTGACTCTGTGACATAGGCACGTTCCTTTGGATCTGCAACTTATCCTGATTGGCGACTACTGGCCCAGAGATTGCGAGCATCCCTGTCAGCACTACCGTCGCCAGTGGTTTCAAGAAGCCCACGAACTCAAACCTGCACAGTCACTGGCGCGGGCCAGGGTTGAGGGCAATGTGTTTGTATTCAACGAAATCATCCATGGCCGCCATCCCGTTGAGCCGCCCTTGGCCTGATTGCTTGAACCCGCCCTCTTCGAACTCGTCGTAGACCACCGCCCAATCGTTGACCCACACCGTCCCCGCCTCAAGCTCACGGGCAACCCGCAGGGAACGGTCGATATCCCGTGTCCAGATGCTCGCGGCCAGGCCGTATTCGCTGTTGTTGGCCAACTCGATGGCTTGGGCTTCAGTGTCGAAGACTTGCAGGGTCAGTACCGGCCCAAAGGTTTCATACTGCACGATCGACATATCCGCGTCGTTTACTTGCAACAGCGTCGGACGGTAAAACGCCCCCTGCGCCAACGGTCCCTCAGTGACCGGGCCACCGCGCACGATGACCTGCGCTCCGGCAGCAATCGCCGCCTCAACCACCTTGTTGACGCGTTGCACGTTGGCCTTGTCGATCAAGGGCCCCATTTCACTCGCGGGGTCCGCTGCCGGGCCGACGCGCACCGCTTTGAGACGGGCGGCCAGGCGCTCAATCAATACAGGTGCAATATCGCGCTGCACCAGCAGACGCGAGCCGGTCATGCAGAACTGTCCGGCGAAAACCGTCAGGGCTTTTTCCAGGGTTGGCACTGCCGCCTCAAGATCAGCATCGGCAAACACCACCATGGGTGTTTTCCCTCCCAGCTCCAGGCCGAAGCGCTTGAGGTGTTGCGCGCCTACGGCTGAAATGCTGCGACCGGTACTCGTGCTGCCGGTAAAGCTGATCACCGGTACGTCGGGGGACTCAACCAGATGCTTGGAACCTTGCGGCCCGAGCTCACTGAACAGGTTGATGACCCCCTTGGGCAGCGAGACGGCTTGCGACATGATCCGCGATACCAACGTGTTGGTCTGGGCAGTCTGGCCGGGCATTTTGATTACCGCCGTACAGCCCGCCGCCAGGGCCGGGGCCAGGGAGCGGATCATCAGTACAACCGGTGAGTTCCACGGCGCAATAATGCCTGCCACCCCGACGGCCTGGCGGATGACCAGGGAAATCTTGCCGGGCATGGGCTCGGCGGCCCGCCCGTATTCGACCCTGGCGAGCGCCGCGTAATAACGCAATTTGGAGGGCACCATGCTGACTTCAAACTGTGCCTCGGGCTTGATCTTGCCATTTTCCAGCGCGAGGATTTCGATCAACGCGGGAGTGTTGCGCTCAAATGCATCCGCCAACTCCAGCAGTACCTGGGCACGCAAGTGGCGGTCGTCTTTCCAGGCCGTTTGCACAAATGCCCGACGTGCCGCCTCGATGCCTTTCTGTGCCTCATTCTGTCCGCCATTGGCATAGCGACCAATGACGTTGGAGGTCGCGGGATCAAAGGACTCTTTGTAGTCGCCGGAATCAAGCCATTGACCATCAATCCAGTTCAGCGCGGTAGTTGGATTCATTTTATAAATTCACTCAGTGATAGAGGTGGGCAATTTTTTCGGCGGTGGCAATCACCGTGATATTGATCGCGACAGAAGGCACATCAGGAAAAATCGAAGCATCCACCACCCGCAGGCCATGCAGCCCCAGGACCTGACCTTCCAGGTCAACCACCGCCCGCGAATCGCCTGCATGGCCCATAGGCGCGGTAGACGTGGGGTGATGGTAGGTATCAAGACTTGCCCGAACACTGGCCAGCAGCGCCTCGTCGGAGTCGGCCCCCGCACCGGGGTTGAGTTCTGAATGAACAAACTGGCTCAAGGGCGCACTCGCACCAATCCTGCGAGACAAGCGAATCCCTTCCAGCAGGCGCTGGCGGTCTTGCTCTTGGGCAAGAAAGTTGAGGTCGATCTTCGGGGCCACCAGCGGGTCGCGACTGACCAGCGTCACCTTGCCCGTGGACAAAGGCCGCGTCAGCGCCACGGCAAGCACAAACCCCACCTTGGTCGGGCTCTGCTCATGCGGGAACAAGTGGGTGGCGGTGATATGCAAATCCAGTTCACCGCCCTGGGCTGTGCTGCTATGAGTCCAGAGCTTGGCGCCGATTGCCGGGGATTGACTGCCGATCTGATCGGGCTGCGCGGCATACGCGTTGTAGTAGAACGGATGATCCACCAGGTGCTGACCCACTGGCAGGTCCGCCACCAGTGGAATCTGCAGGCCCAGCAGATCCGCAGCAGGACCAATGCCAGAGCGCAGCAGGATCGCGGCACTGCCATAGGTACCGGCACAGAGGATAACTTCGTCGGCCAGGAGCTTTTCGCCATTGGCCAGTTGCACCCCCGTGGCCTGCTTGCCATCGAACAACACCTTATCCACCAACGTGTCGGGACGAATATGCAGGTTGCGGCGCGAGCGGACAGGGTCTGTCAGATAGGCCATGCCCGTATTGACGCGCACGCCGTTGACCACGTTCATCGGATATGGCCCGACTCCGTCGGCCTGCGGCCCGTCAAAGTCCTCGATCACCTTGAAACCATTGGCCACCGTAGCGTCGATAAAAGCACGCTGCATGGGGGTCACATCCGCGCGGCTCAATTGATGCACGGAAAGCGGCCCGTCATGACCATGCAAGGCACTCTCGCCGCCGCTGTGGGTTTCCAGTTTTTTGAACCAGGGCAGCATTTGCTCGAAGCTCCAGCCTGGCAGATTCCAGCGCTGGAAATCAGCCTCCCGGGCACGAATCGCTACAGCACCATTGACACCCGAACTGCCTCCCAGCACCTTGCCGCGCACGGCACCGATAGGATGGTCGATGTAGCCGGGCTGGGTCTTGTATCCCCATTCAAACTCGGGATTGCCATTGGCACCGACAATATCGCTCTTGGCGATGATCTCGGGATAGTTGCTGGAGGTATAACTATGCCCAGCTTCGAGCAGGACTACCTGGCGCCCGTTACTTTCACTCAAGCGACGGGCAAGTACCGCACCGGCGGAGCCACCACCGACGATAACCACGCTTATAGTGCCAAGAGTATTGGTCATATTAATTCTCCTGTTCAATTACTAAGACTGGGTAATGGTATTGTTTTGTGCCGAGCGCACTTTCCAGTTCGAATTGTTCCTCACCAGGACCCAGGTAAATATCCCCGAATAGGGAGGCATGACTTTGCCGCTGTCGTCTCGAACATCTTTGATGCTCCAGCGCCAGTGCACAATCGCTACATCCGGGCTGACAAGATTGATTTGCGGAACACCGCTGATGGCATAGACGCTCTTGTCATAACGCCCCTTGAACAATTCACTGTGAACTTGGTAAATCTTTGCCGGGCTATCCCATTTGCTTCCGGTAATACCGATAAAATCTCCGTCCACAGCAAAAAGCTCGCTGAGCTTTTTGGCATCATGCAGATTCCAACTCGCAACAAACTGATCAATCAACTGTGTGATCGCCTGTTGTGCAGCATTCACTTCTGTACGGCTATCAGTTCTGGATGAGTCAGCACTGACCATCGATATCGAAGCGCCAGACAACGCAACCACTAATATCCAGAGGCGCGTAGTTTTAAGAGCCAATATTCTCAACACGGAAAAGACCTCCACCAGCGGATCAAAATAACTTCCACCCGCGACAACACGGTGACTATTTACAACGCAAATAACTTGCGCGCATTCTCACGGCCGATTTTCATACGATCGTTATCACTGATCAGCGCATTATCAAACCATGTGCTGGCGGTCTTCATGCTTTCATAGGGGTAATCAGCGGAGAACAGCATGCGGTCTACGCCAATTTCACTGATGGAGTCCAGCAAGCCTTTCGTATGAAAGTGCCCTGCCGTGGTTAAATAAAAGTTGTTCGATAAATAATGCCCGACTGATTGTTTGGCATTGCCAAGCCCCACACCCTCACGCTGCATGTTCAGACGATGCTGCAACCGTGGCAGCATCAACGGTAAACCTTCACCCAAATGCCCGAGAATGACAGTGAGGTTGGGATACTTGTCGAAAAGCCCACTGAGCATCAAACGAATCGCGTGGGTGGCCGTTTCATGGGCAAACCCCCAGGCTGAACCGACAAGAGATGGATAGCCTTCATAGATACGGCGCTGGCTGGGCAACGGTTCACGAGGGTGCAGGTAGACGGGAACATTCAACGCCGCTACACGCTCCCAAAACTCCCAGACAGGCGACTCATCCAGGTATTGGGCGCTGTCGACATTGCCTATATTGGTGTAACCGTTGATCAATGCACCGACAAACCCCAAATCCTTGACCGCACGCTCCAATTCGTCAGCCGCAGCAGCCGGTGACTGAAGCGCTACAGTGGCAAATGCTTTTAAACGCGAGGGATGCTTGTCCACAAAGCGCTCGCGAATGTAGTCATTGGTTTGCCTGGCAAAATCGATAGATTTTTTAGTATCGAGTAGGCCCTGAGCGCCAGGCGACGTTAGGGAGACGATTGAGATATCAATAGCGTTCTCATCCATTTCCTCAACTCGACGGTCACTGTCGAGCAAGCGCCATTCAACGTCATCCATATAAGCCTGACCATTCCTGGCAGCCTCGCCCGAAGAGTCCCACACACTGTTGTTCAGCTCAGAACTTACGTGTTCTTCAAGAACAATTTTACCTTTCATCATCTCACCTCAGTCAATGACTTGCCCGACGCTATCTAAATTCAATATCCAGCAATCGACACTGAGTGTTAACCCCCCGAAATGAGATGCCGACTCCCATATATGAAAGGCAATAAATCCGTAGCGCTTATACAAGACAGTACAAATCCACCCAGGAAAAACAGTATTGAACGGCAAGGACTTTCTCCCCACAAAACAGCATCCTCTCATTTATAGAGGGTTCCCTATCACCCCTGACAGTTCATCCCGGGGTAAAAGTAAGGCAGGATACTGACATCAGCGACATAGCAACCGCTGTTTGTCACTGGCACCCAGTAGTGCATTGACCGATGCCTACATTACAACTTCGCAATCAATACCACACGAAACACTCGTAGAGGGAATACATGAAAACAACAACCCTGACTCGCACCCGATTTCTTACATTGGCCATGACCAGCGCCTTTACCTTCTTCACCGTCGCCAGCGCAACCGCGGCAGAAGGCAATGATGCACTGCCGTACTCCAGTGATCCGCAAATAAAGAGCGTGCAACAAGAAGCCTACAATGTGGTCCGCCAATATGAGCAAGCCCTGAACGAAGGCAATACCAAGAAAATAGTAAGTTTGTTTGCCCCCGACAGCGTTGCAGAATGGAATAACAAGCCTACCTATACGACCGCCCAGCAAAAGACCGAAGGCTATGATGCGTTATTTAAAATAGCCAAATTCAAAACCGTCTTCGCCTATGACGCAATTAACCTGTATGGCGATGCGGCGGTCATCCGTACACATCACCATAAAGGTGCGACCGTTATGGAGAATGGCAAGCCTGTCATTGACCTGAACCGCGAAGTTTTCGTGCTCAACAAAACCAGCCAAGGTTGGAAGATCGTCTTGTATACGTTTAACACTGATCCCATACAGGGCGAAGGTTGATCCCCAAACAGCTTAAAAGTGTACTAACGGGGTGCGAGTCCACCTTCACACCCCGCTCCTTCAACCCTTCCCTCTTGGCACAGCCTTTAACTGCGTCACAACAAACAACGTCTTCACGGTCAAGACTGCATTCACAAAATAGAAGTAGCACCATGGACCTCAATGCCATTCGAATGTTTGTCGCCACTGCCAAATGTGGCAGCTTCACGGCCGCGGCCGAGCGCCTGGAAATGCCGCTCGCAACACTCAGTCGGCGAATCCGGGAACTAGAACGTGTATTGCAAGTGCAGTTGCTGGAGCGCTCGGTCCATGGCACGCGCCTCACCGACGCGGGCACACGGCTGTACGAACACGCCAGCCGAGGGCTGGAAATGCTGGTCGATGGCGAACGGGCCCTGATCAGCGACCAGGCACAACTCAGGGGGCGTTTACGGCTTTCGCTTCCTCCGTCGCTGGAGCCCTGGTGGGAGGTGTTGTCGGCGTTTCAGCAGTGCTATCCAAACATCCAGTTGCAGGTTTATACCAGCGACAGGCGGATTGACATGATCGAAGATGGCATTGATGTGGTCATGCGTATCGGTCCTATTACCCATGACTCCATGGTGGCTCGCCGGATGTTGGCCTATCGCCACATCCTCGTCGCATCTCCCGCTCTGCTGGCGCGTTCAGGCATGCCCGATAAAGTCGCGGACTTACACAACTATCCCTGCGGCGCCTGGAGCCAGGACGCTACAGCTACCTGGCAACTCGGCAAAGAGGCATTCAAGCCAGACCCCATAATAGCAACCAACGATTATGCTCATTTACGCACCCGAGCGCTGGCCGGGGACCTGGTAACCGAGTTACCACCGTTCATGGCCATGGAGGCGATAAGGAACAAGCAATTAGTCGTGCTCCTGGAAAAACATCCCTTCCCGGAAATGGAGATCAATCTGCTTTATCCATCGCACCGGCACCCATCCAACCTCGTGCGAACCTACCTGAACTTCGCCCTGCAGCATGTAAAGCGTCTTATGTAACTGCCCGCCCCTACGGGCAGGACTAAATGGCAAGCCAAAAGGTATTGATGTTTTTCAACCAGAGCGATGCAACGATCAACATCTGCCATGGTCAAGACCTCAGATAACGACAAGAGAGGTGACGATGGATCTCAACGCGATACAAATGTTCGTGGCTGTCGCCCAGATGGGAAGCCTGTCAGCTGCCGCCATCCATCTGGACATTCCACTGCTGTAGAAACTCAGACTTCATCTGACAGTTACCGGATTTGAGGTCGTGACTGTCA
>NZ_JAHIDY010000055.1:0-31648 GCF_018732265.1 Pseudomonas sp. TAE6080
AAGATTAAATTCCGAAACCCCAATTGCGAAAGCAGTTGGGGTTTTGTTTTGGGCGCTCGGAAAGGGGCTGCTTGCAGCTTGCACCCGCCTTCAATGCTAAAGTCCCTCCCTCGATTTTGCTTTTCCCAAGGAAGCCGTTATGCCGGATGCAACGTCCCTCAGCGCTGGATTCATGGTCGTCCACGGCAATCGCCTGGATGAACTGCGCAGCCTGGTTGTCAGTTGGATGCGCCGTTACCCACTGGCTCCCCTGGAAAACGAAATCGCCCTGGTGCAAAGCAACGGTATCGCGCAATGGCTCAAATTGGCGCTTGCTGAAGATCCGGAAGATGACGATATGGGTGGTTGCGGCATCGCCGCTGCGATCGACGTGCAACTGCCCGGCAGTTTCATGTGGCAGCTCTATCGCATGGTGCTGGGCCGTGACGAAATCCCGGTCAAATCCCTGTTGGATAAAGCCCCGCTGACTTGGCGTCTTATGCGCCTGTTACCCGAGCTGATCGACCAACCGCACTTCGAGCCCCTGCAACGCTTCCTCACCCATGACACCGACCTGCGCAAACGCTACCAACTGGCAGAGCGCCTGGCCGACCTGTTCGACCAATATCAGGTTTACCGCGCAGACTGGCTGGAGGACTGGGCTGCTGGCCGTCACCAACTGCGCAATGTCCGAGGCGAGTCCAAGGCTCTGAGCCCCGCGAACTGCTGGCAGGCCGAGCTATGGCGGGCGTTGCTGCTGGATGTCGGGGAGGAAGGCATGGCGCAGAGCCGGGCCGGTGTCCATCAGCGTTTTATCGAACGTATCAATCACCTGGCGACCGCCCCGCAAGGCCTGCCGTCCCGAGTCATTGTGTTTGGCATTTCTTCCTTGCCCGCCCAGGCCCTTGAGGCTCTGGCCGGCCTGGCGCGTTTCAGCCAGGTATTGCTCTGCGTACACAACCCTTGCCGTCACCACTGGTCCGACATCGTTGCCGATAAAGACCTGCTGAGAAACGAATACAAACGCCAGGCGCGCAAGACCGGGATGCCCGTCACCATCGACCCGCAAACCTTGCACCAGCACGCCCACCCACTGTTGGCCGCCTGGGGCAAGCAAGGTCGCGACTACATCAACCTGCTGGACAGCTACGACGATCCCAACAGCTACCGCTCAGCGTTCCGCGACGGTCGTATCGACCTGTTCAGCGACAGCGAGCCGACCACAATCCTCAACCAGTTGCAGGACGATATCCTCGAACTGCGCCCGCTCAACGAAACCCGCGAACGCTGGCCCGCTGTCGATCTTCTGCACGACAGCTCGATCCGTTTCCATATCGCCCACAGCGCCCAGCGCGAAGTGGAAATCCTCCACGACCAACTGCTGCAGCGCTTTAGCGACAACCCCTCGCTGCGCCCCCGCGACGTTATCGTCATGGTCCCGGACGTCGACAGCTATGCACCGCATATCCGCGCGGTATTCGGCCAGCTGGATAAAAAAGACCCACGCTTCATCCCCTTCACCCTGACTGATCAGGGCCAGCGTGGTCGAGATCCACTGTTGATCGCGGTCGAACATCTGCTCAAACTCCCGGACAGCCGCTTCCCAGTCAGCGAAATCCTCGACTTGCTGGACGTTCCCGCCCTGCGCGAACGTTTCGCCATCCAGGAGCGCGACCTGCCCACCCTGCACCGCTGGATAGAAGGCGCCGGCATCCGCTGGGGCCTTAATGCCGAACAACGCGCAGGCCTTGGCCTGCCCACTGAACTGGAGCAGAACAGCTGGCGTTTCGGCCTGCGCCGCATGCTGCTGGGCTATGCCGTCGGCAGCGGCGCAGCCTGCGCGGGCATTGAGCCCTATGACGAAATCGGCGGCCTCGACGCCGCGCTGATCGGCCCACTGGTCGCCTTGCTTGACGCACTGCACGATGCCCACCAAGCCCTGTCACAACCGGCGACACCGCAAACCTGGGGCGTACGCCTGCAAGACCTGATGCAGCGCTTCTTCCTGCCCAGCAATGAACACGATGACTATCTGCTGGGCCAGTTGGAGCAACTGCGCGAAGACTGGCTGGAAACCTGCGAGTCCGTCGGCCTGTATGACGAATTACCGTTGACCGTCGTTCGTGAGGCCTGGCTTGCCGGCCTCGACCAGGGCCGCCTGTCCCAGCGCTTCCTCGCGGGTGCCGTGAACTTCTGCACCCTGATGCCGATGCGTGCGATTCCGTTCAAACTGGTGTGCCTGCTAGGCATGAATGATGGCGACTATCCTCGCGCCCAGCCGCCGCTGGATTTCGACCTGATGGGCAGCGACTACCGCCCCGGCGACCGTTCACGTCGCGAAGATGACCGTTATCTATTGCTTGAAGCCCTGCTCTCGGCGCGCGACCAGCTCTACATCAGTTGGGTGGGGCGCAGCATCCGCGACAACAGCGAGCGCCCAGCCTCTGTGCTGATCGGCCAGTTGCGCGACCACCTGGCCAGCGGCTGGCAGCATGCCCAAGAGCCGCCGCTGCTGGAGGCAATGACCCAGGAACACCCGCTGCAACCCTTCAGTGCGCGCTATTTTCACGAGGGTGATCCACTGTTCAGCTACGCCCGCGAATGGCAGCTGTTACATGAAGCCCAAGGCGAGCCCGGCGAAGCAACCCGCCTGGCACCCTACCTCCAGGAAGACCCTTTGAGCCTGGGGCAGTTGCAAGACTTCCTGCGTAACCCCGTCAGACATTTCTTCAGCCAGCGCCTCAAGGTGTTTTTCGAAGCGGCCGAAGTGCCCCTGGCCGATGAAGAGCCTTTTGTCCTCGATGCCTTGCAGCGCTACACCTTGAGTGACAGCCTGCTCGCTGCCGCGTTGACCGACCCGGACCATCTGGAGCAAGCCCTGGAGGCCCAGGCACAACGTCTTCAAGGCAGTGGCCTGTTGCCCATGGTGGGTTTCGGCGAATGCCTGCGTAATGAACTGATCGAGCCCTTGCCTGACTTGCTGCAACGCTACCAGCAACTCCTGGCGCTTTGGCCTGTGCCCCACAACACGGCAGAACCTGTCAGCTTCACGCACCAAGGTGTTGAACTCGACGGTTGGATCAGCGGCTTGCACGGCCGCAGTGATGGCGGTTTGCTCAGCGTGACCACCATCCCCAACAGCATCGGCTCGATCAAGACCCGCAAATGGCATCGCCTGATTCGCCCATGGGTCAATCACCTGGTGGCCTGTGCGTGCGGCTTGCCCCTGAGCACCGGCCTGGTGGCCAGTGATGACACCCTCTTGCTGGCCCCACTGGAGCAAAATACGGCCCAGGACATTCTCGGTAACCTGCTCCTGGCCTGGCAGGCGGGCATGAGCGAGCCACTACCGGTGGCAGTCAAAACCGCGTTTGCCTGGCTCGGCCAAACTGACCCGGACAAAGCCCAGGCTGCCGCCCTTAAAACCTACGAAGGCGATGGCATCACCCACGATGGCGAGCGCCGCGAAAGCCCTGCACTCACTCGGCAATTTCCCGACTATGCGGCCCTGATTGCCAGCGAGGATTTCGAAGGCTGGTGTGAAACCTTGTACCGCCCAATGATCACCGCCCCCTGGCGATCACTGACCAGCCAGGAGGCTCACTGATGAGCGCCACCAAACCCCTGGCACTGGCCTTTCCGCTGCACGGCAGCCAACTGATCGAAGCCAGCGCCGGTACAGGCAAGACCTTCACCATCTCGGCGTTGTACCTGCGCCTGGTCCTGGGTCATGGTGGCGACGAAGCCGGTTTTGGCCGCGAATTACTGCCGCCACAAATTCTCGTCGTAACGTTCACCGATGCCGCGACCAAAGAACTGCGCGAACGCATCCGCACCCGTCTTGCGGAGGCCGCACGCTACTTTCGTGATGAAATCCAGCAGCCCGACGCGCTGATCGCCGAACTGCGAGATCAGTACAGCACCGACCAATGGCCCGCCTGCGCCAACCGACTCGACATCGCCGCGCAATGGATGGACGAAGCCGCCGTCTCGACCATCCACAGTTGGTGCCAGCGCATGCTGCGCGAGCACGCCTTCGACAGTGGCAGCCTGTTTACCCAGACCCTGGAAACCGACCACAGTGACCTGCTCGGCGAAGTGCTGCGCGATTATTGGCGCCTGTTCTGCTACCCGATGCACGGCGATGCCCTGAACTGGGTTCGCAACAACTGGGGCGGCCCGGCGGCGCTGATGCCCCGGGTGCGTGCGCTGTTTGGCAGTGAGCGCCCCAGTGACGACCCGCGCGAGCCGGCCGAACTGATCGAGGCCTGCCTGCACGAACGCCGTGAGGCCCTGGTGGCGATCAAGGCCCCTTGGCAACAATGGGCCGTCGAGCTGCGCGAGATCTGCTTGCAAGCCGTCGCCGCCAAAGCTGTCGATGGCCGCAAAATGCAGGCCCGTTATTTTGAACCCTGGTTCGAGAAAATCAGCGCCTGGGCCGCCGACGAAACCCTGGAGCAACTGGATATCGGCACCGGCTTCACCCGCCTGACGCCCGACGGCATGGCCGAAGCCTGGAAGGGCGACGCGCCCCATCATCCCGGTATCGAGGCCATGGCGGGGCTCAAAGCCAGCCTCGACGCCTTGCCAACGCCCGACGCCGCCGTGTTGCAACACGCGGCCGCGTGGGTGGGCAAACGTTTTGAAGATGAGAAGCGCCGGCGAGCCGAGATGGGCTTCGACGACATGCTCATTCGCCTGGACGCCGCGCTGCAAACTGAGGGCGGCGAGCGCTTGGCCAGCGTGATCCGCGAGCAATTCCCGGTGGCCCTGATCGACGAATTCCAGGACACCGACCCGGTGCAGTACCGGATTTTCGAAAGCATCTACCGCATTGAAGACAACAACCCACACAGCGGGCTGTTCCTGATCGGTGACCCCAAGCAGGCGATCTACGCCTTTCGCGGCGCTGATATCTACACCTACCTGCGCGCGCGCCAGGCCACGACCGGGCGCCTGCACACCCTGGGCACCAACTTTCGCTCCAGCCATGCCATGGTCGAGGCGGTCAACCATGTGTTCGAGCGTGCGGAAACCGGACGTGGGGCGTTTCTGTTCCGCGAGCCAGACGGCGAGAACCCGGTGCCGTTCCAGCCGGTATCGTCCCAAGGCCGCAAGGAACAATTGCAGGTTGATGGCCACACACTGCCCGCCCTGAATATCTGGCACCTGCCCACCGACCAGCCGATCTCCAATGTGCTCTATCGCCAACAACTGGCCGGCGCGTGTGCCAGCCAGATCGTCGCGTTGCTCAATGGCGGCCAGCAGGGCAGTGCAGGGTTTATCAAGGATGCGGACTTCACCCCGGTGCAGCCGTCGAACATCGCCATCCTTGTGCGTGACGGCAAGGAAGCCCAGGCCGTGCGCGGTGAACTGGCCGCGCGTGGCGTGCGCAGCGTGTATCTGTCGGACAAGGATTCGGTATTCGCCTCCCAGGAAGCCCACGACCTGCTCGCCTGGCTCAAGGCCTGTGCCGAACCCGATGTCGAGCGCCCGCTGCGTGCCGCGCTGGCCTGCGTCACCCTCAACCTGTCGCTGGCGGAACTGGAGCAACTGAATCAGGACGAATTGGCCTGGGAGCAGCGGGTCATGCAGTTTCGCGACTACCGCGTGGTCTGGCGGACCCAAGGCGTGCTGCCAATGCTGCGGCGCCTGCTGCATGACTTCAAATTGCCGCAAACCCTGATCGCCCGCAGCGATGGCGAGCGCGTGCTGACCAACCTGTTGCACCTGTGCGAATTACTGCAACAAGCGGCTGCTGAACTGGACGGTGAACAAGCACTGATCCGCCATCTGGCCGAACACCTGGCACTCTCGGGCCAGGCCGGCGAAGAGCAGATCCTGCGCCTGGAAAGCGATGAGCAACTGGTCAAGGTGGTGACCATCCACAAATCCAAGGGCCTGGAATACGACCTGGTGTTCCTGCCGTTTATCTGCTCGGCCAAGCCCGTCGACGGCAGCCGCCTGCCGCTGCATTACCACGATGCCCACGGCAAGTCCCAGGTCAGCCTCAAACCCACCGCCGAACTGATCGCCCAGGCCGATGACGAGCGCCTGGCCGAAGACCTGCGCTTGTTCTACGTAGCCTTGACCCGGGCCAAACATGCCTGTTGGCTCGGCGTGGCCGACCTCAAGCGCGGCAACAATAACAGTTCGGTCTTGCACCTCTCGGCCCTGGGCTATCTGCTGGGCGGCGGCGCGCCCCTGGGTGAGTCCGCAGCCCTGGCTCGCTGGCTGATGGACTTGCAGGACGGCTGCGCGGCGATTGCCTATGGGCAAATGCCAGACGCCGACACCAGCACCTACCAGCCACCGCGCAATGAAGCGACCTTGCTTGCGCCGCTGCTACCCAAGCGCAAGGCGGCGGAAAACTGGTGGATTGCCTCCTACAGCGCCCTGCGCATTGGCGAAAGCATGAGCGCCGCCAGCCTGGAGGCCCCGGAAAGCCCACAAGCGCAGAAGCTGTTCGACGACGAACGCCTGGACCCGGATGCACCACGGGAAGTCGCCGCGTCTGGCGGTGACATCCACCGTTTCCCACGCGGTCCCAACCCCGGGACCTTTCTCCATGGGCTACTGGAATGGGCCGGCAACGAGGGCTTCAACGTCACGCCCGAAGCCATCGAAGATGCGGTCGCCCGGCGCTGCAACCGACGCGGTTGGGAAGGCTGGATCGGCACCCTCAGTGGCTGGCTCGGGCACCTGCTGCAAGCGCCGCTGGGCCTGGGTCATGGGCAGGCATCGGTGACCCTGGGTGACTTGCAGCACTATCAGATCGAAATGGAGTTCTGGTTCGCCAGCCACAAAGTCGACGTGCTCGCCCTCGACCAATTGGTCTGCCAATACACCCACGACGGCGTGTCGCGGGTGGCCGCCGAACCGGTGTTGCTCAATGGCATGTTCAAGGGGTTTATCGACCTGACCTTCGAACACGACGGCCGCTACTACGTGGCCGACTACAAATCCAACTGGCTCGGCGCCGACGATGCGGCCTACACCCGCGAGGCCATGGAACAGTCGATTCTTGACCATCGTTATGATCTGCAATACGTCCTCTACCTGCTGGCCCTGCATCGCCAGCTCAAGGCACGCCTGCCCGATTACGACTACGAGCGGCATGTGGGCGGCGCGCTCTACCTGTTCCTGCGTGGCACCCAGGCGGTGAGCCAGGGCGCGTATTTCACCCGGCCACCACGGGAACTGATCGAGCGCCTGGACCTGCTGTTCCAGGGCAAACCGCCACCGCCCAAGGTCGAACCGGCCTGGGAACAAGGAGTCCTGCTATGAGCCTCTCGACTATGCCGCTGGAGGCACTGGCACCGCTGGACCGCGCTGACGACCTGATGCACCTGCTTGCGCGCTGGGTCGAGCGTGGCTGGTTGCGGGCGCTGGACAAGGCGTTCGTGGGCTTTCTCCACGAGCTCGATCCACAGGCCGATCCCCTGGTGCTGCTGGCTGCGGCCCTGACCAGTCACCAACTGGGCCACGGTCACGTGTGCCTGGACTTGTTCGAAACCTTGAGTGCCCCGGATTTTGCCCTGTCGCTGCCGCCGGAAGGTGACGTGCAGAGCGGCGTGATGTTGCTGCCCTCGCAACTGCTTGATGGCCAGGAAGGCGCCCATTGGTGCCACACCCTGGCGGCGAGCCCGCTGGTGGCGCTGGCCGTCGATGGCAGTGCGGCGGCGCAAAGCCGGCCACTGGTATTGTCGGGCAAGCGCCTGTATCTGCGACGCTACTGGACCTATGAGCGGCGCATCGACAGCGCACTGCGCCAGCGCCTGGCGACCCAGGAAGCCATTTCGGCCGACTTGCCTCAACGCTTGAATGGCCTGTTCGACCAGGCGCCGCCGGAGGGTGTGGTCGATTGGCAGAAGCTCGCCTGTGCCCTCGCCACGCGCGGTGCGTTCAGCATCGTCACCGGCGGCCCCGGCACCGGCAAGACCACCACCGTGGTGCGCCTGCTGGCATTGCTGCAAGCGCCGGCGGTGGAGCAGGGTATGGCGCTGCGCATCCGTCTCGCGGCGCCTACCGGCAAGGCGGCGGCACGCTTGACCGAGTCCATCAGCCAGCAAGTGCGTTCGCTGCAAGTGCCTGACGCGGTGCGCGAAAAAATCCCCACCGAGGTCACCACCGTGCACCGCCTGCTGGGCAGCCGTCCTGGCACCCGGCATTTTCGTCATCACGCGGGCAACTTGTTGCCGCTGGATGTGCTGGTGGTCGATGAAGCCTCGATGATCGACCTGGAAATGATGGCCAACCTGCTGGACGCCTTGCCACCCCATGCGCGGCTGGTGCTGCTGGGGGACAAGGACCAATTGGCCTCGGTGGAAGCCGGCGCGGTGCTCGGCGACTTGTGCCGGGATGCCGAGGCTGGCTGGTACACCCCCCACACCCGGCAATGGTTGGAACACGTCAGCGGTGAAAGCTTGGCGGGCAGCGGCCTGCAGGAAGACCTCGACGCCAGTCATCCCCTGGCACAACAAGTGGTCATGCTGCGCTACTCCCGACGTTTCGGCGAAGGCAGTGGCATCGGTCAGTTGGCACGCTGGGTCAACCAGCAGAATCCCGAACAGGCCCGACAACTGCTGGACGCCGGCAGCCATGACCTGTTTCGCCTGAGTCTCAAGGGCGAGCATGACCGCGCCCTGGAGCGCCTGGTGCTGGACGGGCAGGGCGCCGATGCCCACGGCTATCGCTATTACCTGAACCTGTTGCGCACCTCGCGCCCAGCGGCCGAGACGCCCCGCGACGACCCGCGCTGGACCGACTGGGCGCGCCAGCTGTTACAAGCCTTCGATGCCTTCCAACTGCTGTGCGCGGTGCGTAAGGGGCCTTGGGGTGTGGAAGGCCTCAACCAGCGCATTACCGCCGCGTTACTCAAGGCCCGGCTGATCGACAGCGACCAGCAATGGTATGAAGGCCGCCCGGTGCTGATGACCCGCAACGACTACGGCCTGGGCTTGATGAACGGCGACATTGGTATCGCCTTGAAATTGCCCGAAAGCGACGGCGGTCCACAGGTGCTGCGTGTGGCCTTCCCACGCAATGATGGCCAGGGCGGGGTGCGTTTTGTCCTGCCGAGCCGGCTCAATGACGTGGAAACCGTCTACGCCATGACCGTGCACAAGTCCCAGGGCTCGGAGTTCGCCCACACGGCCCTGATCCTGCCGGATGCGTTGAACCCGGTGTTGACCAAGGAGTTGATCTATACCGGCATCACCCGGGCCAAGGATCGCTTCAGTTTGATCGAGACCCGTGGCGGGGTTTTCGAGGAAGCAGTGCGGCGCAAGGTGAAACGTTTGAGCGGGCTGATGTTGGAGCTGGGTGCGTAATGGGTCGGGAAAAACCTGACCGTTGTGTAGGTTTTTTCTTAATAAATGGCGGAATCTACCTAGGCCCCGCCTCGCTGGGGTTTCCGCCAATATGCTATCGTTGCGGCATCATCCCGAGAAGATCAAAGAGAATCGCTGCATGAACGTGGCTGTCTCGCCCGCAGAGCGTAGTTGGAGCTGGAGACGAATGCTGCTGTTGGCCGTTCTGTGCTTTGTCACGCCTTTGGCTTTTGCCCAGGTGTCCACTGCCAGTGCGGCCGACCAGCGAGCCCAGGCAGTGACCCAAGTGGTACTGGGGATTCTCAGCTACGCCCGTTGGCCGGTAGAGCCCACCCAACTGCGCTTGTGCATCGTTGGCCCGACCCAATACACCGATGACCTGGTCAAGGGCACCACCCAGGCCTCCGGCCGGCCGGTGGTGGTCCAGCGTCTGTTGGCGGATAACCCTGCCATCGTCAACGCCTGCGACGCGCTGTATATCGGCAAGCTCACCCCTGAGGAACGCAGCCGCCTGTTCACCGCGCTGATCGGCCATCCAGTACTGAGCATCAGCGAAGGCGGCGACCAATGCACCGTAGGCAGCCTGTTCTGCCTGCGGGTGAGCGATGAGCAGGTATCGTTCGAGGTCAACCTCGACTCCGTGGCCCGCAGCGGCGTGCGCATTCATCCCAGCGTCCTGCAATTGTCCCGTCGCCGAGCGCCGGAACCATGAGGCTGCGCACCGCCACAACCCGCCCCACATTACGCTCGGTCCTGGGTCGCGGGCACCTGAGTGTGGCGTTGCTGGCAGTGGGCATGGCCAGTGTGTCCCTGACCCTGCTCGGTGTGCTGGCCCTGCGGGTCTACGCCGATCACAACCTGCACCTGATCGCGCGCTCCATCAACTACACCGTGGAAGCGGCAGTGGTGTTCAACGACCGCGTAGTGGCCACCGAGGCCCTGGCGATGATCGCCTCCACCGAAGAAGTGGCCGAAGCCCGGGTGTTGGATGTGAACGGCGTCACGCTGGCGCACTGGGTGCGCCCGGAAACAGGGGTGCTGTCCAGGGTGGAGCTGGAGCTGGCCCATTCGCTGCTTGAAGAGCCCATCAGCCAACCGATCCTGCGCGACGGCAAAAAAATCGGCACCGTCGAGTTGAGTGGCCACGGCGGTAGCCTGTTGCGCTTTTTGCTCAGCGGCCTGGCCGGGATCATCGTCTGCACGGCCCTCAGCGGCTGGGTGGCGATCTACCTGGCGCGACGCATGTTGCGCGGCATCACCGGCCCACTGCACCGCCTGGCTGATGTGGCCCACGCCGCGCGCAGCGAGCGGGCTTTCGACCGGCGCGTACCGCCGGCGCAGATTGCCGAACTCGACAGCCTGGGCAATGACTTCAATGCCCTGCTCGACGAACTGGAAGCCTGGCAAACCCACCTGCAAAGCGAGAATGAAACCCTCGCTCACCAGGCCAGCCATGACAGCCTGACCGGGCTGCCCAACCGCGCGTTCTTCGAGGGCAGGCTGATTCGCGCGTTGCGCAGTGCGGCCAAACTCAACGAGCGGGTGGCGGTGCTGTTTCTCGACAGCGACCGTTTCAAAGACATCAATGACAGCTTTGGCCACGCCGCCGGCGACGTGGTGCTGGTGGCGGTGGCCGCGCGGGTGCGTGCGCAACTGCGCGAAAGTGACCTGGTGGCACGCCTGGGTGGTGACGAATTCGCCATCCTGCTCTCACCCCTGCACAAGCTCGAAGATGCCCAGCGCATCGCCGACAAAATCATCGCCAGCATGGACCAACCCATTGCGCTGCCGGGCAACACCCAAGTGTTGACCTCACTCAGTATCGGCATCGCCGTTTATCCCGATCATGGCGTCACTCCCGGCGCCCTGCTCAATGCCGCAGACGCGGCAATGTACCAGGCCAAACGCCTTTCCCAGGGTGGCCAGCACACGGCAGAGTCGGAGCACTCTGTCGCCAATGTTCAACACAGGAGTTGATCCCTTGTTTGCTAACACACGCGTTCTCTTTATCACCTTGTTTATCGCCCTGCTGGCGCTGAGCGGCTGCCAGACCGCCCCGCCCAAAGGCCTGACACCCGCGCAAGTGGTGGTGCTCAAGCAACAAGGCTTCGAACTGACTGACGAAGGCTGGGCGTTTGGCCTGTCGGGCAAAGTGCTGTTTGGCAGCGACGTCGAAAAACTCAACAAGCCCAGCACTGAAATCGTCGAACGCATCGGCAAGGCCCTCTCTGGCGTAGGCATCGAACGCGTGCGCGTAGACGGCCACACCGATGCCTCGGGCAAGGAGTCCTACAACCAGCAACTGTCCCTGCGCCGGGCGAAAAGCGTCGGCAAGGTCTTGGTCGCCGTGGGTATGAAGGAAGAAAATGTGCAACTGCGCGGCCTGGGCAGCAGCGAGCCGGTAGCGCCCAACACCACAGTGGCGGGGCGTACCGAAAACCGCCGGGTATCGATTGTGGTGATCGCCGACTGAGCCAACAACTCGGTCTAAATTTGAAATACGTTCAACTGTGGGAGCGGGCTTGCTCGCTCCCACAGTTGGTTCAGCGTTCTGGCGGCTATTGGGCAAACACCATCGTCCGCGTTTGCCCCATCAACAACCCCTGGTTCTGCTCCGTCACCTCACGGATGTAATCCCACAACAATGTAATCCGCTTCAACTTCCTCAAGTCCTCCCGGCAATACATCCAGAACTGCCGCGTAATAGCGATCTCCTCCCCCAACACCGGCAGCAACCGCGGATCCTGCGCCGCCAAGAAGCACGGCAATATCGCCAGTGAACGCCCCTGCTGCGCCGCCACGTACTGCGCAATCACGCTGGTGCTGCGCAGGCTGGCGCTGGCGCCCGGTACGACATTGGCCAGGTACAGCAGCTCCGAGCTGAACGCCAGGTCATCCACATAACTGATAAACGGATGCTCGGCCAGGTCGGCGGGGCGGCGGATGGGGGGGTGTTGGTCGAGGTAGTCCTGGGTCGCGTACAGCTGCAGTTTGTAGTCGCACAGTTTGCAGCACACGTAGGGCCCGTGTTCCGGGCGTTCCAGGGCGATGACGATGTCGGCTTCGCGCTTGGACAGGCTGATGAAGTGGGGCAGGGGCAGGATATCCACTGAGATCGCCGGGTAGGTGTCGACGAAGTGGCTCAGTTGCGGGGTGACGAAGAAACTGCCGAAGCCCTCGGTGCAGCCCATGCGCACATGCCCGGACAGCGCCACACCAGAGCCGGACACTTGTTCGCAGGCCATGTGCAGGGTGCTTTCGATGGACTCGGCGTAACCCAGCAAACGCTGGCCTTCGTTGGTCAGGACAAAGCCGCTGGTGCGGGATTTTTCGAACAGCAGGGTGCCCAGGGATCCTTCCAGCGAACTGATGCGCCGCGACACCGTGGTGTAGTCCACTGCCAGGCGCTTGGCGGCGACGCTGGCCTTGCGGGTGCGCGCCACTTCGAGGAAAAACTTCAGGTCATCCCAGTTCAGCGACCCCAAGGATGTGATGTTTTTTTGCATGTTGGACCGGCTTTTATGTGGGTTCTTATTGGATGTTTGCACATCTATACTCCAAAAATCGTCCGAACGCCTCATCCTCAAGGCGCTTCACGCCTTGGCTCTCTGCATAACTACAAGATCTGGAGACCACAATGAACGCATCGCTTACGTCTGCCGATACCACCGTGAAACAGGCCAAACTGTTGATCAACGGTGAATGGGTCGAGTCCAAGACCACCGAGTGGCAAGACATCGTCAACCCGGCGACCCAGCAAGTCCTGGCCCGTGTGCCCTTTGCCACGGCCGATGAAGTCAACGCTGCCATCGACGCCGCCCATCGCGCCTTCCAGACCTGGAAGCTGACGCCAATCGGCGCGCGCATGCGCATCATGCTCAAGCTACAGGCGCTGATCCGCGAGCACTCCAAGCGCATTGCCGCCGTGCTCAGCGCCGAGCAGGGCAAGACCATTGCCGACGCTGAAGGCGATATTTTCCGTGGCCTGGAAGTGGTCGAGCACGCCTGTTCCATTGGCACCCTGCAAATGGGCGAGTTTGCCGAGAACGTGGCCGGTGGAGTCGACACCTACACCCTGCGCCAACCGATCGGCGTGTGCGCCGGGATCACCCCGTTCAACTTCCCGGCAATGATCCCGCTGTGGATGTTCCCGATGGCCATCGCCTGCGGTAACACCTTCGTGCTCAAGCCTTCGGAACAGGATCCACTGTCGACCCTGATGCTGGTGGAGCTGGCGCTGGAGGCTGGCGTGCCAGCGGGCGTGCTGAACGTGGTCCACGGTGGCAAGGATGTGGTGGACGCACTCTGCACCCACAAAGATATCAAGGCCGTGTCCTTCGTTGGCTCGACCGCCGTCGGCACCCACGTCTACGACCTGGCGGGCAAACACGGCAAGCGCGTGCAGTCGATGATGGGCGCGAAGAACCACGCCGTGGTCCTGCCGGACGCCAACCGCGAACAAACCCTCAATGCCCTGGTCGGCGCCGGTTTCGGTGCTGCCGGTCAACGCTGCATGGCCACTTCGGTGGTGGTGCTGGTGGGCGCCGCCAAGCAATGGCTGCCGGACCTCAAGGCCCTGGCGCAGAAACTCAAAGTGAACGCCGGCAGCGAAGCCGGAACGGACGTTGGCCCAGTGATTTCCAAGCGCGCCAAGGCACGTATCCTCGACCTGATCGAAAGCGGCGTGAAAGAAGGCGCCAAGCTGGAACTGGACGGCCGTGGCATCCAGGTGCCGGGCTTCGAGCAAGGTAACTTCGTCGGCCCGACCTTGTTCTCGGGCGTGACCACCGACATGCAGATCTACACCCAGGAAATCTTCGGCCCGGTGCTGGTGGTGCTGGAAGTCGACACCCTCGACGAAGCCATCGCCCTGGTCAACGCCAACCCGTTCGGCAACGGCACCGGCCTGTTCACCCAGAGCGGTGCGGCGGCGCGCAAGTTCCAGAGCGAAATCGACGTCGGCCAGGTGGGCATCAACATCCCGATCCCGGTGCCAGTCCCGATCTTCAGCTTCACTGGTTCCCGTGGTTCGAAACTCGGCGACCTGGGCCCGTACGGCAAGCAAGTGGTGCAGTTCTACACCCAGACCAAAACCGTCACCAGCCGCTGGTTCGACGACAGCAGTGTCAATGATGGCGTCAACACCACCATCAACCTGCGTTGATCAAGGAGACGACCATGAAGATTGCATTTATCGGCCTGGGCAACATGGGCGCGCCCATGGCCCGCAACCTGATCAAGGCCGGCCACGCGCTGAACCTGTTCGACCTGAACCAGACGGTGCTCAACGAACTGGCCGCGCTGGGCGGCACTATCAGCGCGTCGCCGCGGGATGCAGCCCAGGGCGCCGAGCTGGTGTTGACCATGCTGCCGGCCGCGGCCCATGTGCGCAGCGTCTGGCTGAATGAAGACGGCGTGCTCGCGGGCATCGGCAAGGGCGTGCCTGCGGTGGATTGCAGCACCATCGACCCGCAAACCGCGCGTGACGTAGCGGCTGCGGCAGCCAAACACGGCGTGGCGATGGCCGATGCACCGGTCTCCGGCGGCACCGGTGGCGCCCAGGCCGGGACGTTGACCTTTATGGTCGGCGCCAACCCGGAACTGTTCGCCACCCTGCAGCCGGTGCTGGCGCAGATGGGTCGCAACATCGTGCATTGCGGTGATGTGGGCACCGGGCAGATCGCCAAGATCTGCAACAACCTGCTGCTGGGGATCAGCATGGTTGGCGTCAGCGAGGCCATGGCCCTGGGCGATGCCCTGGGCATCGACACGCAAGTGCTGGCCGGCATCATCAACAGCTCCACCGGGCGCTGCTGGAGTTCCGACACCTACAACCCATGGCCGGGGGTGATCGAAACCGCGCCGGCCTCCCGGGGGTATACCGGCGGGTTTGGCGCCGACCTGATGCTCAAGGATTTGGGCCTGGCGACCGAAGCCGCGCGCCAGGCGCACCAGCCAGTGATCCTGGGCGCGGTGGCGCAGCAGTTGTATCAATCGATGAGCCAGCGCGGGGACGGGGGCAAGGACTTCTCGGCGATCATCAACAGCTATCGCAAACCCCAGTAAGGGATTTTCCGGGAGCCCGCGTCGGGCGGGCTCCCGGGTTTTTCGTGGTCAGGCAAACACGAAATACTTACGCACCGTCTCGACCACTTCCCACGTGCCCGTCATGCCGGGCTCCACCACAAAGATATCCCCAGCCCGCAGATGGATCGGCGCCAGGCCGTCCGGGGTGATCACGCAGTAGCCTTCCTGAAAGTGGCAGTACTCCCACTTCACATATTCCACCCGCCATTTGCCGGGGGTGCAGATCCAGGTGCCCATGATCTTGCTGCCGTCTTCGCTGGTATAGGCGTTGAGGTTGACGGTGTGCGGGTCACCTTCGAGCTTTTCCCATTTACAGGCGTCCAGCACCGGCAGGGGGTGGGTATCGCGCAATACGGTGATTGGCTGGGACATGATGGCTCCAAGGCAGGAAAGGGAAAGGTGAACCCTATAGCGCCGGGGCGAATGCCAGTGGTCTGAACTCGACATCGGGATGCCCAGAAGCGCATTGGCATACGATCTTAAAACCTGCACAGCCCCCCTGTGGGAGCGGGCTTGCCCGCGATGGCGCCGGATCAGTGAAAAATGCCTCAACTGACACACCGCCATCGCGGGCAAGCCCGCTCCCACATTTTTATCTGTGGGGCTGATGGATCCGTTCAATAATCAGACGTTTCTTCGCAGTAAGTGCGAAAGAAATCCTGCCGGGCGCTGGAAATCGCAAGAATATTTACCGCTGGCCCTCGTATCATTCACTTTAGAAACAACCGAGAGCCTCGTATGAATCCAATAAAAACGTGGTGGGATATCAGCCCACCCTTGAGCACCGCCACCCCGACGTGGCCGGGCGATACGCCGTTCCAGGAAGAACGCGTCTGGCAGTTCGGCCCCGAATGCCCGGTCAACGTCGGGCGTATCACCCTGTCGCCCCACACCGGCGCCCACGTCGATGCGCCGTTGCACTACAGCGCTGACGGTGCGCCTATCGGCGAAGTCTCGCTGGACGTGTATATGGGCCCGTGTCGGGTGCTGTACTGCCTGGACAGCGGCGCGCTGGTACAGCCGGAGCAGTTGCAGGGCCACCTGGATAACCTGCCGGAGCGGGTCCTGCTGCGTACTTATCACAAGGCGCCCCTGAGCAATTGGGATTCGAACTTCACCGCCGTCGCCAAGGAAACCGTCGAGCTGCTGGCCAGCCTCGGCGTGCGCCTGATCGGCATCGACACCCCGTCCCTGGACCCGCAACAGTCCAAGACCATGGACGCCCACAACGCCGTCGCCCGTCATGGCATGGCGATTCTCGAAGGCATCGTCCTCGACGACGTGCCGCAGGGCGACTACGAGTTGATCGCCCTGCCGCTGCGTTTTGCCAACCTCGATGCCAGCCCGGTACGAGCAATCCTGCGCCCGCTCAAGGAGCCCACGCGATGAGCCAGTGTCCTTTCTCCCCTGATTACCAGCCGCCGGAAGAATGGCACAACGCTGAGCTGAATTTTTCCGAGTCGATGAGCTACGGCGACTACCTGGACCTGGGCAAAGTGCTCACGGCCCAGCACCCGCTGTCGCCGGACCACAATGAAATGCTGTTTATCATCCAACACCAGACTTCCGAGCTGTGGATGAAGCTGATGCTCCACGAACTCAAGGCTGCCCGTGAACACGTGCGCCTGGGTGAGTTGGCGCCGGCGTTCAAGATGCTGGCGCGGGTGTCGCGGATCTTCGACCAACTGGTGCACGCCTGGGCGGTGCTGGCGACCATGACACCGTCGGAGTACAAGGCGATTCGCCCGTACCTGGGGCAGTCGTCGGGCTTCCAGTCGTTCCAGTACCGGGAAATCGAGTTCATCCTCGGCAATAAAAGCGCGGCACTGTTGCGGCCTCATGCGCATCGCCCGGAGCTGCTGAAGGAGCTGCAAGTGGCGATTGCCACACCGTCGCTGTATGACGAGGCGATCAACCTGATGATCAAGGCGGGCCTGACGATTGACCCGCAGCGCGCGCAACGCGACCCGACGGCGCCCACGGTGCATGACGAATCCGTGGAAGCGGCGTGGCGCGAGGTGTATCGCGATCCGAACCGGTACTGGGACCTGTACCAGTTGGCCGAGAAGTTTATCGACCTGGAAGACTCGTTCCGCCAGTGGCGCTTCCGCCATGTGACCACGGTGGAGCGGATCATCGGCTTCCAGCCGGGTACCGGCGGCACCGAGGGCGTGGGTTACCTGCGCAAGATGCTCGATACCGTGCTGTTCCCCGAGCTGTGGCGAGTGCGTTCAACGCTCTGATTGAAACCCAACAAAAAGCCCCGGCACTCATCGAGTACCGGGGCTTTTTGTTGGTAGTGCATTCCTGTTGTGGCCCTGTTCATGTGGGAGCCGGGCTTGCCCGCGATGCAGGCGGCTCGGTCGTTCAGTTAGACCGAGGCGCCTGCATCGCAGGCAAGCCAGCTCCCACACAAGCCAGCTCCTACCAGGTTATTGCGCGACGGCCAAGGCTTTGACCTTTCTCGACCGCAACCAGTACGCCGCAAACAGAATCCCCACCCACACCGGCATCGCATACACCGACGGGCGCATGTCCGGAATTGCCAGCATCACGCCTACGATCACCAGCATGAACGCCAGGCACAGGTAGTTGCTGAACGGGAACCAGAAGGTCTTGAACGACGGCACCACGCCTTGTTCGCCCATGGCCTTGCGGAACTTGATGTGGGTCAGGCTGATCAGCGCCCAGTTGATCATCAGCGAGGCAACCACCAGGGCAAACAACAGCACCAGTGCATCCTTGGGTGCCACGTAGTTGATCACTACGCACAGCAGCGTCACCAGGGCCGAAATGCCCAGGGCACGCAGTGGCACGCCTTGCTTGTTGAGCTTCATCAGCGCCTTGGGCGCGTCCCCTTGCTCGGCGAGGCCGAACAGCATGCGGCTGTTGCAGTACACGCCGCTGTTGTACACCGACAGCGCCGCAGTCAGCACCACGAAGTTGAGGATGTGCGCAGCGGTGTCGTTACCGATCAGCGAGAAGATCTGCACGAACGGGCTGGCGCTGTAGGCATCGCCCGAGGCGCCGAGGGTTTGCAGCAGTTGATCCCATGGGTACAGCGACAGCAGCACGGTGAGTGCGCCGACATAGAAAATCAGGATCCGGTACACCACCTGGTTGATCGCCTTGGGGATCACTTTGCGTGGCTCGCTGGCTTCGGCTGCGGTAATACCCACCAGCTCCAGGCCACCGAACGAGAACATGATGAAGGCCATGGCCATCAGCAGGCCCATGCCGCCATTGGGGAAGAAACCACCGTGGTCCCACAGGTTGCTGATCGACGCTTGCGGGCCGCCGGTGCCGCTGAACAGCAGGTAGCAGCCGAGCACGATCATGCCGATGATCGCCACCACCTTGATGATCGCGAACCAGAACTCGGTCTCACCGAAGAACTTCACGTTCAGGGTGTTGATCAGGTTCACCGCAATGAAGAACACCACGGCACTGACCCAGGTCGGTATTTCCGGCCACCAGAACTGGATGTACTTGCCCACGGCCGTCAATTCGGCCATGCCCACCAGCACATACAGCACCCAGTAGTTCCAGCCAGCGAGGAAGCCGGCATACCCGCCCCAGTATTTGTGGGCGAAGTGGCTGAAGGAGCCGGCGACCGGTTCCTCGACGATCATCTCGCCCAGCTGGCGCATGATCAGGAACGCGATGAACCCGGCTATCGCATAGCCCAGGATCATCGACGGCCCCGCCGACTTCAGTACCCCGGCCGAACCGAGGAACAAACCCGTACCAATCGCCCCTCCCAGGGCAATCAGCTGAATATGCCGGTTTTTCAGGCCACGCTTGAGGCCCACCGGGTTAACCATGTCATCCGCCATTAACATTCCCTTCTACTTGTTTTTTTCAGGGTTGATCCTGCACGCCAGACCCGCCCCTCACTGCTGAGGGGTCAGATATTACTCTCGGTAAACTTTTCGTAATACAGCTGAACGCCATCAAGTGCCTGATCTTGCAGCCAGTTCTTGATGGATTCGACCATTGGAGGGGGGCCGCATACGTACATATCGGCCGAACTGTCCCGCAATTCGGCCATGTCGAAATGCTCGGTCAGATAGCCACGTTTGCCGGTCCACTGCGGCGATGGGTCGCTGAGCACTTCGGTGTAGCGAAATCCCGGGATTGATTCGGCATAGGCCTGGATGCGCTGCGCTGCGCACAAATCTTCAGCGCCACGCACGCCGTAATACAGGTGCACCGGTTGCTCGCAGCCGCGCTCGGCCAATTCGTCCAGCATCCCCAGCAGCGCCGACAACCCGGTACCGCCAGCCACCAGTACCAGCGGCTGGGTGACGTGGCGCAGATAAAACGCGCCCAGTGGGGCCTCCAGTCGCAGTTCATCGCCGACTTGGCAGCGTTCGCGGATGTAATTGCTCATCACCCCGTCCGGCAGCAGGCGGATCAGAAACTGCAAACGGTTGCCCGGACGGTTGGCAAAGGAGTACGAGCGCTGACTATCGGTGCCGGGGATCGACAGCCGGGCGTACTGGCCCGGCAGGAAATCCAGGCCCTGCTCAAGCTGCAGCGACAAAATCGCGGTGCTGGCCGACACCTGTTGCACCGCGCACACCTTGGCGCTGAGCTGCACCGGCCCTGGCGCATTGCACAGGCTTGAATCGAAATCGAAGTAAAACGCCGCGTCGGATTGGACCCGGGTCTGGCAACTGAGCATCTTGCGTTGTTGCAGGTCGCGGTTGGAAAGCGCCTCGTCGTCGACATAATCCTGGCTGTAGTCGCCGGACTCGCAGCGCCCCTGGCAGGTGCCGCAGACACCTTCGCGGCAATCGAGGGGGATCTTGATCCCGTTGCGCAGCGCCGCATCCAGCAGGATCTCGTTGGCGCCCACCGGGAAGAACAAGGTCTTGCCGTCGGCAAAACTGAAGGCCACTTTGTGATTCATCCACCGTTCTCCATGGATTGGGTAATACCTGTAGGAGCGAGCTTGCTCGCGAAAATCGTTAACGATGGCGTGGGCATCCTGAATGCCCGCGGCGCCCTTGGGTTTTTCGCGAGCAAGCTCGCTCCTACAGTTGGGGGGCTGTTAGAGGTGGTAGAAATCCAGCACCGAGTTGATGGTGTCGTTGAGCAGCAGCGCATGCTTGCGCGTGATCAGCCAGCTGTCGCCATGGGGCTTGAGGCTATAGGTGGCGTGGCCATAGAACTGCTCCGACATGGCCAACCGATAAAACAGCGTGTGCCAGTTCAGCCGCACCTCCAGGCAGCCGTCTTCCAGCTCGCTAATCCGCACGTTATTGATCAGGTGCAAGGTACGCGGCATCGGCGTTGCGGAAGCCGCCTTGCCGGTGCGCAGGCGGAATACCCGGTCTTCCAGGCCTGAACGGTTGGCGTAGTAGATCAACGACATCTCGCGCTTGGGGTCGCGGGTGTAGACGTGTTCCGAATCCCATTGCGGCAGATGGAACTCACTCTGCGGGTCGAACAGCTGCACATAGGCATCCCAGTCCTGGGCGTCGCACAGCTCGGATTTACGGTAGAAAAACTGCTCGATCTGGTACTGCAATTGCGCGCTCATCATTTCACCTCGTGCAGTTTCAGGGCTTGGGTGTCGAGACCGTCCAGCAGGAATTTCTGCCAGTTGCGGTGCTGGTTGACGTACAGCCCTTCGTGGGTGAATTCGGTGCCGGTCATCGCCGGTGTAATGCCAATGGCTTCGCTGTTGGGCGTCGGCCCGGTTGCCCAGCGGTGGCTGCCCCGGGAGATATCGCTCCAGCGTTCCAGGCGGCCCTGGAAACCACGCTGGGCTTCGCGAAATTCCACCAGGTCGTCCGGGGTGCCCATGCCGGACACGTTGAAGAAGTCTTCAAACTGGCGGATACGGTTTTCGCGGTCGGCGTCAGACTCGTTCTTCACCCCCAGGCACTGGCTGATGATCTCGGTCTTGTTCCACGCCACCGGGCGGATAATGCGCAGTTGCGAGCTGATCTGGTCGAGGAAGAACAGGCTCGGGTAGACGTTCAGGTTGCGCAGGCGGTGCATCATCCATTCGGCCTTGGCCTGGCCATGCTCTTGCACCAGGCGCGGCATGATGGTGGCGTAGCCCGAGCGCACGCTAGGGTTGGGCATGTCGCTGAACAACACACTGTGGCCGTTGTTGAAGGCAAACCAGCCGTCATCGGTATTGGCATCGCCGGCGCCGAGCTTGCTGTAGTCCAGGGTGCTGCCGGAGGCGCTGCCGTTTTCGGTGTTGACCTGCTGGCGATGCTGCACGGTGGCCACGTAGTTATAGTGCACGGTGCTGACGTGGTAGCCGTCCAGGCCGTTTTCGTTTTGCAGCTTCCAGTTGCCGTCGTAGGTGTAGGCCGACTTGCCGGGCAGCACTTCCAGCTCACCGGTGGCGGACTGCGCGACCATCATGTCGAAGAACACTTTGGCGTCGCCGAGGAAGTCTTGCAGGCTGTCGGTGCCCTGCACGTCGAGGCTGATAAACACAAAGCCCTTGTAGCTCTCGATGCGCGCCTTCTTCAGGCCGCGGGTGGCCTTGTCGAAACTTTCCGGGTATTCCCCCGGCGCCTTGACCTTCACCAGGCGACCATCGCTCTTGTAGCACCAGGCGTGGAACGGGCAGGTGAAGGTGGACTGATTGCCCTTGCCGACGCGGGTCAAGGTGGTGCCGCGATGCTGGCAGGCGTTGATCAGGGCATTGAGCTGGCCTTCACCGTCGCGGGTGATGATCATCGGCTGGCGCCCGGCGCGCATCGTCACGAAGTCATGGTTGTTGGCCAGTTCGCTTTCGTGGCAGGCGTAGATCCAGTTTTTCTCGAAGATCAGTTCCATCTCCAGATCGAACAGTTCGGGCTCGGTGAACATGTCACGGGCGATGCGGAACACTTCGTCTGTCGGGCGAAAGTCCAGGCAGCTTTCGATAAAGGTTTTCCACTGCTCGACGCTTCTTGCACCACTCATGGGAGGCACCTTTTTGTTGGGTGGCTAATCGGTGGTCCATTAGAGGCGGGCAGGAGGGCGGTCAGCTATCCGCTTAGTCGGGGAAGATGGGCCGCATAGTTGGGGAGCAAGTACCCACTTGGGTGCAACGACGCAGGGGAATGCGCTACTGTCTTGCCAGGCATTTGTCGCAAAAGCCGGCTTCTTATCCACATAGTCGGCGCTTGCTATCCATCCAGTGGACAAGTGCCTGGCGTGGCGCAGAACTTGCCTTGATCCACCGGACGCGCCGTCAGAGCGCGCTGGCCACAACCGCCGTGAGTGCAACCTGATGAGTAGCCATACACGCGATATCCGTATTGAACGTTTCGACCTTGAAGGCGCCCGCAGCTGGATGTCCGGCATCTGCGGGCCCCATCGGCTGGAAACCACCACCCCGGAACGCCTGCGATTCCATCACAGTGCCAACGTGTTCAAGTCCCGCGCCACGACGCTGGGGGTGATCGAATATGGCACCGACGTGACCATCGATATCGAAGACGCCGAACACTTCAGCAGCTACAGCCTGAGCCTGCCGCTGGTGGGCGAGCAGGAGCTGAGCAAGGGTGGCCAGCGCCTGAGCTCCAACCGCGACCAGGGCGTGATCATCTCGCCCAATGAACACCAGGTGCTGGCGATTTCGGGGGACTGCCGCAAGCTGCAAGTGGTGATTACCCGTGCGGCGATGAGCGAAACCCTGGAGGGCCTGTTGCAGCGCCCGATTGATGCGCCACTGCGCTTTGAGTCGGTGATGGATGCCGTGCAGGGCGCACCGGCGGCGTGGTGGCGCATGGCGCGGCACTTCATCGCGGAGCTGGAACACAGCAGCGAACTGTATGACCAGGCCGCCTTTACCCGCGACCTGGAAAGCTCGCTGATCAAGGGCCTGATCCTGGCCCAGCCGAACAACTACTCCGAAGAACTGCGCGACGTGCTGGGGGTCAAGTTGCCCCACTATCTGCTCCGTGCCCGCCAGTACATTCACGCCAACGCCCGCGAAGCGCTGCACCTGGAAGACCTGGAGGCGGCCACCGGCGTATCGCGGTTCAAGCTGTTCGATGCGTTTCGCAAATACTTCGCCCTGTCGCCCATGGCGTATTTGAAAAAGTACCGCCTGAGCGCAGTGCGCCAGGAAATTCTTGAACACGGGGTCACCCGCACCATTTCCGAGATTGCCCTGGGCTGGGGCTTTACCCACCTGGGAAGGTTCTCGGCGGAGTACCGCAAGCTGTTCGACGAGTCCCCCAGCCAGACGCTGCAGCGCAACGATGCGCGGCGCATGCGCGGTGCCTGAACACACTGCAGATCAAAATGTGGGGGCTGGTGTTTGGGAGATTTCAGATCAGCTCTTCAACCAATTGCAGGCAATGGCTGAGTCCCGGCGACTGGTCATTAATCCGCCGGCTGAGAATGATCGGCGAAGTCGCCGTGGCCTCGACAATCGGCGTATAGCCGATATCCGCCCGATGCAGCATCTGCACCGAGGCCGGCACCAGCGTCACGCCCATGCCCGCGCCGACCAGGCCGATGGCGGTCTGCAACTCATTGGTCCATTGCGCCACCTTGATCGCCAAACCATGGGTGTCGAACAGTGCGATCACATGGTCGGCATAACTGGGGCGTGGGTTGCCGGGGTAGAGCACCAGAGGCTCGGCGGCCAGTTGCGCGAGCGTTACCGGTGCGCCCAGCAGCGGGTGCCCGGCGGGCAACACCGCGACCAGCCGATCCTCTACCAGCACGCGCTGGACGATGGCCGGGTCATCAATGCGAATCCGCCCGAAACCCACATCGATCCGCCCGGCCTTGAGCGCTTCGACCTGTTGCAGGGTGGTCATCTCCGCCAGCCCCAGCTCCAGCTCCAGCGCGTCATGGCTGCGCAGGCGGCGAATCAGCTCCGGCAGTACGCCATACAGGGTCGAGGGGGCAAAACCGATGCCCAGCCAGGTCTTCTGCCCCAGGCCAATGCGCCGCGTGTTATCGCAGGTCTTGGCCAGTTGTTCCAACAGCACATTGGCGTGTTCATAGAAGTAGCGCCCGGCTTCGGTCAGCCGCAGTGGCCGGCCACGCTCCAGCAGGACCACGCCCAACTCATCCTCCAATTGCTGGATCTGCCGGCTCAACGGCGGTTGGGCAATGTGCAGGCGTTCGGCAGCACGGGTGAAGTTCAGGGTTTCCCCCAACACCTGGAAGTAACGCAGGTGGCGCAGTTCCATACGGGTTCCTCTCATACCTTGAGGGTATTGTTCGAGACCAATTCTATATTGGAAGCCAACAACAATGGGCGACAGAATCAGGCCAGACCTATAAAGAACCCAACGGGTATTGCCATGCCGATTTGTGCCATCGAGTCGATCGAGACCATCATCGTCGATCTCCCCACCATCCGCCCGCACAAGCTGGCGATGCACACCATGCAGAACCAGACCCTGGTGATCATTCGCGTGCGTTGCGCCGACGGCATCGAAGGGATTGGCGAGTCCACCACCATCGGTGGCCTGAGCTACGGCAACGAAAGCCCCGACAGCATCAAGACCAATATCGACCAACACTTTGCGCCGCTGTTGATTGGCCAGGACGCCAGCAACATCAATGCGGCCATGTTGCGCCTGGAGCGCAGCATCCGTGGCAACACCTTTGCCAAGTCCGGTATCGAAAGCGCCTTGCTCGATGCCCTCGGCAAGCGCCTGGGGCTGCCCGTCAGCGAACTGCTCGGCGGCCGCGTGCGCGATGCCTTGCCGGTGGCGTGGACCCTGGCCAGCGGCAACACCGCAAAAGACATCGAAGAAGCCGAGAAGATGCTCGACCTGCGCCGCCACCGCATCTTCAAGTTGAAGATCGGCGCCGGTGAAGTCAGCCAGGACCTGGCCCACGTGATCGCGATCAAAAAGGCCCTGGGCGAGCGCGCGAGCGTGCGGGTCGACGTCAACCAGGCCTGGGACGAAGCCGTGGCCCTGCGCGCCTGCAAGGTGCTGGGCGACAACGGTATCGACCTGATCGAGCAACCGATCTCGCGCAATAACCGTGGCGGCATGGCCCGGCTCAACCTGTCGAGCCCGGCGCCGATCATGGCGGACGAATCCATCGAGTGTGTCGAAGATGCCTTCAACCTGGCCCGCGAAGGTGCGGCCTCGGTGTTCGCGCTGAAGATCGCGAAAAACGGCGGCCCGCGCGCGGTATTGCGCACGGCGGCGATTGCCGAGGCGGCGGGTATTGGCCTGTATGGCGGCACCATGCTCGAAGGCGGGGTCGGCACCCTGGCGTCGGCCCATGCGTTTCTCACTTTGAACAAACTGGCCTGGGACACCGAGCTGTTCGGGCCGCTGCTGCTCACCGAGGACATCCTCACCGAGCCGCTGCTGTATCGCGATTTCCACCTGCATGTCTCGACCGCCCCGGGTTTGGGCCTGGCCATTGATGAGGAGCGCCTGGCGTTCTTCCGTCGCGACAAACATTAAGAGGATGCCTGCGATGTTGTTCCACGTAAAAATGACCGTCAACCTGCCCGTCGATATGAACCCCGAGCGCGCGGCGACCCTCAAGGCCGACGAAAAGGCCCTGGCCCAGCGCCTGCAAGCGCAGGGCAAGTGGCGCCACCTGTGGCGTATCGCCGGGCTGTACGCCAACTACAGCGTGTTCGATGTCGACAGCGTGCAGGAACTGCATGACCTGCTGATGCAACTGCCGCTCTATCCCTACATGGCCATCGAAGTGAATGCCCTGTGCCGGCATCCGTCGTCGATCCATGAGGATGACCGCTGAGTCTGTCTAGCCACCTAATAATTACAAGATGAGGATTGCACCATGTCCATTCGACTGTCCCAGACTGCCCACGCCCAGCGCTTCCTCGAAGAAGCCAGCGGCAACCTCAATGACGCCGGCAACCCACGGGCCAAGGCGCTGATCTACCGGATCCTGCGCGATACGGTGAACATCATCGAAGACCTGGAAGTGACCCCGGAAGAGTTCTGGAAGGCGGTCAACTACCTCAACGAGCTGGGCAAGAACCAGGAAGCCGGGTTGCTGGCCGCAGGCCTGGGCCTGGAGCATTACCTGGATATGTTGATGGACGCGGCCGACGAGGAAGCCGGCAAGTCCGGCGGTACCCCGCGCACCATCGAAGGGCCGCTGTACGTGGCCGGCGCGCCGCTGTCCAAGTACGAAGCGCGGCTGGACGATGGCCAGGATGCGGCGGTGCCGCTGTTCATGCGCGGGCAGGTGCGCGACGTCGACGGCAAGCCATTGGCCGGGGCGATTGTTGACGTGTGGCAGGCCAATACCGGCGGCACTTACTCCTGGTTCGACCCGACGCAATCGGAGTTCAACCTGCGTCGCCGGATCGAGACCGATGCCCAGGGCAACTACCGTTTTCGCAGCATCGTCCCGTCCGGCTACGGCTGCCCGCCGACCGGCCCGACCCAGCAGTTGCTCGATCAACTGGGGCGCCACGGCCAGCGGCCGGCGCATATCCACTTCTTCATCTCGGCACCGGGGCATCGGCACCTGACCACGCAGATCAACCTGTCGGATGATCCGTATCTACACGATGACTTTGCCTATGCCACGCGTGATGAGCTGATTGCCGAGATTCGTTTCAGCGAGGATCAACAGCTGGCGCGTGAGTTTGGCGTGGAAGGCAAGTTTGCGCAGATCGACTTTGACTTTGAATTGCAGCCAGCGGTGGCACCGGTCGAGCAAAAACGCATGCAACGCGTACGCGCCCTCGAAGACTGAATGCAGTCAAAAAATGTGGGAGCGGGCTTTTGTGGGAGCTGGCTTGCCTGCGATGAAATCGCCTCGGTATTACAGATAAACCGAGGTGTCCGTATCGCGGGCAAGCCCGGCTCCCACAAAAGCCCCCCACATTTAATCAGCGGTGTTCTGGTTATTTGCGTACGACCAGGTCCAGCACCTCATCCCGATCCTTGATCTTCTGCAGCACGATCTCCGACCGAATATCCATCACCCCCGCCGTGCGGTTCAGGTGGTTCACGATAAAGTCGGAGAAGTGCTTGAGGTTGCGTGCCTGCACCCGCAGCACATAGTTGCTGGCGCCGGTGATCACATAGGCGCTGGCCACTTCCGGCCAGCCCTGGACCTTCTTGATAAACGTCTCGTGCCAATCCTCCACATCCTGGCGCAACGACAGGTGGACGATGGCCTCCAGCTCGATGCCCAACTGCTCGGCATTGAGCACCGCGCGATAACCACTGATCACGCCCTCGCTCTCCAGCAGGCGCAAACGGCGCAGGCAGGCGGATGGCGACAGGGCGACTTTCTCCGCCAGTTCCTGGTTGCTGATACGGCCATCCTGTTGCAGGAAATGCAGGAGGCGCAGGTCGGTGGCGTCGAGAATCATGCTTAGAATTAATCCGCGTATTTGGAGGTTAAATTCGAATTTCCTACAGCTTATTAAGCCAGTTGTAGCGCACTTTGCACGAAAATTCTGCAAATCTTCGTTCATTATTTGGTCCATCGTCACCTATAAAAACAGGACTTTCCATGACCAGCCGAAATCATTGCCAGACCCTCGATGCACAGGACCCGCTGGCGTTACTGCGCGATCAATTCGCCCTGCCGGAAGGCGTGATCTACCTCGACGGCAACTCCCTTGGCGCGCGTCCGGTGGCGGCGCTGGAGCGGGCGCAAGCGGTGATCGCCGAGGAGTGGGGCAATGGTTTGATCCGCAGCTGGAATAGCGCCGGTTGGGCCGACCTGTCCCAGCGCCTGGGCAATCGCCTGGCGCCGCTGATTGGCGCGGGCGAGGCTGAAGTGGTGATTACCGATACCACCTCGATCAACCTGTTCAAGGTGCTCAGCGCCGCCTTGACCGTGCAGCGCCAACGCCAGCCGCAACGCAAAGTGATTGTCAGTGAAGCGAGCAACTTCCCCACTGACCTGTACATCGCCGAAGGCCTGGCCGCGCTGCTGCAACAGGGCTACTCCCTGCGCCTGGTGAACAGCCCCGAGGAGCTGCCGCAAGCCATCGACCAGGACACGGCGGTGGTGATGATCACCCACGTCAACTACAAGACCGGCTACATGCATGACATGCAGGCGCTGACCGCCCTGAGCCATGAATGCGGCGCGCTGGCAATCTGGGACCTGGCGCATTCGGCGGGCGCAGTGCCGATCGACCTGCACCAGGCCGGCGCCGACTACGCCATTGGCTGCACCTACAAATACCTCAACGGCGGCCCGGGCTCCCAGGCGTTTGTCTGGGTCAACCCGGCGCTGGTGGAGTTGGTGACACAGCCGCTGTCGGGCTGGTTCGGCCATAGCCGCCAGTTCGCCATGGAGTCCAACTACGTGGCGGGCAAGGGCATCACCCGTTACCTGTGCGGCACCCAGCCAATCACCTCGCTGGCGATGGTCGAGTGTGGCTTGGATATTTTCGCCCAGACCGACATGGCCAGCCTGCGCCGCAAATCCCTGGCGCTGACCGACCTGTTCATCGAGCTGGTGCAAACCCGCTGCGCCGCCCATGAATTGACCCTGATTACCCCGCTCGAGCATGCCAGGCGTGGCAGTCATGTCAGCTTTGAACACCCGCAAGGCTACGCCATCGTCCAGGCCCTGATTGCCCGTGGCGTGATTGGCGATTACCGCGAGCCGAAGATCATGCGTTTTGGCTTTACCCCGCTGTACACCAGCTTCACCGAGGTGTGGGATGCGGTGCAAATCCTTGGCGAAATCCTCGACGGCAACACCTGGGACCAACCGCAATTCAAAGTGCGCCACAGCGTTACCTAAGAACACCACAAAACCCATGTAGGAGCTGGCTCCTACAGGTGCTTGGTCAGCAGTAATCATCACAATAATAAAGGGGCACGCCACGTGACCACGCCAGACAACGGCTTTGCAGCAATCACCAATCGCGAACTGGGCCTGCGGCGCCAGCTCACTTCCGGGCAGATGAGCATGATCGCCATCGGTGGCGCCATCGGCACCGGGTTGTTCATGGGCAGCGCCTACGCCATCGGTTATGCCGGCCCCAGCGTGCTGGTCAGCTACGCCATCGGCGCGTTGATTACCTTGTTGTTGATGGGCTGCCTGGCGGAGATGACGGTGGCCCATTCCACCTCCGGCTCCTTTGGCGCCTACGCCGAATTCTATGTCAGCCCATTGGCCGGGTTCCTGGTGCGCTATGCCTACTGGGCGGCGATTGTGCTGGCGGTGGGCGCCGAGGTCACGGCGGTGGCGATGTACATGAAGTACTGGTTCGCCAACGTGCCGGAATGGGTGTGGATCGTCTCGTTCTCCAGCGTGCTGATCGTGCTCAACGCCATCAGCGTGAAGACGTTCGGTAACTTCGAGTACTGGTTCTCGACGATCAAGATCAGCGCCATCGTCGGCTTCATCATCCTCGCGGTGTATGTGGTGTTCGGCTCCGGCAACCCGGATTACGGGGTGCAGAACTACACGGCCCACGGCGGGTTTTTCCCCAATGGCCTGAGCGGTATGTGGATTGCCGTGATTGTGTCGATCTTCAGCTACTTGAGCGTTGAGATGATCGCGGTGGCGGCGGGTGAAGCCGCCGACCCGGAACAGGCGGTGAAAAAAGCCTTCCGCGCAACCATTGTGCGGCTGGTGGTGTTCTACCTGCTGACCCTGGCGCTGATGCTGGCCATCGTGCCGTGGAACCAGGCCGGGCAGAGCCAGAGCCCGTTTGTCACGGTGATGCAGACCATCGGCATTCCCGGCGCCACCGGGGTGATGAACTTTGTGATTTTGATTGCCGCGTTGTCGGCGATGAACAGCCAGCTCTACATCACCACGCGCATGATGTTCAGCCTGTCCCGCGCCGGTTTTGCACCAAAATCCATGGGCGCCCTGAGCAAAAGCGGGATCCCGCTCAACGCCCTGCTGCTGTCCAGCTCGGGCATCGCCCTGGCGACCCTGCTCAATGTGGTGTACCCGGAAAGCTCTTTCACCCTGATGATGGCCATCTCGATGTTTGGCGCGATCTTCACCTGGTTCATGATCTTCCTCACGCACCTGTTCTTCCGCCGCTACCGCAAACGTCACGGCGGGCCGAAGTTGTCGTTCCAACTGCGGCTGTTCCCCTACAGCACACTGCTGGGGCTGGTGCTGATGGGGGCGGTGATGATCACCACCTTCTTCACCGAGGCGTTCAAGATGACCCTGGTGTTTGGTGTGCCGTTCCTGTTGATCCTGTCGACGGTGTATTACGTGTTCTTTCGCAAGCGCCGCTCAACCCCTGTAGGAGCGAGCTTGCTCGCGAAAAACCCGAGCGCGCCACGTTAAACCTGCAAGCCCGCGTTATCGTTGACGACCTTCGCGGGCAAGCCCGCTCCTACCGTGAGTGCGTTCAGCAGGGCAGTGGCATAACCCGGCAACTGCTCGAACGACCGTGCGCACAGCAGCAGTTTGCGACAGGCCCAGTCCTCCGTCAGGGGTTTGGCCTGCAATTGCTGGGCGTGGGGCCAGCGCTGCAACGCCGCCTGCGGCACAATCCCCAGCCCTGCGCCACGGGCGACCATGCGCATCACCCCGTCAAACCCGTCGGCACGCACCCGGGTCTGCAAGCGAAAACCTGAGTGCAGCGCCTGTTCTTCCAGGTACACCGCCAACGCGCTGTTGGCGGCCAATCCCACATAGTCGTGGCACAAACTGTCGATAAAACTCACCGGCCCCGCCGCCAGCGGATGACCTTCGGGCATGATCAGCACCAGCGGGTCATCGCGAAACGGCCGGGTCTGCAAACCGTGGGTGTCCACCGCATCGGAAATGATCCCCAGGTCTGCCGCGCCCTGGCGCAAGGCGTGGGTGATGCGCAGGCTGGGCAGTTCCTGCAGGTCGATATCGAGGTTGGGATGGGTGCAGAGAAAATCCGCCAACAACTCCGGCAGGTATTCACTGAGGGCAGTGGTGTTGCACAGCAGGCGTACCTGGCCTTTGACGCCGTTGGCGTATTCGGCCAGCTCTTGTTGCAGGCGCTCGGCTTGTTGCAACAACAGCCGGGCATGACGGGCCAGGGCGTTGCCAGCGGCGGTCGGGGTCACGCCGCGCCGGCCGCGTTCCAGGAATGCGACGCCTGCCGAGGCTTCCATCGCCCGGATGCGCGCACTGGCGGCGGCCAGGGACAAATGGCTGCGGGCGGCGCCGGCGGTGATATTGCCGGTGTCGAGGATGTGCAGGTAGAGGCGCAGGTCGGTCAGGTCAAAGTGCATGGCTGGAAATCCCGGGTGCCTGGAAGGGCCTTATCGCAGGCAAGCCAGCTCCCACATTTTGGACTGCCCCCAAGAAGTTGGACACCAATCCAATTTCTTGGG
>NZ_JAHIDY010000056.1:0-30077 GCF_018732265.1 Pseudomonas sp. TAE6080
TGCTGAGGCTGCTAGCTGAAACTGTCCAACTTTTCGGGGGCAGTCCATTCGACCGTATTCCACCTTTGAAATGAGGTCGAATGTGGGAGCGGGCTTGCTCGCGAAGAGGCCAGCCAGGTCTCCCTGAAGAATCCCAAAAAAAACGCCACAGACCAAAGGCCCGTGGCGTTTTTTCAATGCAACCACCGCTTACACGGTATGCAGGTACCAGTTGTACTCAAGGTCGGAGATGGAGTGTTCGAACTCTTCCAGCTCACTTTCCTTGCAGGCGACGAAGATATCGATGTATTTCGGATCGATGTACTTGGCCATCACCTCGCTGTCGTCCAACTCGCGCAGGGCATCACGCAGGTTGTTCGGCAGGCTTTGCTCGTTCTGCTCGTAGCTGTTGCCTTCCACCGGTGCGCCAGGTTCGATCTTGTTGGTCAGACCGTGGTGCACGCCTGCCAGGACCGAAGCCATCAGCAGGTAAGGGTTGGCGTCGGCGCCGGCCACACGGTGTTCGATACGTACCGCGTCGGACGAGCCGGTCGGTACGCGAATCGCCACGGTGCGGTTGTCCAGGCCCCAGCACGGCGAGTTCGGCACGTAGAACTGTGCGCCGAAACGACGGTAGGAGTTGACGTTGGGGCACAGGAAAGCCATTTGTGCAGGCAGGGTCTCCAGCACACCGCCGATCGCGTGACGCAATGCGGCGTTCTGCTCGGGATCCTCGCTGGCAAAGATGTTCTTGCCGTCTTTGTCCAGGATCGAAATATGCACGTGCAAACCGTTGCCTGCCTGGCCCGGGTAAGGCTTGGCCATGAAGGTGGTATCCATCTCATGGTCGTAGGCAATGTTCTTGATCAAACGCTTGAGCAGTACCGCGTAGTCGCATGCCTTGATCGGGTCGGCGACGTGGTGCAGGTTCACTTCGAACTGCGCCGGGGCACTTTCCTTGACGATGGCGTCAGCAGGGATGCCTTGCTCTTTGGCACCTTCCAGAATGTCCTGGAGGCAGTCGACGTATTCGTCGAGGTCGTCGATCAGGTAGACCTGTGTCGAGTGCGGGCGTTTGCCGGAAATCGGCGAGCGGGGAGGTTGTGGCCGGCCGTTCACGTTCTCCTGGTCGATCAGGTAGAACTCAAGCTCGAAGGCAGCGCAGATGGTCAGGCCTAGATCGTCAAACTTGGTTACAACTTGGCGGAGCACTTCACGCGGATCGGCGAAGAAAGGTTCACCTTCAAGTTCGTGCATGGTCATCAGCAGTTGCGCGGTAGGGCGCTTTTGCCAGGGTTCATTGCACAGGGTATCGGGGATTGGATAACAGATTCGGTCAGCATCACCGATGTCCAGGCCCAGGCCGGTGCTTTCCACCGTCGAGCCATTGATATCCAGGGCAAATAAAGAGGCCGGCAGGTTAATGCCTTTCTCGTAAACCTTGTGGAGGCTGGTGCGTTCGATGCGCTTACCGCGCACCACACCATTCATATCCGCAATTAGAAGGTCTACGTACAGAACCTCAGGATGATCCTTAAGGAACGCGTTCGCTTCGTTAAGCTGAACGGCACGCGGGGGTACCGACATGATGCAACACCTTTGTTGTTAAAAATATCAATCATTGATCTTTTCTGGTTTCAGTCAACCCGAACGGCTTGCCGAAGTCAAGCGAGGCCTTTTTTGCCCTAAAAAAGCGCCTTGGGGGCTTTTTTGCGGCTTTTTTGGGCAGTTTTGCCAGTTTGACCGGCTTGGGACTAGCAGGCTTGAGCGGGCCGTGTTGTATTTTTTACGGGGGTGTTGTGTAAAAAAATGAACAAGGCTAAGCTCGATTCAAACCCATAACAGCAATAATACCGGGGTGCTTCATGTCTGGCCTGCCGTTAATCGGCGTCACCGCCTGCTCCAAACAGGTTGGTCTGCATGCTTATCACATCAGTGGCGACAAATACGTCCGCGCCGTGGCCATCGCTGCCAAGGGCTTGCCATTGATTATTCCGTCCCTGGCGGATCTGTTCGATCCGGCCAATATTCTTGACGGCCTGGACGGCATTCTCTTTACCGGTTCCCCCTCCAATATCGAACCCTTTCACTACGACGGCCCGGCCAGTGCGCCAGGAACCGCCCATGATCCTGCACGGGACCAAAACACCCTGCCGCTGATTCGCGCCGCGATTGCCGCAGGCGTGCCGGTGCTGGGGATTTGCCGGGGTTTCCAGGAAATGAACGTGGCCCTGGGCGGCAGCCTGCACCAGAAGGTTCATGAACTGCCGGGCATGATGGATCACCGCGAAGACGACACCCAGCCGCTGGAAGTCCAGTACGGCCCGGCGCACGCCGTGGCGATCAGCCCGGGCGGTGTATTGGCGAGCCTGGGCTTGCCGGACACGATCCAGGTCAACTCGATCCACAGCCAGGGCGTTGACCGCCTGGCACCCGGCCTGCTGGTCGAAGCGCGCGCGCCGGATGGCCTGGTCGAAGCTTTTTCGCTCAAACAGGGCAAGGCTTTTGCAGACGCTTTTGCATTAGGAGTGCAATGGCACCCTGAATGGCAGGTAAGCTCCAACCCGTACTACCTCGCGATCTTCCAGGCATTTGGCGATGCCTGCCGAAAGCGGGCGAAACAAAGAGACGCGCACGCGTCAAACAACGCCTGACCTTTAATGGATGTCAGGAAACCCAGCCCAGAGGCATTTATGAGTAACAACCTCGACCAGCTCACCGATTGGTTGAAAGACCACAAGATCACAGAAGTCGAATGCATGATTGGCGACCTCACGGGGATCACCCGGGGCAAGATCTCGCCGACCAACAAGTTCATTGCCGAAAAAGGCATGCGCCTGCCCGAGAGCGTTCTGTTGCAGACCGTGACCGGCGACTATGTCGAAGACGACATCTATTACGAACTGCTCGACCCGGCCGACATCGACATGATCTGCCGCCCCGACCAGAACGCCGTGTTCCTCGTGCCCTGGGCCATCGAACCCACCGCCCAGGTGATCCACGACACCTACGACAAGCAAGGCAACCCGATCGAGCTGTCGCCGCGCAACGTGCTCAAGAAAGTCCTCAAGCTCTACGCCGACAAAGGCTGGCAGCCCATCGTGGCGCCGGAGATGGAGTTCTACCTGACCAAGCGTTGCGAAGACCCGGACTTCCCGCTGCAACCGCCGATTGGCCGCTCTGGCCGCCCGGAAACCGGTCGCCAGTCCTTCTCTATAGAAGCGGCCAACGAATTCGACCCATTGTTCGAAGACGTCTACGACTGGTGCGAGCTGCAAGAGCTGGACCTTGACACGCTGATCCACGAGGACGGCACGGCGCAGATGGAAATCAACTTCCGTCACGGCGATGCCCTGTCCCTGGCCGACCAGATCCTGGTGTTCAAGCGCACCATGCGTGAAGCCGCGCTCAAGCACGACGTTGCCGCCACCTTCATGGCCAAGCCCATGACCGGCGAACCCGGCAGTGCCATGCACTTGCACCAGAGCATCATCGACATCGCTACTGGCAAGAACGTGTTCTCCAATGAGGACGGTTCCAAGAGCGAGCTGTTCCTGCACCACATTGGCGGCCTGCAGAAGTTCATTCCCGAGCTGTTGCCGCTGTTCGCCCCCAACGTCAACTCGTTCCGCCGCTTCCTGCCCGACACCTCGGCGCCGGTGAACGTGGAGTGGGGCGAAGAGAACCGCACCGTCGGCCTGCGCGTACCGGATGCCGGCCCGCAGAACCGTCGCGTGGAAAACCGCCTGCCGGGCGCCGATGCCAACCCGTACCTGGCGATCGCCGCCAGCTTGCTGTGCGGCTATATCGGCATGGTCGAAGGCATCAGCCCGAGTGCGCCGGTGGTCGGTCGTGGTTACGAACGGCGCAACCTGCGCCTGCCGTTGACTATCGAAGACGCGCTGGAGCGCATGGAAAACAGCAAGACCATCGAGAAATACCTGGGTCACAAATTCATCACTGGCTACGTCGCGGTCAAGCGGGCCGAGCATGAAAACTTCAAGCGCGTGATCAGTTCGTGGGAGCGGGAATTCCTGCTCTTCGCCGTCTGATGCGCCGGGTGCGGCCGGGATGGGCCGCACCTTCACCTGCTACTTTTGGAGATTGGTATGTCCAGCAACAACCCGCAAACCCGTGAATGGCAAGCCCTGAGCAACGATCACCACCTGGCGCCGTTCAGCGACTTCAAGCAATTGAAAGAAAAAGGCCCGCGCATCATCACCAACGCCAAGGGCGTGTACCTGTGGGACAGCGAAGGCAACAAGATCCTCGACGGCATGGCCGGCCTGTGGTGTGTGGCCATCGGTTATGGCCGTGACGAGCTGGCTGACGCCGCCGCCAAGCAGATGAAACAACTGCCTTACTACAACCTGTTCTTCCAGACCGCCCACCCGCCGGTGCTGGAACTGGCCAAGGCCATCGCCGATATCGCCCCCGCCGGCATGAACCATGTGTTCTTCACCGGCTCCGGCTCCGAAGGCAACGACACCATGTTGCGCATGGTCCGCCACTACTGGGCGATCAAGGGCCAGCCGAACAAGAAAACCATCATCAGCCGCAAGAACGGTTACCACGGCTCCACCGTGGCCGGCGCGAGCCTGGGCGGCATGACGTATATGCACGAGCAGGGCGACTTGCCGATCCCGGGTATCGTGCATATCGCGCAGCCGTACTGGTTCGGTGAAGGCGGCGACATGAGCCCTGAAGAATTCGGGATCTGGGCTGCCAACCAACTGGAAGAAAAAATCCTCGAAGTCGGCGTGGACAACGTCGGTGCCTTTATTGCCGAGCCGATCCAGGGTGCCGGTGGCGTGATCGTGCCGCCAGCGACCTACTGGCCGCGCATCAAGGAAATCCTCGCCAAGTACGACATCCTGTTTGTCGCCGACGAAGTGATCTGTGGCTTTGGCCGTACCGGTGAGTGGTTCGGTAGCGATTTCTACGATCTCAAGCCGGACATGATGACCATCGCCAAGGGCCTGACCTCGGGCTATATCCCCATGGGCGGCCTGATCGTGCGCGACGAAGTGGTGGCGGTGCTCAACGAAGGGGGCGATTTCAACCACGGCTTCACCTACTCCGGGCACCCGGTGGCGGCTGCGGTGGCCCTGGAAAACATCCGCATCATGCGCGATGAAAAAATTGTCAGCCGCGTCCATGACGAAACGGCACCGTATTTGCAAAAGCGTCTACGCGAGCTGGCGGATCATCCGTTGGTGGGCGAAGTACGTGGTGTCGGCATGTTGGGTGCGATCGAGCTGGTTAAGGACAAGGCAACGCGCAAGCGTTATGAAGGAAAAGGCGCCGGCATGATCTGCCGCACCTTCTGCTTCGAGAATGGCCTGATCATGCGCGCCGTGGGCGACACCATGATCATTTCGCCGCCGCTGGTGATCAGCAAGGCCGAGATTGACGAGCTGGTGACCAAGGCTCGCCAGTGCCTGGACCTGACTTTGGCGGCATTGCAGGGCTAAGTGCTAGGCTCAGGAAGCAGTGGCCTGCGGCTGCTGCGTCCGGGCGGTTATAAAAGAGTGGGGCTTTGGTTGAAAGCCGGCCCCTGAACTTGCCAGACTGTCGCCCTGTTTTGTCGCCCTTCGACGGGCCATGAAACGTAGAAAGATGTGGCCCAAAAAAGAAAAATTGGAGCATGACCGAATGAAGGCATTAGGTTTGAAGAACGCTGGCAAGACCCTCCTGGCCTTGTCCCTGATGGGCGCAATGGCCGGCACGGCCCAGGCTGCCGACAAAGTGCTGCACGTCTACAACTGGTCCGACTACATTGCACCGGACACCGTCGCCAACTTTGAGAAAGAGTCTGGCATCAAGGTGGTGTACGACGTTTTCGACAGCAACGAAACCCTGGAAGCCAAGCTGTTGGCGGGCAAGTCCGGCTACGACATCGTCGTACCGTCGAACAACTTCCTGGCCAAGCAGATCAAGGCCGGTGTGTACCAGGAGCTGGACAAGTCCAAGCTGCCAAACTGGAAAAACCTCGATACCGACCTGCTCAAGGCCGTGGGCGATGCCAGTGACAAAGGCAACAAATATGCATTCCCGTACATGTGGGGCACCATCGGCATCGGCTACAACCCGGACAAGGTCAAGGCTGCGCTGGGCGTCGACAAGATCGACTCGTGGGATGTGCTGTTCAAGCCCGAGAACATCGAAAAACTCAAAAGCTGTGGCGTGAGCTTCCTCGACTCGCCGACCGAAATGATCCCGGTGGCCCTGCATTACCTGGGTTACCCGACCGACAGCCAGGACAAGAAACAGCTGGCTGAAGCCGAAGCGCTGTTCCTCAAGATCCGTCCTTCGGTGGGCTACTTCCACTCCTCCAAGTACATCTCGGACCTGGCCAACGGCAACATCTGCGTAGCCGTGGGTTATTCGGGTGACCTGGAACAATCCAAGTCCCGCGCGGCTGAAGCCGGTGGCAAGGTCAAGGTTTCCTACACCATTCCGAAGGAAGGCGCAGGCAGCTTCTATGACATGGTCGCCATCCCTAAAGATGCCGAGAACCTGGACGCCGCCTACCAGTTCATGAACTACCTGATGAAGCCTGAAGTCATGGCCGCCATCACCAACAGCGTACGCTTCCCGAACGGTAACAAGGCTGCCACGCCGCTGGTGAACAAGGATATCTCGGGCGATCCGAGCATCTATCCGTCGGATGATGTGAAGGCCAAGCTGTATGCAATCAGCGATCTGCCAGCCGCGACCCAGCGTCTGCTGACGCGCAGCTGGACCAAGATCAAATCGGGTAAATAAGCACGAACCTGTAGGAGCGAGCTAGCTCGCGAAAAACTCAAATGCGCCGCGGGGTGCCTGATGCCCCGCGTTATCGTTGACGACCTTCGCGAGCAAGCTCGCTCCTACAAAAAATTAAATGACAGAAAGTTTTGCCGGATCGGTTTATCGAGGGTAAGTTGCGCGCCGGTTTTGTTGCCGGGCAACAACTTCGGGCCCAACTATTTAAGAGGACCTCCACTTGCCAATTTCTTTATTTCGCAAAGCCTTGCTGGTAGGGGCAGGCCTCACGTTGGCAGTCAGCGTGCAGGCAGCTTCCACCGTGCATGTTTATAACTGGTCGGACTATATCGGTCCCGACACCCTGGCCAACTTTGAAAAGGCCACTGGCATCAAGCCGGTCTACGACGTGTTTGACTCCAACGAAACCCTGGAAGGCAAGTTGCTGGCCGGACGCACCGGGTATGACGTGGTGGTGCCGTCCAACCACTTCTTGGGCAAGCAGATCAAGGCCGGTGCGTTCCAGAAGATCGACAAGTCGTTGCTGAGCAACTACGCCAATCTTGACCCGGCGCTGCTCAAGCGCCTGGAAAAGAACGACCCGGGCAACCAGTACGCCGTGCCTTACCTGTGGGGTACCAACGGCATTGGTTACAACGTCGATAAAGTGAAGGAAGTGCTGGGCGTCGACAAGATCGATTCCTGGGCTGTGCTGTTCGAGCCGGAAAACATGAAGAAGCTGGCCAGTTGCGGCGTGTCCTTCATGGACTCGGCCGATGAAATGCTGCCGGCGGTGCTCAACTACATGGGCCTGGACCCTAACAGCACCAACCCGGCGGACTACAAGAAAGCCGAGGAAAAACTGCTGAAAGTGCGTCCCTACGTGACCTACTTCCACTCATCCAAATATATCTCGGACCTGGCCAACGGCAATATCTGCGTGGCCGCCGGGTTCTCCGGCGATGTGTTCCAGGCCAAGGCCCGCGCGGCCGAGGCCGGTAAGGGCGTGAACATCGCCTACGCGATTCCGAAAGAAGGCGGCAACCTGTGGTTTGACGTGCTGGCGATCCCCAAGGACTCGACCAACGTCAAGGAGGCCCACGCCTTCATCAACTATCTACTGCAACCTGAAGTGATCGCTCAGGTCAGTGATTACGTCGGCTACGCCAACCCTAACCCAGGGGCGGACACGCTGATGGAGCAATCGATACGCACCGACGAAGCGGTTTATCCACCGCAGGCGGTTCTCGACCGGACGTTTGTCAACTTCGAGCTACCCCCGAAAGTGCAACGCTTGATGACCCGTAGCTGGACCAAGGTCAAGACGGGCAAGTAAGGCTCAAATTATCCAAGGTTCGTCCGTATTGGACGTTCCGCACTCTTTTTTCTGGGAGTTTCGTAAATGGCAGTTGCCTCCGGCGCCTATAAGAAAGCCCTCGAGGGCGACCAGACACCGAAAAAGGTGTTGGTCAAAATCGACCGGGTCACGAAGAAGTTCGACGAGACGATTGCCGTGGACGATGTGTCCCTGGAAATCAAGAAAGGCGAGATCTTCGCCTTGCTCGGCGGTTCGGGTTCGGGCAAGTCCACCTTGCTGCGCATGCTCGCAGGTTTCGAGCGCCCGACCGAAGGGCGGATTTTCCTCGACGGTGTGGATATCACCGACATGCCGCCCTACGAGCGGCCGATCAACATGATGTTCCAGTCCTACGCCTTGTTCCCACACATGACCGTGGCGCAGAACATCGCCTTCGGCCTGCAACAGGACAAGATTCCCAAGGCCGAGGTCGAGGCCCGCGTGGCCGAGATGCTCAAGCTGGTGCAGATGAGCCAGTACGCCAAGCGCAAGCCGCACCAGTTGTCTGGCGGCCAGCGTCAGCGCGTGGCATTGGCCCGTTCCCTGGCCAAGCGCCCGAAACTGCTGCTGCTCGATGAGCCGATGGGCGCCCTGGACAAGAAGCTGCGCTCGCAGATGCAACTGGAGCTGGTGGAAATCATCGAGCGCGTCGGCGTGACCTGCGTGATGGTGACCCACGACCAGGAAGAGGCCATGACCATGGCCGAGCGCATCGCAATCATGCACCTGGGCTGGATCGCGCAGATCGGCAGCCCGATCGACATCTACGAAACCCCCACCAGCCGCCTGGTGTGCGAGTTCATCGGCAACGTCAACATCTTCGACACCGTAGTAGTGGATGACGCCGAAGGCCATGCGGTACTCAAGTGCGCCGACCTGGATCGCGATATCTACGTGGGTTATGGCATCGCCACGTCGGTGGAAGACAAGTCGGTGACCTACGCCATCCGCCCGGAAAAACTGCTGGTCACCACCGAAATGCCGACCTGCGAGCACAACTGGTCCAGCGGCAAGGTGCATGACATTGCCTACCTGGGCGGCCATTCGGTGTTCTACGTCGAACTGCCGAGCGGCAAGCTGGTGCAGTCCTTCGTCGCCAACGCCGAACGTCGTGGCGCGCGGCCGACCTGGGGTGACCAGGTCTACGTGTGGTGGGAAGACGACAGCGGCGTGGTACTTCGCTCATGAACATGAAGAAATTCAAACGGCGACTGCACCGAATAATTCCCAGCGGCAAACAGGTGGTCATCGGGATTCCATTCCTGTGGCTGTTCATGTTCTTCATGCTGCCGTTCTTCATCGTCCTGAAGATCAGCTTTGCCGAAGCCGACGTGGCGATCCCGCCCTACACCGAGATCTACACCTACATCGAGCAGAAGCTGGAGGTGGTGCTCAACCTGGCCAACTACAGCCTGCTGGCCGGCGACGAGTTGTACATCGCCGCCTACCTGGGCTCGCTGAAAATGGCGTTTTTCAGCACGGCGCTCTGCCTGCTGATCGGCTACCCGATGGCCTACGCCATCGCCAGTGCGCGCAAAGAGATGCAGACCGTGCTGGTGCTGCTGATCATGATGCCGACCTGGACCGCGATCCTGATCCGCGTGTATGCGTGGATGGGCATCCTCAGCAACAACGGCTTGCTCAATGGTTTCCTGATGTCCATGGGCCTGATCAACGAACCGTTGCAGATCCTCAACACCAACATCGCGGTGTATATCGGCGTGGTCTATTCGTACCTGCCGTTCATGATCCTGCCGCTGTACGCCAACCTGGTCAAACATGACCAGAGCCTGCTGGAAGCGGCCTCGGACCTGGGTTCGAGCACCTTCAACAGCTTCTGGAAAATCACCGTGCCGCTGTCCAAGAACGGCATCATCGCCGGCTGCATGCTGGTGTTCATCCCGGTGGTGGGCGAGTTCGTGATCCCGGAACTGCTGGGCGGCCCGGAAACCCTGATGATCGGTAAAGTGTTGTGGCAAGAGTTCTTCAACAACCGCGACTGGCCGGTGGCGTCTGCCCTGGCGGTGGTGATGCTGGCGATCCTGATCGTGCCGATCATTCTGTTTAACCGCAGCCAAGCCAAAGAGATGGAGGGCAAGGTATGAAGCGCTTCAGTTTCTCCAGCTTCATGCTGGTCGTAGGGCTGCTGTTCATCTACCTGCCGATGCTGATCCTGGTGATCTATTCGTTCAACGAATCGAAACTGGTGACGGTGTGGGGTGGTTGGTCGATCAAGTGGTACGTGGGCCTGCTGGACAACACCCAGTTGATGGGCTCGGTGGCCCGCTCCCTGGAAATCGCCTGCTACACGGCGGTGGCTGCGGTGGCGCTGGGTACGTTGGCGGCGTTTGTGCTGACCCGTATCAGCCAGTTCAAGGGCCGCACGCTGTTCGGCGGCCTGGTGACGGCGCCGTTGGTGATGCCGGAAGTGATCACCGGTCTGTCGCTATTGCTGCTGTTCGTGGCCATGGCGCAGATGATCGGTTGGCCCCAGGAGCGTGGCATTGTCACCATCTGGATCGCCCACACCACGTTCTGTGCGGCGTACGTGGCGGTGGTGGTGTCGGCGCGCCTGCGTGAGCTGGACCTGTCGATCGAAGAAGCGGCCATGGACCTCGGTGCGCGGCCGTGGAAGGTGTTCTTCCTGATCACCATCCCGATGATCGCGCCGTCGTTGGCGGCGGGCGGCATGATGTCGTTCGCGTTGTCGCTGGATGACTTGGTACTGGCCAGCTTCGTCTCGGGCCCGGGCTCCACCACTTTGCCGATGGAAGTGTTCTCGGCGGTGCGCCTTGGGGTCAAACCCGAGATCAACGCCGTGGCCAGCCTGATCCTGCTGGCGGTGTCGCTGGTGACGTTCCTGGTGTGGTACTTCAGCCGTCGCGCTGAAGAGCGGCGCAAGAAGGCGATCCAGCAAGCCATTGAAGAAGCGGCAGCGGATGGCTGGAAACAGCCGGATGTGCGCCGCGCGCCCGCACCGGTCTAAAAATGTGGGAGCTGGCTTGCCTGCGATGGCAGAGTGTCAGTCACTGAAGATGTGACTGAACCACCGCTATCGCAGGCAAGCCCGCTCCCACACTTGATTGCATTTCAAGTTGATTAGGCAGTCCACGGCGACTGGCGAATCACCTCGACAAAGTTCAGTGGTTTAAACCCCGGCTCCTGATCCACCAACACATCGGTCTTCACGTTGCCAAACGTGGTCTGCGGGCGATGGCGCAAGCCGTCGGCAAACGCGCAGATGATGCACTCCTTGAACCCTTCGCCCCGTGGATGCGCATGCACCACCGCTTCGCGCTGCACGTGGCTAAAGGCGGCGTAGTCCATGCCCAGCACATCCATCTCCACACCGGCCGTGACCAGCGCGACAGTGGGGCGCAGGTGCTGGGGCACGCCAGGGGTGGTGTGCAGGGCGATGGACAGCCACACCTGCTCGATATCGTCGTCGCTTAAACCGTAGGGCTTGAGAAAGTCGGCGGCAGCGTTGGCACCGTCTACTTCAAAGCGTTCGTTGTCACTGCGATGGCCTGCCACCAGGCCCAGGTCGTGGAACATCGCGCCGACGTAGAGCAGCTCCGGGTTGTAGGCCAGTTGCTTGCGTTCACCGCTGAGCGCGCCGAACAGGAAGACGCGGCGGGAGTGGTGGTAGAGCAGGTCGGATTCAATGTCGCGGATGTACTCGGTGGTAGCCTTGGCCAGGGCGCTGTCGGGGATTTTGATGCCGGCGATGGTGGTGCTCATGGTCATGGTCCTCAAGAAAGCGCTGGGTTGGCGCTGATGAGTGCAGTTTGGTCGCGCCTGTGCGCGAGGGCCATCGCGATGAGGATGCGATCCCGGCCAATGTGCGGTCACATCGTGCCACGTGAAATCGGCTAGGGTGTAGCAGGCACTGCTATCCCTTGAAGCCTGCAACAATCCAAATGTTTCTTCGTTTATTCCGATAGAAAGGTGTGCCATCCATGCACAAAACCGTCGCCATCCTGATCTTCCCCGGCGTCCAGTCACTGGATGTGACCGGTCCCATGGACGTGTTCTGCGAGGCCAATCGATTCCTGGAGCCTGCGGATCATTACCAGCTCGAAGTCATCGGCCAGGTCCAGGGCAACATTACCTGTTCCAACGGTCTGTCATTGCAGGCCCACATCCATTACAGCGATGCGCTGCAAGCCTATGACCTGTTGCTGGTAGCCGGAGGCCCGCAGTTGCCCTTCGAGGATTTCGGCCCGGCGTTCAATCGGTGGTTGCAAGGCGCCAGCGCCAGGGCTCGGCGTTTCGGCTCGATCTGCAATGGCGCGTTCATGCTCGCGCGTGCCGGTTTGCTGGAGGGGCGCACGGTCACCACGCACTGGGGCGACGCGGCGGATCTGGCGCGCCTGTGCCCCTCGACCCGGGTCGACGCCGACCGCCTGTACGTGCAAGACGCCAACCTCTACACCTCGGCCGGGGTCACGGCGGGCATCGATCTGTCGTTGTACCTGCTGGCCCAGGACCACGGCCCGGAAGTGGCCTTGAGCGTGGCCAAGCGCCTGGTGGTGTTTACCCAGCGTAGCGGCGGGCAGTCACAGTTCAGCCCGTTCCTGACACCCCATGCCGAATCTTCTTCGGCCGTGGCGCAGGTGCAGTTGTACGTGCTGGCGAACCTGACCGGCGACCTGGGCATTGCCGACCTGGCCCGCGCAGCCAACATGAGTGCGCGCAATTTCTCGCGGGTATTTGCCCGTGAGGCGCGAATCACCCCGGCAGAATTTGTCGAGCGGGCGCGGGTGGATGCGGCGCGGGTGATGCTCGAAAGCAGCAGCGCGCCGCTCAAGACCGTGGCCTATCAATGCGGCTTTCGTGATGCCCAGCACCTGCGCAGTGTGTTCAACCGCCGGCTGGGTGTGACGCCGCAGCAGTTTCGGCTCAACTTTGCGGCGCCGGTTTGAGCGTGTCGTAGGCTTCCAGCGCGCGCAGCGAGTAGATGTAGGCGGCACCGGCATTCAGTGAGATGGCAGTGGCCAAGGTTGCGGCGACTTCTTCGCGGGTGGCGCCGGCCTTGATTGCGGCGTCGGCATGCACGCCGATGCAACCGTCGCAGCGAGTGGTGATCGCTACTGCAATCGAGATCAGTTCGCGGGTCTTGGCATCCAGGACGTTGTTTTCCTCGGCGGCTTCGCCGAGCGCCATGTAGGCTTTGACCATCTTCGGGTTGCTCTTGCCCAGTGTGCCAAAGGCTTTCTTCACGGTAGGCAGCAAGTCGGACCAGTTATTGAACATTGCGATAACTCCTGAACGGGTTGGGTGTGAAGCCAGTGTGTTCCGTCCGGGTTTGGCGGTATTGTTCGATCCGCTCAACTTTTTGACCGATATTCGCAAATGAACGCTATCGACACCCTGATCACCCTGGCCAACCTGCGCGGCAGCCTCGATGTACGTTGCCAGTTCCAGGGCGACTGGGCCCTGGATCATGCGCCCGAATCCCTGGGCGTGGCGCCGTATCACATTGTGCTCAGTGGCACCTGCCGCGCCGAGCTTTCGGGCGGGCAACGAGTGACCCTGGAGGAGGGCGACATCCTGCTGTTGCCCGGCGGCGCGACTCACCTGTTGCGTAGCCAGGGCGCGACGGTGCCGGCGATGTTACCCAGGGTGATCGACGACGGCGTCCTCACGGTGCATCGCCTGGGTGGCGATCAGCCGGAGGTGGAGATGCTCTGTGGCAGCTTTCACTACAACCGCCAGTCGTTGCTGTTCGCGGCCTTGCCGGCGTATCTGGTGGTGTCCAGCCGGCAATGGCAGGCCGACGGGCAACTGGCAGCCCTGATTGCCCTGATGCGCAGCGAAGCGGATGGCGAGCGGCTTGGTGCGCGGTCGTTCATCGATGCGCTGTCGGTGGCCCTGTTCACTTTGCTGGTGCGCGCCTGGCTGGCACAACAAGCGCCGCTGGCGGGGACGTTTGCCTTGCTCACCGACAAACGCCTTGGCCGCGCCTGGCAGGCGATGCTGGCCGAGCCCGGGCATGACTGGACCATCGACAGCCTGGCCGGCGCGGCGTCGATGTCCCGGGCCACGTTCATGCGTGCGTTTGTCAAAGTGGCGGGCGTATCGCCGTGGGTGCTGCTGACCCAGTTGCGCATGGAGCTGGCGTTCAACCTGTTGCAGCAGTCGCGGTTGAGCCTGACGGATATCGCGGCCCGGGTGGGTTATCAATCCCAGGCGGCGTTCAGCAAGAAATTCAAGGAGGCGTATGGCCAGGCCCCCGGTCGAATGCGCAACGCAGATTAAAATTGTGGGAGGGGCGTTTCGTCAGGGCTGCTGTGGGGGGCGGGCCGGCAATAGCTTGAGGGTGCCGCGAGTATTGGCCTGGACCTCTTCTTCATCAAAATGCGCTTGCTCGTACCCGCCCTCGATGTAGGTCTCGGCCTGGTCGGCATAGTGCTTGTCGAACGGCACGCCGCTTTGCCCGACCGGGTTGATGGTCAGTGCGTGGGCGGCGTCGGCGAAGTCGACCAGGCGCCGGGTAGACGGACCATAAGTCACCGGCCATGGCGCCGGGCCAATGATTGCGGACAGGTTGTTCGGCACTTCGTGGCTGCCCGGTGAGGCAAACGGGCCGACATTGACGATCTGGTCCAACGGCTTCTTGATGCCCAGTGGATGGCCGTGGGTCAGGGTATGTGCCTTGCCCCACTGCCATTGGGCCGGGTCGTCGCCGAAGGTGGTTTTCAGATGGGCCAGGCTCTTGTCCCAGGCGCGCTTGACGGTCTCGGTGCGCTGCCCGTTCCACCACGGCGACTCGGCGGCAGCGGCCAGGCGCGGCAATGCAGCGTCGATCACGCGGGTGGTGATCAGGGTTTTGAACATGTCGTCACCCAACTTGGGGCGAAAGGCCGCGTCCGTCAGGTCATACAGCAACTGGTTGAACACGGTGGCCGGGATCGACTCCACCGGGTAGTCACCTTTCCACGTGGCCAGTTGCTCCACCAGTTTGAGCTCGGACGGATCCTTGACCACCTCACGCAGCACCGGCAACAGCGGCGCCAGCAGGCGGGGCCCGTAGGCGGTGGTGGTGCCCAGTTGCAGGGCCTGGCTGTTGTCCAGGTTCCATTTGACCTGGTTGTCGCTCAACTGCGCGTTCAACTGTTGGCCGCGGTCCGCCAGGTTGTAATAGCCGGGGATCTGCATGCCGGTGGACGATACCGGCTGGGCATTGGCCGAGACCACATAACCACGCGCCGGGTTTTCTTCCTGGGGGTTGGCGCTGAACGGGTAGAAGCCCAGCTTGTCAGCCTGAGGCGTGCTGCCGTCGAGGATAAACCCGGCATTGGCACCCGCCGGGCGGATCGGCAACTGCGCGGCTGCCCACCAGCCGATATCGCCCTTGGCATTGGCCCACACGATATTCAGCCCCGGTGCATGTACCTTGGCCACGGCCTGACGGGCCTTGGCCAGCGTGTCGGCGCGGTTGAGTTGGTAGAACCCGTCGAGGATCGGGTTTTCGGTGTCGAGGAACGCCCACCACATGGCAATCGGTGTCGTGCCGGCGTTGGCACCGAGCACGTCGTTGATGATCGGGCCGTGGGGCGAGCGGCGCAGGGTCAACGTCACCGGGGCCTGGCCCTTGACGGCGATCTGCTGTTCGCTGCTGGTCATATCGACCCATTGGCCGCGGTACCACACCTGGTTGGGATTATCCGGGTTGACCTTCTCGGCGATCAGGTCGAGGTCGTCGTTCTGGAACATCGTCAGGCTCCAGCCAAACGCTTTGTTGTGCCCCAGGAACGCCACCGGCACCAACGCATTGTGATAGCCATAGAGTTCGAAGCCAGGCGCCGACAGGTGCGCCTCGTACCACACCGACGGTACCGAGAAACGGATATGCGTGTCGCCCGCCAGCAACGGCTTGCCGCTCTTGGTGCGATTGCCGCTGATGGCCCAGGCGTTGCTGCCTTCGAACTGCGGCAGGCCGTTGTCGGCCAGGGCCTGCTCGCTGAGGCGGGCGATGGCGCCGAGGTCTTGCCAGTCACCGGCGGCCAGGCCGAGGTCGCCCTTGGCTTTCCAGTCGAGGTCAAACACCTTCAGGTAGTCGCTGCCCAGTTGGTCTCGCACATAAGTCAGCAACGGCTCTGTACGAAAGGCTGCGGCAAAGCTGTAGGCCAGGTAGCCGGCGATGCTGATGGTGTCTTCGGCGGTGAACGGCCGCTTGGGGATGCCCAGTACGTCAAACTCCATGGGGCTGGCGTGGTTGTCCTGATATTGGTTGATCCCGTCCAGATAGGCTTGCAGGGCCTTCCAGTGCGGTGACTGGCGGTCCATCTGCGCCGCGTAGGTGGCGGCGCGCTCGCGGATGCGCAGGCTGCGGAACAGTTTGTCGGTGTCCAGCAACTTGGCGCCCAGCACTTCGGCCAGCTCGCCCTGGGCCAGGCGCCGCATGATTTCCATCTGGAACAGACGGTCCTGGGCGTGCACATAACCCAGGGCGCGATACAGGTCAGCCTCGTTCTCGGCGCGGATGTGCGGCACGCCCCGGTCGTCGTAGCGCACCGTGACCGAGCCCTGCAGGTTGGCCAGCTCCACCGTGCCCTGGCGGGTGGGTTGCTTGCTGTAGACATACCAGCCGGCCCCGAGGGCGATCAACACCAGCAGGGCCGCGAGACCCGACAAGACGCGCTTCATGAACAATCCTTATTATTAGAAGTGGGACTTTTAGCCTTGTGGCCAGGAACAATAGCAGCCCACCGCCAGGGTGTGGGTCGCATTCACCGCCCGCCCGCTCTTGAGCGCCTGCAGGATCGGTTCGATAAAGCTGTTGCTCGAATTACAGGTCAGGCCCTCACTGTAAGGGCCGAAGTACGCCAGTTTGCCATTGCTGTCCCAGATGCCGACCGCCGGGCTGGCGGGCACTTGGTCGGCGCCGGGCAAGGTGGTGAGGATTTTCATGGCGCCAAGGGTTGCGGGCAATTGGCCGTGGCTGCCGGTTTTTTGCAGGGCATAGAATTCCACGCCCTGGGGCGCGTATTGCTCGATCAGTTCACTCAGGTGCTGTTGGTTGCCGACATTGCACGGGCAGGCCGGGTCCCAAAAGTGCACCAGGCGGATCGGGCCGGGGCCTGCCAGGTCGTCCGGCAGGCGCAGCAGGTCGCCGGAAAACACCGCCGTATGCTCGCTGAATGCCCGCAGATAGCGACCCTGGAACCAGTCATACGCGGCCCACAGCACGGCGGCGCAGATCAGCAGGATCAGGCTGGCGAGCAGGGCGGTGCGGTAGGGTTTTCGCATTCAGAGCAATCCTCGAAGGTCGCGTAGCTTGCCATGCTTGCCCTGACAGATGAATATCGCGACTCGATATTCATCTGTCAGGGCTGTGAAGCCCTAGTCTGGAAGTTCTTATGCCCGTTACCTTTGACCCCGATCATCTGCGCGAAAGCTTGCGGCCTTTGGTGGACGCGCAGCCGCTTTCGGCCGAGGCCAGGGTCTACCAGCGCTTCTATGGGCTGGACCTGGCTGCGCGCAAAGAGCCAGTGATCAGTCGCCTGGGGCGCTTCGAGGTGGACGGGTTTACGGTGGTCAGCCAGGTCTGGTGGCCGGCGAAACCTGTGGCCACACTGTTTATGTTCCACGGTTTCTACGACCACATGGGGCTGTACCGCAGCGTAGTGGAGTGGGGCCTGGACCAGGGTTTCGTAGTGATTGCCTGCGACTTGCCGGGCCATGGCCTGTCCAGCGGCGTGCGTGCCAGCATCGATGATTTTGCGGTGTACCAGCAGGTGGTGAACGGCTTGTTCGAACAGGCCGACGCGCTGCAACTGCCCAAGCCCTGGCATCTGTTCGGGCAAAGCACCGGCGGGGCGATTGTGGTGGACCATCTGCTCAACCATGGCCCGGACAGCCCGGCGCAAGGCCAGACCTTCCTGCTGTCGCCGCTGGTGCGGCCGCGAGCCTGGGGCTGGTCGCAGCTCAGTTATTACCTGCTCAAGCCGTTCGTCAAAGGCATCGCCCGGCGTTTCAGCGATAACAGCAATGACCCGGCCTTTCGCCCGTTCCTCGAAGCCGACTCCTTGCAGCCACGACAACTGCCCACCGCCTGGGTGGGTGCGCTGGCGCGCTGGATCAAGCGCATCGAAGCTGCGCCACGCAGCACGCGACGGCCACTGATCGTGCAGGGCGAGGAGGATATGACCGTGGATTGGCAGCACAACTTGCAGGTGCTGCGCGGCAAGTTCGATCAGCCGCAGATCCTGATGTTGCCGCGTGGGCGGCATCACTTGGCAAATGAATTGCCTGAAATCCGCGAGCAATACTTCAAGTTCCTCACCGACCACCTGAAATAACCCTGCACCCCTGTAGGAGCGAGCTTGCTCGCGAAAAACTCAAGGACACTGCGTTTAACCAGGCAGCGCGCGTTATCGTTGACGTTCTTCGCGAGCAAGCTCGCTCCTACAGGGGGCGGGGCGTCAGGGGGCCAGGCTGGAGGTGCTTTGGCCGACCGCCAGGCCGGCGCGGATCGCTGCCAGCGCCGCTTGGTAATACGCCTTGCCTTCCGGGGACTCGGCAAACGTGGCGAACTCTTCCAGCTCCGGGTCTGACAAGTCCCTATACACATACAACAAGGTGTTGTTCAGGTCATTGCCGATCTGCTGCATCAAGCGCTCGCGCTGACCGTTCAACATACTCTGCGCCTGACCGCCGCCCAACAGGCCGGGGATCATCTGGCTCAGGCTGTCTGCTGCCACGCCGGCAATCGCCAGGCTGACCTCGGCCCCGGCTTCGCGGGCTGGCAGGGCCTGGGCCAGGTGGCCGATGATCAGGCTACGGGTGGCGTCGGCCTGGATCTTCGGCAAGCCCTGGGCATTCTTGGCCAACTGGTCACGGCGGGTCGCCAGCAATTCGGCGGCGACAATCTTGCGCCCCAGCGGCGACTGGAAAAACGCCAGCGCGGGTTTTGGATCGGCCAGGTTCTGGCGCAACTGGGCTTCAGCCCGCTGATCCATGGCCTTGGGGGCGAAGCGTTTATTGCTGTTGTCCACCAGTGCCTGGTACACCGCCGGCGGCAAGCTGTTGCGGTAGCGCTGCTGGGCGGCACTCAAGGCGTCACTGAAATGCGCACGTTGTTGCGGCCAGCCGGCGACCGTGTACAACTGGTCATGGCTGTCTGCCCAGGCGGGCAACACGCAGAACATCAGCAAGGATAAAAACAAACGACGCATAGGGACTCCTGTCAGTCGGCCACTATTGTCCGTGTCGGGCGTAGGATTTGTCGAGAAGTCCTATCAGTTGCCTGACTAAAGTGTATCGAGGTGCTCGGCGGCGCTGTCGGTTTTCCAGGCGTATGGATACTATGCGCGCCATGCAAATATCCCCTGATGACCCGCTGCTGCTACGCATCGTCGACGACCTGGCCGTGAAAGGCTGGTCGCAGCAGAACATCTTCCTGCCAGAGGCTCTGACCCTGGAACTGGCGGCTGAGTGCCATAAACGTGCCGTTGAAGGTGAATTGGCACCGGCCGCTGTCGGACGCGGGCCGGCCCAGGAGATTCGCGAGGGGATCCGTGGCGACCATATCCAATGGCTGGAGCCCGGCCAGGCGGCTATCTGCGACCGCTACCTGGTGTTGATGGACAGCCTGCGGCTGGCGATGAACCGGGGGCTGTTCCTGGGCCTGGAAGAGTTTGAATGCCACTTCGCGATGTACCCGCCGGGGGCGTTCTACCTCAAGCACCTCGACCGTTTTCGCGACGATGACCGGCGCATGGTCTCGGCGGTGGTCTACCTGAACCAGGACTGGCTGCCCGAGCATGGCGGCCAGTTACGCATGTACCTCAAGGATGGTGTCGAACACGACGTGGACCCCACCGGCGGGTGCCTGGTGGTATTCCTGTCGGGGGAAGTACCCCACGAAGTCCTGCCTGCCCATCGCGAGCGCCTGTCCCTGACCGGCTGGTTTCGCCGGCGGGGCAACGAGCCGTTTTGAGCATGCAAAAGATTCTGGTCAGCCGCTGCCTGCTGGGGCATCGCGTACGTTATGACGGCGGGTCGAGCGGGCCGTTCGACCAACTGGCCGCCTGGCAGGCCGAAGGCCGGGTGGTTGCGGTGTGCCCGGAAGTAGCTGGCGGTTTGCCTACGCCACGCCCGTCTGCCGAGATTCCGGGCGGGCAGGGGATGGATGTGTGGGAAGGTCGTGCGCAAGTGCTGACTGCCGATGGCGAGGACTTCAGCGAAGCCTTTCTCGATGGGGCGCGGCAGGCACTGGCCCTGGTGCAGCGCCATGGCATCCGCATCGCCGTGCTCAAGGCCAACAGCCCCTCATGCGGCAATCTGCTGACTTATGACGGCACGTTCAGTGGGGTGAAAGTCACGGGCGAAGGGGTGACGGCAGCGTTGCTCAAGCGCCATGGGGTGCAGGTGTTCAGCGAGTTGGAGTTGTCCGAGGCGGCGGTAGCCCTGGACCAGCTCTCAAACCCCACCTGAATCCAATCTAGGACCAGCCTTTTTGTGGGAGCGGGCCCTCTCCCCACACACAAACCTGGTCCCACATTGGTTATTTGGCAGGTTTGCTGGTGTCAGCCTCCAGCCACTTTTCCGACAGCGCCGCCAGCCGCCCATCAGCCTTGATGCGCTCCAGCGCCTTGTCCAGGCTCGACTTGAACGCCGGGTTGCCCTTCTGGAACGGGATGGCCAGGGTCAACGTGGCCTTGGCATCGACACGGCTGCGCAGGTCCACACCCGCGGTGGGCTTGGCGGCAAATTGGCTGCTGGTGAGGGTGTCGAGGTTGCCCAGCAGACGCTTTTGTTGCTTGTTCGCAAGCATCTGGGCATTGGCATAGCTATACGGCACGCTGAAATCGAAACGATCCTGCAGTTGCGTAGTCACAGCGATGTGGTTAATCGCCACGTCGTACTTGCCGCTCTCTACACCGGGCAGCAAGTCGCTGTCGTCGGTGGTGATAAAGGAGGCACGTACGTCCATTTCCCGCGCCAGCAACTCACCCAGCTCCACTTCAAAACCGGTGAGTTTGTCGCCTTCCTTGAAGTTGAAGGGTGGCGTATCGGCTTCGAGGGCAATGCGCAGTTCCCCGCGGTCAAACACGTCGTCGAACAGTTCGGCGTGAGCCAAGGGGCTCAGAAGAGGCAGCAAAAGTAACAGGCCAGGCAAAAAGCGCATGGTCACTCCTAAAGAATTCGAAGGTGCGAGACGCGGTTCAGGCTCGCTTTGCTATGGTGTCGAGTGCCTTGGACAACGTTTCGTCACTAAGTTGTCATAACCCTACAGATTTCACAGAAAAACTGGAGAAGTTAATGAAAGCCATTTTGTCTCGTGCAACCCTGGCCAGTCTTTTGCTGGGGGCTTCCATGCTGGCGTCAGCCGCCGATATCCCACGTACACCTGCGCCCAAGGGGGCTGAGGTGTTTATTGTCTCGCCTAAGGATGGCGCTACCGTCGACAAGACCTTCACCGTTGAGTTTGGCATCAAGGGCATGGACCTTGAGCCTATCGACAAACAAGTCCCAGGTGCCGGCCATCACCACTTGCTGGTTGATCAAAAGGCATTGCCTGACCCAAGCCAGCCGATTCCCGCCACCGATACCGTGATCCACTTCGGCAAGGCACAAACCAAGACCGAACTGACCCTGGCCCCGGGCAAGCACACCCTGCAACTGGTGGCGGGCGATAATGTTCACCGTCAGTTTGAACCTACTGTAGCCTCAAAAGTGATCACCGTTACCGTCAAGTAAGATTTGTTCAGACGAAAAAAAGGGAGCCCTCAGGGCTCCCTTCTTCGTGGTGCGTCTGAAACCTTAGAACAACACGCGGCTACGGATAGTACCGCTGATGTGCTGCAGCTTCTCTTGCGCCAGGTCCGAGTACTCGGCGTCGACGTCGATTACCACGTAGCCAACCTTCTCGTTGGTCTGCAGGAATTGACCGGAAATGTTGATGCCGTTTTCCGCGAAAACCTTGTTGATCTCCATCATCACACCCGGGATGTTCTGGTGGATGTGCAGCAGGCGGTGCTTGCCAGGGTGAGCCGGCAGGGCTACTTCCGGGAAGTTGACCGAGGACACCGACGTACCGTTGTCGCTGTACTTGACCAGCTTTTCCGCCACTTCCAGGCCGATGTTGGCCTGGGCTTCAGCGGTGGAGCCGCCGATGTGCGGGGTCAGGATCACGTTGTCCAGGCCACGCAGCGGGCTTTCGAAGATGTCGTCGTTGGAGCGTGGCTCCACCGGGAATACGTCGATGGCGGCGCCGATCAGGTGCTTGTCCTTGATCGCGTCGGCCAGGGCATCCAGTTCGACCACGGTGCCGCGAGCGGCGTTGATCAGGATCCCGCCTTTTTTGATAGCGCGGATTTCCTTCTCGCCGATCATCCACTGGGTCTCAGCGGTTTCCGGAACGTGCAGGGTCACGATATCGGACATGCCCAGCAGCTCGGTCAGGCTCGACACCTGGGTGGCGTTGCCCAATGGCAGCTTGGTCAGGGTGTCATAGAAGAACACCTGCATCCCTAAGCCTTCGGCCAGTACCGACAATTGCGTACCGATCGAACCGTAACCGACGATACCCAGCTTCTTGCCGCGGATTTCGAAGGAGTTGGCCGCGCTCTTGATCCAGCCGCCACGGTGGCAGGAAGCGTTCTTCTCAGGGATGCCGCGCAGCAACAGGATGGCCTCGGCCAATACCAGCTCCGCCACGGAGCGGGTGTTGGAGTACGGGGCGTTGAACACTGCGATACCGCGCTCGCGCGCTGCATTGAGGTCCACCTGGTTGGTGCCGATGCAGAAACAGCCGACAGCCACCAGCTTCTTGGCGTGGTCGAAGATCTCTTCGGTCAGCTGGGTGCGGGAGCGAATGCCGATAAAGTGCGCGTCGGCGATCTTTTCCTTGAGCTGGGATTCCGGCAGAGAACTGGTGATGTACTCAATGCTGGTGTACCCGGCGGCCTTTAGGACGTCGACGGCCGATGGGTGGACGCCTTCCAGAAGAAGGAACTTGATCTTGCTCTTATCGAGAGAAGTCTTGCTCATCTGCGTAAACCTGTATCCCGGAGAAAAATGGCAGGGAATCGGATCGCTTAAGCTGACCCGGACGGCAGGAAAGCCGTCACCGCAGAAACGCCCTTGGGCTCTGTCCTGCGGGGGCGGTATGCTAGCATACGCGCCCCGCTAAACACTCATTCCTGCGACGTGAAGCGTTCTCAGGATGACCATGAATTGTTCGAGAGTTCTGTCGATGACCCATCCTGCCCTGATTGATGAGCTAAAGACCCTGGTTGAGCCCGGCAAAGTGCTGACCGATGCAGACTCCCTGGAGGCTTACGGCAAGGATTGGACCAAGCACTTCGCCCCCGCGCCGACCGCCATCGTCTTCCCCAAGACCATTGAGCAGGTGCAGGCCATTGTCCGTTGGGCCAATGAACACAAGGTGGCGCTGGTGCCATCCGGTGGGCGTACCGGCTTGTCGGCGGCGGCCGTTGCCGCGAATGGCGAAGTGGTGGTGTCGTTCGACTACATGAACCAGATCCTCGACGTGAACCTCACCGACCGCACCGCCGTGTGCCAGCCGGGCGTGGTCACCAAGCAGTTGCAGAACGTCGCCGAAGAAAACGGCCTGTACTACCCGGTGGACTTCGCTTCGTCCGGTTCCAGCCAGATTGGCGGCAATATCGGCACCAATGCCGGCGGGATCAAGGTCATTCGCTACGGCATGACCCGCAACTGGGTGGCCGGCATGAAGGTCGTCACTGGCAAGGGCGATGTACTGGAGCTCAATCGCGACCTGATCAAGAACGCCACCGGCTACGACATGCGCCAACTATTTATCGGTGCTGAAGGCACCCTGGGCTTTGTGGTGGAAGCCACCATGCGCCTGGACCGTGCGCCGAAGAACCTGACCGCCATGGTCCTCGGTACGACTGATTTCGACTCGATCATGCCGGTGTTGCATGCGTTCCAGAGCAAGCTGGATCTGACGGCGTTCGAGTTCTTCTCCGACAAGGCCCTGGCCAAAGTCCTCGGCCGTGGCGACGTACCGGCGCCGTTCGAGACCGATTGCCCGTTCTATGCCCTGCTGGAATTTGAGGCCACCACCGAAGAAGTCGCCAACCACGCCCTGGAAACCTTTGAGCACTGTGTCGAGCAGGGCTGGGTGCTGGATGGCGTGATGAGCCAGAGCGAAACCCAGCTGCACAACCTGTGGAAGCTGCGCGAGTACATTTCCGAGACCATCTCCCATTGGACGCCGTACAAGAACGACATCTCGGTCACCGTGTCGAAAGTACCGGCGTTCTTGAAGGAAATCGATGCGATCGTCGGCGAACATTACCCAGACTTCGAAATCGTCTGGTTCGGCCACATTGGCGACGGCAACCTGCACTTGAACATCCTCAAGCCACAAAACCTGTCCAAGGACGAGTTCTTCGCCAAGTGCGCCACCGTCAACAAGTGGGTGTTCGAAACCGTCGAGAAGTACAACGGTTCGATCTCCGCCGAACATGGCGTGGGCATGACCAAGCGTGACTACCTGACCTACAGCCGCTCCCCGGTTGAAATCGAATATATGAAGGCGGTGAAGGCCGTGTTCGACCCGAACGGGATCATGAACCCGGGCAAGATCTTCGCTGTTTAATCATCACGAAAGAGGAAGTGGTCCATGAGCTATCAGCATAAGTACGTCGACGGCACCAACATCCACTTTCCACTGGGCAAAGTGGTTTGCATCGGGCGCAACTACGCCGAACACGCCAAGGAGCTGGATAACCCGGTGCCGACCGAGCCGTTGCTGTTTATCAAGCCGGGCAGTTGTGTGGTGCCATTGGAAGGCGGTTTTGCCATTCCGGCCGAGCGCGGTTCGGTGCATTACGAAGCGGAAATTGCGGTGTTGATCGGCAAGCCCCTGTCGAAAACCCCGAGCCGTGAAGAAGTGCTGGATGCCATCTCCGGCTTCGCCCCGGCCCTGGACCTGACCCTGCGCGACAAGCAGGCCGAGCTCAAGGCCAAGGGGTTGCCGTGGGAAATCGCCAAGTCCTTCGATGGTGCGGCAGTGATCGCCCCCTTTGTGGTTGGCAGCACGTTCCCGGACTTGGCCGATATCGGCATTCGCCTGACCATCAATGGCCAAGTGCGCCAGGACGGCAACAGTTCGCATATGCTCAACCCGATCGTACCGATGATCCAGCACATGGCTGGCTGCTTCTCGCTGCAGGCCGGTGATGTGATCCTCACTGGCACGCCAGCCGGGGTCGGCCCGCTGAATGTGGGCGATGAGCTGGTGCTGGAACTGTCGGGCGTGAGCCGCTTCGAAAGCAGCGTGCGCTAACCCCATTCCCCTGTAGGCGTCGGCTTGTGTGGGAGCTGGCTTGCCTGCGATAGCATCACCGCGGTGTGACTGACACACCACGGTGCCTGCATCGCGGCGATGCGGCGATCCGACAAGCCCGGCTCCCACACAAGCCCGTACACAATTTATTTGTGTGTACTCCGTAAATCAGGGTTTTGCATTTTTTTCACACGCCATCCGGATAATCCTCGTCCATATGGCACGCAGGCGCTCTGAGCCTGGGCTATCACCTACAGCCGATTATCTGGAAGCCTCCATGGCCGTGCCGCTCCCTTCTGTGAAACCCACTCCTCGTCCGCGCTTGAAGATGCGCTGGTACTCCTGGCTGTTCCTGGTCGGGGCGCTCATGTACGGGGTCTCCTGGTTGATGCACTGGGATGACCGTGGCGCGTTATGGGTGCTGGAACGTTTCGAAACACCGGTTGAACGCCAGGAAAGTGTCTGGCTTCCGGACTACCAGGCGGTGATCGACGCCAAACCGTTGCCTGGCATGGAAAAGGACGAGGCTTCGGACTTGGCCTACAACCCCCAGACCAAAACCTTGTTCGCAGTCATGGGGCGCAACCCGTTCCTGGTGGAACTCAGCCTGCAGGGTGATGTGCTGCGCAAAATGCCCCTGGTCGGCTGGAGCAACCCTGAAGGCGTGACGGTGATGGAAAACGGCGTGCTCGGTATTGTTGATGAGCGCCGGCACTCCCTGACCCTGGTCAAGGTGGATGCCGACACACGCCAATTGGCTTTCGCGGACTTCCCGACCTATGACCTGGGCCCTTCCGAGAATCAGAACAAGGCGTTTGAAGGCGCAGCCTGGGATAAACGCAATCAACAGCTGATCCTGGGCAAAGAGCGGCCAGCACAGCTGTTTACCTGGAAAAGTGATGGCAGCCAGGTCCTGATTGGCGACAAACAGGTGTTACCGAGTACCGAGTTGGATATACGCAACCTTTCCGCCTTGAGCATCGATCCGCGTACCGGTCACCTGTTGGTGCTGTCCGCCGATTCCAATCTGCTGCTGGAGCTGGACGAAAAGGGTGAGCAAGTCAGCTTCATGACCGTGCTCGGCGGTTTCAACGGTCTGAAAGACACCATCCCACGCGCCGAAGGCGTGGCCATGGACGAGAACGGTGCGCTGTACATGGTCAGTGAGCCAAACCTGTTCTATCGTTTCGAGAAGCAGAAATAGTCGACTGATTACGTCGGATTCTTCCCTATGAGCGGCATTCGCCAGACAGTGAGGGGCGTTTAAGTTTAAATTCAGACTGCTGTGATATTCATTTGCCAGTTTTGACTTTGAGCCAGCCCCCATGCGCCGATTTACCCGCCCCAAACCTGCACTTCTTATCCTGTTGTTGATCGCTCTGATCGGCGGTGGAGTGGTTGCGCAGAATTTCCGTTTATTCGAGCGTGCCTGGTTCAATTGGCAGTCCTGGCGTCAGCCGGCGGATGAGCGATCCATTGGCCTGGCGGATTATCAGGTGGTGCTGGAGGCGCAGGTCATCGACGGCCTCGACGATGATGTCTCGGCACTGACCTTTGATCCGGTGCGCAAGAGCCTGTTTACCGTGACCAATCAAAACGCCGAACTGGTCGAGTTGTCCCTGGACGGCAAGATCCTGAGGCGGATTAATCTGGTGGGTTTTGGCGATGCCGAAGCGGTGGAGTTCATCAGCGAGAACACCTATGTGGTCAGCGATGAACGCCAGCAGCGCCTGATCAAGATTCACCTGGAGGACGACACACAGTTTCTCGACGCGGCCGACGCCGAGCAGATGACCCTGGGTGTGCACCTCAAGGGCAATAAAGGGTTTGAAGGGCTGGCCTATGACTCGGTGGGCAAGCGCCTGTTTGTCGCCAAGGAACGGGACCCGATGCTGATCTACGAAGTGCACGGCTTTCCCCATTTCAAACCGGAAAAAACCTACTCGGTCCACGTCGTCAACAACCCCCGGCGCGATGCCGGGCTGTTTGTACGTGACCTGTCCAGCCTGCAATACGACGAGCGCAGCGGCCATCTGCTGGCGCTGTCCGATGAGTCGTATTTGGTGTTGGAGCTGGATATCGACGGGCGCCCCTTGAGCAGTCTGTCGCTGCTCAAGGGGCGCCATGGCTTGAAAAAGCGTGTGCCCCAGGCCGAGGGCATTGCCATGGATGACGATGGCACGCTGTATCTGGTCAGCGAGCCGAACCTGTTCTACGTCTTCAAGAAAACCCCCGCCCCACTGTAGGAGCGAGCTTGCTCGCGAAAAACTCAAGAACGCCGCGTTTAACCAGACTGAACGCGTTGGCGTTGACGTTCTTCGCGAGCAAGCTCGCTCCTACAAGGATCGTATGGGGCTCAGAACATCCACTGCACGCCCAGGGAATAGCCGGTCTGGCTGCCTTCGGCATGGCCCAGGCGGCCGTTCACTTCGGCGTACACCCCAAGCTGCGGGGTGATCGCCAACTGGCTGCCGACCTGTGCGCGGCCAAAACTCTTGTCCACTGAACCCAGGCGCGCAGTGCGCACCTGGCCATCAGCCCGTGCAGTCAGGTCCAGGTCGTCCAGGCGGCCGTCGGCCAATTCCTTGACCCAGGCGATATCGCCATAGGGCATCAGGCTCAAGCCGTAAGGCAGGGCCACAGCACCGCGTACGCGCCAGCCGAGGCTGGCTTCCAGGGAGTTGAAAGACTGCTCTTCATATTCAAGGGCGGTGCGCAGGTTCTGCTTCTCGTGGAACTTGTCGATGCGGTAGTGGCTGTAGTCCAGCCCGGCAAACGGCCCGGTCTTGAGGGTGCCCAGGTCGAAGTCATAACCACCGAGCACCCGAGCGCCGAGGGACAAGGCATCGGTCTCGCCAGTCAGTTGCTGGTTAAGCAGCACGGGGCCGCCATTGGCCTGGATCACCAGGTTACGTTTTGAGTCGAAGCTGCTGTGGCCCACGCTCAGGTCGCCGGCCAGCCAGGTTGGGCCGCCATCGTTCAACAAGGCATAGACTGCGGCTTGCCAGGTGTCGCTTTGCAGCTTGCCACGGTGCTCCAGTTTGTCGCGACCGTTGAGGTAGCTGAGGCTGGCGCCGATGTTCAGGTTGCTGCTCAGTTGATAGTCGCCCAGGGCATGCAGGCCCAGGCGCCGGGCTTCGGGGTTAGGGGCCGTGTCGAAGCCGCTGTCCGGACTGTACTCGCCGTCCACACCGATCTCGCCATCAAAGCTGCCCACTTCACGGCTGGCCGATTGCAACGTCAGCCAGCGGCGATCGTGCAAACGCACCATGGCCTGGTGCTGGCGCTGCAGGTTGTCCTGCATATTGCGCGCAACCGCACCGCCCGAGGTGGTGGAGGCCATCAAGTCGGCATTGGTCAGCTCCAGCACCAGGCGGCTGAGCAGGCGCGAATAGTCGCGCAGGCGCTGGTCGATGCGTTCCTGGCCGAAAGCATTGGTCAGGACTGTCTTGTTGTCTTCGTTGGGGTCGTGCCAGGTCGAACCGCCGGGGATCGCCGGGTTGTCGGTCTGGGTGTAGCCGTCCAGGTCGCCCAGTTCCCAGTTGGTGGCTTCGATATACAGGATGGGAATGTTCAGCGGCTCGAAGGCTTCGCCGTCGCTGCAACAGCCGGTGCCTGCGGGGTATTTCGGGTCCAGGCCGGGGTTGGTGAACAGGTTGATGTTCAATTCCTTGGCGATCTGCATCGTGTGCTCACGCAGCGACGCCAGGGCCGGGTTGGCGGTGCTGTTCTGGCCGGCGTGGGCGTACATCATGTCGCCGGTGATCAGGCTGTCGAGGTTGATCATGGCCAGCATGTTTTCACGCTGGCTGGCACTCAGGGAGTTGACGAAGGCCCTGGAGCCGCGCAGGCCTTCCTCTTCGGCGCCGAAGCCGACGATCTGCAAACCGTTTTCCAGTTGCAGGCCGCCGAGGTTCTTCGCCACTTCGGTCAGCACGCTGGCACCGGAACCGTTGTCGTCTAGGCCTTGCAAGGCCGGGCGGCCAAAAAAGGTATCGAAGTGTGCGCCAATCACCACGTACTGCGCCTTGGTGCCGGCAGCGTAGGCCACCACGTTCTGTGAGGCGCGGCTGCCGGCGTTCCAGGTGAAGTCCTGGCGACTGATGGCGTAGGCATTGCCCATCTGGCTCTGCATCCAGTCGGCAGCGCCGGCAAAATTGGCCGTGCCGCGATAACGGCCAGGGTAGTCGGTGATCAGTTTTTCCAGGGTGACATTGGCGTGTTCGCCATAGTCGTAGGCGTTGGATTGTGTCGAAAGCAGGGCACAGGCAACGCTGACAGCGAGAGCTAGGGGCTTGATCACAAGGTCTTCCTTGAGAGGATTGAGGGAAATGCTCGGCGGGACCGATTGCACAATGCGCGCCTCATTCCATGGGGCGGTCGCGGGTTGGCGCGTTGGTGGAAGGCGGAGTCGCCTGGCTATAAGTTGTAACGGATTTGATACCAGATGCAGCGGGGGATGCCGTGACCTGGCGCACAAATTGGAGCGGGCGGAGGAGGGGATGCTGCGAAAAGTAGCGTTTTTGTTACATATCCATCGGGTACAACATCGGTCAGATGTGGGAGCTGGCTTGCCTGCGATAGCATCAACTCGGTATTGCTGACAGACCGAGTCGCCTGCATCGCAGGCAAGCCAGCTCCCACATAATGGACTGCCCCCGAAAAGTTGGACAGTTTCAGCTAGCAGCCTCAGCAGCATGA
>NZ_JAHIDY010000057.1:0-29426 GCF_018732265.1 Pseudomonas sp. TAE6080
ATGTGAACACCCCAAGAAATTGGATTTGTGTCCAACTTCTTGGGGGCAGTCCATTTCAGGGTTTGCACACGTCTGCAATGGCCTCGGCCAGCAGCCCCAGGCGCGTCTCATCAATCCCGGCGACGTTGGCCCGTCCGGAGTTGACCATGTACACGCTGTGTTTTTCCCGCAGCTGTTTCACCTGTTCGGCGCTGAGGCCGGTGTAGGAAAACATCCCGCGCTGCACGCCGACATGGGCAAAACGCTCGGCCAATCCATGGGGCGCCAGCGCTTCTACCAACCCCGAACGCAACTGCGCGATGCGCGAGCGCATGCCTTCGACTTCGGCGCTCCACAGCTGTTTGAGTTCGGCATCACCCAAAATGGTGGCGACTACAGCCGCACCATGGTCCGGTGGGGTCGACCACAGGTTGCGGGCGATAAATGCCAGTTGGCTGCGCACATCCAGCAGTTTCTCGGCATCGTGGGCGCAGACAATCAATGAGCCCACGCGGTCGCTGTACAGGCCAAAGTTCTTCGAGCAAGAGCTGGTGATCAGTACTTCGGGCAACTCATCGGCAAACAAGCGTACGGCCCACGCGTCCTGCTCCAGGCCGTCGCCAAAGCCCTGGTAGGCGAAGTCGATCAGCGGCAGCAGTTGGCGCTCGCGTACGACCTGCAGCACTTGGCGCCAGTCATCCTGGGACAGGTCGAAACCGGTAGGGTTGTGGCAGCAGGCGTGCAGCAGCACCACGTCGCCCTCGGGCACGGCGGCCAGGGTGGCGAGCATGGCCGGCACGTCCAGGCGGTTGTCACTGCCCACGTACGGGTAGTGGCTGACCTTGAGCCCGGCCTTGGCGAAGATGGTTTCGTGGATCGGCCACGTCGGGTTGCTCAACCACACGCCACGGCCGGGCAGGCTGTGGGCGATAAAGTCGGCGCTCAGGCGCAGGGCGCCGGTGCCGCCAGGGGTTTGCGTGGCGCCAGCGCGTTGTGCCTTGAGCAGCGCGGAGCCGGCGCCCAGCACCAGTTCACTGATCAGTCGGCCGAAAGCCGGGTCGCCATGGCCACCGATGTAGGTCTTGGTGGTTTGCTGGTCGACCAGGCGCTGCTCGGCGCGTTTCACCGCCTGCAGGATCGGGGTCAGGCCCTGGGCATCTTTATAGACACCCACGCCGAGGTCGAATTTTTGCGGGTTGGTGTCCTTGGCGTAGGACTCCATCAGCCCGAGGATCGGATCCCCGGGCACCCGGCCAATCGCGGCGAAATGCATCACTTGCGGCCCTCGGCATCCTTGGCCACTTCGTCGGTGCGTGCGGCCATGATGAAGTCGTTGCGGTGCAGGCCCTTGATGGAGTGGCTCCACCAGGTCACGGTGACTTTGCCCCATTCGGTCAGCAGGCCCGGATGGTGGCCTTCGGCCTCGGAGATCTCGCCCATGGCGTTGGTAAAGGCCAGGGCGAATTTGAAGTTCTTGAACAGGAATACTTTTTCCAGCTGCATCACGCCGTCGCGCACTTCGATGTTCCAGTCGGGGATCTGCTTGATCAACACCGGCAGTTCTTCGTCGCTGACTTGTGGGGCGTCGGCGCGGCAGGCTTCGCAATGGGCTTGGTTCAAGGTGGTCATAAAGGTGTTCCTGAAATCGAGTATGTGGAATTCGGTTGCCAGTGGCGTCACCCTAAAGCAACGCGCGGCCAGGGAACAGACTCACCTGGCCTTTAAAGTGGCAGTTCAAGCCGCCTTGGGCTTTGGGGGAAACTTCGGCGCGTGCAACCCCAGCTGCATGCCGCGCTCGACCATGCCCATGATGTCTTCCTGCGCCACTTCGAACAGGCGCTTGAGGTTGGGCAGGGCGAAATACAGCGGCTGCAGGATGTCGATGCGATACGGCGTGCGCATCGCTTCCAGCGGGTCGAAGGCTTGGTGCTCGGGCTCGTCCGACAGGCAGTACACCGTCTCCTTGGGCGAAGACAGAATGCCGCCACCATAGATGCGCCGGCCTTGCGGCGTGTCCACCAGGCCGAACTCGATGGTCATCCAGTACAGGCGCGCCAGGTACACCCGTTGCTCCTTGGTGGCCGCGAGGCCGAGCTTGCCGTAGGTGTGGGTGAATTCGGCGAACCAGGGGTTGGTCAGCAGTGGGCAGTGGCCGAAGATCTCGTGGAAAATATCCGGTTCTTGCAGGTAATCCAGCTCTTCGCGGGTACGAATAAAGGTCGCCACCGGAAACTGCTTGTTGGCCAGCAATTCAAAGAAAGTCTGGAAGGGAATCAGCGCCGGCACCCGCGCCACTTGCCAGCCGGTGGTCTCGGCCAGCACTTTGTTGATCTCCGCCAGTTGCGGAATACGGTCATGGGGCAGGCCGAGCTTGTCGATGCCGTCCAGGTATTCCTGGCAGGCGCGACCCTCGATCACTTTCAGTTGGCGAGTGATCAGGGTGTTCCACACCGCATGTTCTTCGGGCGGGTAGTGGATAAAACCTTGCGCATCGGGCTCGCGGGCCACGTAGTGCGTCTGCTTCATACGGCTCTCCTGCTAGGCATTCGTTCTTGTTATGTCCTGCTATGGGCTTATTGATACTCCGCCTGGCCATGGATTCCACCTGCCTCCAAGGGAAGACTGTAGGAAAAATCGGTGTTTTTCGTAAAGTATTCGTTACGGTTTTGCCGTTGCGCACGCTGCATTGCGATTTGTTGGTTTGAAAAGGCCGGGACCTGTCACATAATCTTGACGACTATCTGCGTCTGGCGACAAAAAGACGTAGCCCGATCAGCCCCCCTACAACAAACCGGGCCTTTACATGCGTATCAAAGTGCATTGCCAGAACCGCATCGGCATTCTGCGGGACATCCTCAACCTGCTGGTGGAGTACGGCGTCAACGTCGCCAAGGGCGAGGTCGGCGGCGAGCACGGCAATGCCATTTACCTGTATTGCCCGAACCTGGTGAACATGCAATTCCAGGCCCTGCGCCCGCAGTTCGAGGCGATCGCCGGGGTATTTGGCGTCAAGCGGGTAGGGCTGATGCCCAGTGAGCGTCGGCATATGGAGCTCAACGCCTTGCTGGGTGCGTTGGAATTCCCTGTGTTGTCCATCGACATGGGCGGCTCGATTGTCGCGGCCAACCGGGCGGCGGCGCAGTTGCTCGGGGTGCGCGTGGATGAAGTGCCGGGCATTCCTTTGTCGCGCTACGCCGAGGACTTCGACCTGCCGGAACTGGTGCGCGCCAGCAAGTCGCGGATCAATGGCTTGCGGGTCAAGGTCAAGGGCGATGTATTCCTGGCTGATATTGCGCCGTTGCAATCTTCCGAGCATGACGACAGCGAAGCCATGGCTGGCGCCGTGTTGACCTTGCACCGCGCCGACCGCGTCGGCGAGCGTATCTACAATGTGCGCAAGCAGGAACTGCGCGGTTTCGACAGCATTTTCCAAAGCTCCAAAGTGATGGCGGCGGTGGTACGTGAAGCCCGGCGCATGGCGCCCCTCGATGCGCCGCTGTTAATAGAAGGTGAAACCGGCACCGGCAAGGAACTGCTGGCGCGCGCCTGTCACCTGGCCAGCCCACGTGGGCAGTCGCCGTTGATGGCGCTCAATTGCGCAGGTTTACCAGAGTCGATGGCCGAGACCGAACTGTTCGGCTACGGCCCCGGTGCGTTTGAAGGGGCGCGTGCAGAAGGTAAGCTCGGGCTGTTGGAACTGACGGCGGGCGGTACGTTGTTTCTCGATGGCGTGGGCGAAATGAGCGCGCGCCTGCAAGTGAAATTGCTGCGCTTTTTGCAGGACGGCTGCTTCCGCCGTGTAGGCAGCGATGAAGAGGTTTACCTGGATGTGCGGGTGATCTGCGCGACCCAGGTGGACTTGTCGGAGCTGTGTGCCCGCGGGGAGTTTCGCCAGGACCTGTATCACCGGCTCAATGTGTTGTCGTTGCATATCCCGCCGCTGCGCGAATGCCTCGACGGTTTGCCGCCGCTGGTCGAACACTTTATCGACCAAGCCAGCCGCTTGATTGGCTGCCCATTGCCCAAGCTGGCACCGGCGGCCATGGAGCGCCTCAGTCACTACCATTGGCCGGGCAATGTGCGGCAGTTGGAGAACGTGCTGTTCCAGGCGGTGTCGTTGTGTGAGGGCGGGACGGTCAAGGCTGAGCATATTCGCTTGCCGGACTATGGCGTGCGCCAGCCGCTGGGCGATTTCTCCCTGGAGGGCGGCCTGGAGGAGATTGTCGGGCGGTTTGAAAAGGCGGTGCTGGAAAGCCTGTATGCCGAGCATCCCAGCAGTCGGTTGCTGGGCAAGCGTTTGGGGGTTTCCCACACCACCATCGCCAACAAATTGCGCGATTACGCAGTGCTCAAGGCCGACAAATAACCCCCTGACACAACACGGTAAAACTTGTAGGAGCGAGCTTGCTCGCGAAAAACTTACAGGCGCCGCATTCATTCAGTAAGCACGCGTTATCGTTGACGTTTTTCGTCGGAACGCCGCCCGGAGACAAGCTCGCTCCTACAGAAGGCGATGACTGCTTAACTGACTGGCATTAGGGCTTGCCCGCTCCCACAATGGATCTGTGTCCATGCCAGGGCCGGTGTTTGCCGCAACCGGCAGAACTCCGCCGTTTTTCCGACTCGTCCTGCCCCTCCAATAATCCTTGATACGCCCCAACCCCTTGCCCCACCTGCCTTTCCCCGACTTTTGAAAAGTTGGTGCGCAAATTGCTAAAGACTCCTCAGTACATCGGTGGGCGGCAAACGTCCGTCAGTAAGAGGAATGAGCGTGGACAAGTACCTTTATGTGGCAATGACCGGCGCCAGCCAGAACGCACTGGCGCAGAAGGCTCATGCCAACAATCTGGCGAACATTTCCACCAACGGTTTTCAGCGTGACCTGGAACAGGCCCGCTCGATGCCGGTGTTTGGTGACAGCTTTCCGGCGCGGGCGTTTGCCCTGACCGAGCGGCCGGGCACTGATTTTTCCCCTGGCTCGATGGTCGAGACCGGTCGTGACCTGGACGTTGCCGTCGGCGGCGATGGCTGGATCGCGGTACAGACCCCCGATGGTGGCGAAGCCTACGTGCGTACCGCCAGCATGAATATCGATGCGCTCGGCGTACTGCGGGCCGGCAACGGCATGCCGATCATGGGCAATGGCGGGCCGATTTCCGTGCCGCCCGAGCAGAAGGTCGAAGTCGGCGAAGACGGCACCATCAGCATCCGCGCCATGGGCGAAGGCCCGCGGGTGATGGCTGAAGTGGACCGCATCAAGCTGGTCAAGCCGGACCTGGCCAACATGGTCAAAGGCCTGGATGGCGCGATCCACACCAAGGACGGCCAGCCTGCGGTGGCCGATGCCAGCGTCAAGGTGAATTCGGGCTTTTTGCAGTCGAGCAACGTCAATGCCGTCGAAGAAATGACTGCGGTGCTGGCCCTGTCCAAGCAGTTCGAATTGCACGTGAAAATGATGAACAGCGCCAAAGAAGACGACCAGGCCATGACCCGCGTCATGCAGATGAGCTGATTGCAGCGCCACTGAATACCAATTTCGTAACGCGGCGCCAACAAACAGGCGCACGAAGGAGAACAGCATGCTTCCGGCTCTATGGGTTGCCAAAACCGGTCTGTCCGCCCAGGACACCAACCTGACCGTCATCTCCAACAACCTGGCGAACGTTTCGACCACGGGCTTCAAACGTGATCGCGCCGAGTTCCAGGACCTGCTCTATCAGATCAAGCGCCAGCCGGGTGCGCAGTCGACCCAGGACAGCGAATTGCCGTCGGGCCTGCAAGTGGGTACCGGTGTGTCCATCGTCGGCACCCAGAAGAACTTCACTGCCGGCAACCTGCAGCAGACCAACCAGCCGCTGGACATGGCGATCAATGGCCGTGGTTTCTTCCAGATCCTGCAACCGGATGGCACTACCTCCTACACCCGCGACGGTACTTTCCACCTGGACTCCAACGGCCAGGTCGTGACCGCCAATGGCTTTGCCCTGGAGCCGGCGATTGTCGTGCCCAACGATGCCCAGACCTTCACGGTCGGCGCCGACGGCACCGTGTCCATCACCATCGCCGGCAACCCGGCGTCGCAAGTGATCGGCAACCTGCAGACCGCTGACTTCATCAACCCGGCCGGCCTGCAAGCCACCGGCAACAACCTGTTCCTGGAAACCGCCGCCAGCGGCGCGCCGCAAGTCGGCACCCCGGGCCTCAACGGGTTTGGCACCACCCTGCAAAGCACCCTGGAAACCTCCAACGTCAGCACGGTGGAAGAGATGGTCAACATGATCACCACCCAGCGCGCCTACGAGATGAACTCCAAGGTGATTTCCACCGCCGACCAGATGCTTTCGTTCGTTACGCAGAATCTGTAATTCAGTCTATGGGGCGCTCGCAAGGCGCCTGCAACACCGTGAGGTAAGGGTCATGAGTCGCTTTGTTTCTGTTCTGGCATTGAGTGGGATTGCCGTGCTCGCGGGCTGTGTTGCCCCGACGCCAAAACCCAATGACCCGTACTACGCGCCGGTGTTGCCGCGCACGCCGCTGCCTGCTGCCGCCAACAACGGTTCGATCTACCAGGCCGGTTTCGAACAGAACCTGTACAGCGACCGCAAGGCGTTCCGGGTCGGGGACATCATCACCATCACCCTGAACGAGCGCACCACGGCGAGCAAGAACGCCAACTCCCAGGTGGCCAAGAACAGCAAGACCGGCATCGGCCTGACCTCGCTGTTTGGCGGTGGCTTGAACACCAACAACCCGCTGGGCAGCGGTGACTTGAGCCTGGACGTCGGCTACAGCGGCGACCGCGCCACCAACGGCAGCAGCAAGGCCGGGCAGGGCAACAGCCTGGTCGGTTCGATCACCGTGACCGTCGCCGATGTATTGCCCAACGGCATCATTGCCGTACGCGGCGAGAAGTGGATGACCCTCAACACCGGCGATGAGCTGGTGCGCATCGCCGGCATGGTGCGGGCAGACGATATCGCCACCGACAACACCGTGCCGTCCACGCGGATTGCCGATGCACGCATTACCTATTCGGGTACGGGTTCGTTTGCCGACGCCAGTCAGCCGGGCTGGTTCGACCGTTTCTTCCTTAGCCCGCTGTTCCCTTTCTAGGTGATCACTTTGAACCTTAAACAGCTGATGGCAGCGGTGTTGTTGCTCTCCCTGAGCGTCGCTGCCCAGGCCGAACGCCTGAAGGACATCGCCAGTATTTCCGGGGTGCGTACCAACCAGTTGATCGGCTACGGCCTGGTGGTGGGCCTCAATGGTACGGGCGACCAGACCACTCAGACCCCGTTCACCTTGCAGACCTTCAACAACATGCTTTCGCAGTTCGGGATCAAGGTGCCACCGGGGTCGGGCAACGTGCAGTTGAAAAACGTCGCGGCGGTGTCGATCAGTGCCGACCTGCCGGCGTTCTCCAAGCCCGGGCAAGTGGTGGACATCACTGTAGCGTCGATTGGCAACTCGAAAAGCCTGCGTGGCGGCACCTTGCTGATGACCCCGCTCAAAGGTATCGACGGCAATGTCTACGCCATCGCCCAGGGCAACCTGGTGGTCGGCGGGTTTGATGCGGAAGGTCGCGACGGTTCGAAGATCACCGTCAACGTGCCATCGGCCGGGCGGATTCCCGGCGGCGCCACGGTGGAGCGCACCGTGCCCAGCGGGTTCAACCAGGGCAACAGCCTGACCCTGAACCTCAACCGTTCGGACTTCACCACCGCCAAGCGCGTGGTCGACAAGATCAACGATATGCTCGGCCCTGGCGTGGCCCAGGCCATCGATGGCGGCTCGGTGCGCGTGACCGCGCCGCTGGACCCAAGCCAGCGTGTGGACTACCTGTCGATCCTGGAAAACCTGGAGATCGATCCGGGCCAGGCGGTGGCCAAGGTCATCATCAATTCGCGCACCGGTACCATCGTGATCGGGCAGAACGTCAAGGTGTCGCCAGCGGCCGTGACCCACGGCAGCCTGACCGTGACCATCACCGAAGACCCGATTGTCAGCCAGCCTGGGGCGTTCTCCAATGGCGAAACCGCCGTGGTCCCACGCTCGCGGGTCAATGCCCAGCAAGAAGCCAAGCCGATGTTCAAGTTCGGCCCCGGCACCACCCTGGATGAAATCGTGCGAGCGGTGAACCAGGTGGGCGCGGCGCCCGGCGACTTGATGGCGATCCTCGAAGCCCTGAAACAGGCCGGCGCCTTGCAAGCCGACCTGATCGTGATTTGAGGCCGTAGCCATGGACATGCGCAAGAGCGGTATCGCCAGCACGGCAGACTCGGGTTCCTACTCCGACCTCAACCGGCTTAACCAGCTCAAGTTCGGCGACAAGAACAGCGAAGGCAACATGCGCAAAGTGGCGCAGGAGTTCGAGTCGCTGTTTCTCAACGAGATGCTCAAATCCATGCGCTCGGCCACCGATGCCCTGGGCAAGGACAACCCGCTGAATACGCCAGCGGCCAAGCAGTATCAGGAAATGTACGACCAGCAACTGGCAGTTTCGCTATCCCGCGAGGGCGGCGGTATCGGCCTGGCGGACGTGCTGCTGCGCCAGATGCAAAAGAACAAGCCAGTGGAAGGGCAGGCCTCGACCTTGCAGGGCCCCGAGGCGGTAGAGAAAAAAGCCGACGTGCCGACACCGATTGCCGCCGGCACCCAGGCCGATGGCCCGCTGGGTCGCGCCAATGGCCAGCGTGCGTTGTGGGCGGCGCGGGTCGAGGTGACGCCGCGTGCCGATGACGGCACCGTACACAATGACATGACGCTGATGAACCAGCGGCGCATCGCCTTGCCGAGCAAACTCACCGATCGCCTGTTGGCCGGCATCGTGCCAGGCGTCGAGGCGACGGGGGCGGTCAAGGCCGCACCATTGCGCAACAGCGCCGCCGAAGATGGTGTGATCAACGGCGCGGCGCGCACCTTCGCCGCACGCGATTCGCGCATGCAGATTTACGGCCGCGCCGTGGCCCAGCCACCGCTGGCGCCGGCGAAAAAAGCCTTCGGTTCGCAAGACGAGTTTGTCGCCACCATGCTGCCAATGGCCAAGCAGGCGGCCGAGCGCATTGGCATCGACCCACGCTACCTGGTGGCCCAGGCCGCCCTGGAAACCGGCTGGGGTAAATCGGTGATGCGCCAGCAAGACGGCAGCAGCAGCCACAACCTGTTTGGCATCAAGGCCGGCCAAAGTTGGCAGGGGGCCCAGGCGCGTGCGATTACCAGCGAGTTTCGCAATGGCGAGATGGTCAAGGAAACGGCGCAGTTCCGTTCCTACGACTCTTACCAGGACAGCTTCCACGACCTCGTGACCTTGCTGCAAAGCAATGAAAGATATCAAGAAGTCCTGAAGTCGGCCGATAACCCGGAACAGTTTGTACGCGAGTTGCAAAAAGCCGGTTATGCAACGGATCCGGACTACGCCAGCAAGATTTCGCAGATCGCCAAAACCATGAACAGCTACCAAAACTACGCTGCCGCTGGCGCATCCACTCATTTATAAGGTTTGAACCATGGGTTTGCTCAATATCGGGATGTCAGGACTCAATGCGGCTCAGGGATCGCTTTCGACCCTGAGTAACAACATTGCCAACGCCAAGACCCCTGGATACTCGCGCCAGCAGACTACGCAGACGGCCAACGGCATGTCCGGCGTCGGCGGTGTGTTCATCGGCAGCGGCACCACGCTGTCGGACGTGCGCCGGGTGTATAACCAGTTTCTTGACACCCAGTTGCAGACCACCACGTCGCTGAACTTCGATGCCAAGGCTTACCTGGACCAGATCGGTTCGGTGGACAAGCTCTTGTCCGACAAGTCCACTGGTGTTGGCGCGGCCTTGAACAGCTTCTTCGCCGCGTTGCAGACGTCTTCGGCAAACCCCAGCGACAATTCCGCACGCCAACTGGTATTGACCATTGCCCAGACCCTGGGCAACCGCTTCAACTCGATTGCGAGCGAACTGAACAAGCAGAAAGAAGGCATCAACAGCCAGCTGGAGACCATCACCGGCCAGGTCAACCAGTTGACCGCCTCGATTGCCTCCCTCAACCAGCAGATCTCCCAGGCCAAGGGCCAGGGCAACGGCGAGCCGGCGAACCTGCTGGACGCGCGCAACGAAGCCGTGCGCTCGCTCAATGAGTTGGTGGGGGTCAAGGTCACTGAGTCGGATGGCCACTTCAATGTGTCCCTGGGCACTGGCCAGACCCTGGTTGCGGACGGCGTGTCGAACAAGTTGTCGGCAGTGCCGAGCAAGGATGACAAGAGCCAGTACTCGGTGGTGTTGACCACTGGCGGGCAGCCGATGGACGTCAGCTCGGTGGTCAGCGGTGGCTCCATCGGCGGCTTGCTGCGTTATCGCCAGGAGGTGTTGATGCCGGCCATCAACGACCTGGGGCGTACTGCCATGGTCGTCGGCGAAGCGATCAACACCCAGCTGGGGCAGGGCCTGGACGCCAACGGGCAGTTCGGTGCCGCGTTGTTCAATGACATCAACAGCGTATTCGCCATTGGCCAGCGCAGTGTTGGCGGCTCCAGCAACAGTGCGAACTCCGGCAACCTGAACGTCACGATCAAAGACACCAGCAAACTGAGCACCTTTGACTACAAGGTGACCTTCAGCGACGACAAGATGTACACCGTGCTGCGTTCGGACGGTAAGTCCATGGGCACCTTCGACATCACCCAGACACCACCGGAAATCGACGGCTTCACCCTGGCCCTCGATGGCAAGGGACCGGTGGCCGCAGGCGACACGTTCAAGGTCAGCCCGACTGCCGGTGGCGCGATGGACCTCAAGGTGGTGATGACCGACCCCAACAAGCTGGCGTTTTCCGCGCCATTGCTGGCCGAGGGCAACAAGAACAACAGTGGTACCGGTGTGTTCACTCCGCCGACCCTGACCTTGCCCCTGGACATCCATGGCGGTGCCGGCACCGCGCAGTTGGAAGCGGCAATCAAGAGTTCGATGCCGGTCAAGATGACCTTCGCCAAACCCGCTGCCGATGGCACCCAGAGCTATGTGATCAATAACGCCCAGGGCCAGCCGATTGGCACCGGCACCATCGTGCCGGGCCAGGACAATAAACTGACGATCAAGGTGCCGTACGTCGACGCCAATGGCGACCCACAGACGTTCGGGGTCGACACGGTGATCCGTGGCGAACCGAAAGCCGATGACAGCTTCAGCGTGTCGTTCAACGCTGGCGGCAAACTGGATAACCGCAACGCCCTGCAATTGCTCGACCTGCAAACCCGCAAGACCGTGGGCGCGACCGATGGCAATGCCGGGGTGAGCATGAGCACCGCGTACAGCCAGTTGGTGTCGACTGTCGGCGGCAAGGCCAGCCAGGCCAACGTCGACAACAGCGCGACCGGGGCGATGCTGGCGGCTGCCACGTCCAATCGCAGCTCCGTGTCCCAGGTCAACCTGGACGAGGAGGCCGGCGACATGATCCGTTTCCAGCAGTACTACACCGCGTCGTCGCAGATCATTAAAGCTGCGCAAGAAACCTTCAGCACGCTGATCAACAGTCTTTAAGGGAGTTTGAGACGATGCGAATCTCGACCGAACAGTATTTCAATACCACGACTGCGCGTTATACCAACAACTTCTCCAACGTCACCAAGACGCAGCAGCAGATCGACTCCGGCGTGCGTATCCAGACCGCAGCAGATGATCCGGTGGGCGCGGCGCGTTTGCTGCTGCTGCAACAGCAGCAGGATATGTTGGGGCAGTATGCGGGCAATATCAGCAGCATGAAGAACTCGCTTAATAGCGAGGAAAGCGTACTTGCCAGTATCGACACCGCCCTGGCGCGCGCGGGTGAGCTGTCGCTCAAGGTGGCGGGCAAGGGCGGTGGCGGTATCAGCGATGACGACCGCAAGGCCGTTGCCGCCGAGATTGGTGAAATCGAGAAACAGGTGCTGAGCCTGCTTAACAGCAAGGATTCGTCCGGCCATTATCTGTTTTCCGGTGGCAAGAGCGACACGCCGCCGTATGCGCGCAACAGCGACGGGACCTACAGCTATCAGGGGGATGAGACGCCCTTGAGCCTGAAGGTTTCCGACACCTTGTCGATGGTGGTCAATGACACCGGCAAATCGATCCTGGAAGGCACGGTCAATGCTGGTCGTACTCAGGCCACCGGTTCGGTCAACGATGGCAAGGTGCTGGTTTCGGGCGGGATCGTTACCTCGCCGTCGACCTACGACAACAGCTTCACCGACGGCCAGCCGTACAAGCTGACCTTTATCAGCAGCACCGAATACACCGTAACGGACAGGACGGGTAACGACATCACCGCGCAAACTCCCGGCAACGGCAAGTTCGATGCGACCAAGGAAGGCAGTGCTTCGGTCACCGTGCGCGGCGTGACCTTTGATGTCGACCAGAACCTGGGGGGGGCCAAGCCCGGCGCCGAGGCTGATGCGATCTACAAGGATCGTGAATTCACCCTGCAAAGCAAACCGGACAGCTTCAGTATCTCGCGCACGCCGAGCAACCAGTCATCGGCACAGTTGTCGGGCGGCACGGTCACCAGTCAGGCGGATTACAGCAGTACCTTCCCGAACAAAGGCGCGGTGATCAAATTTACCTCGACCACAGAGTACGAGGTGTATGCCCAGCCGATCACCGCCGACAGCAAGCCGGTCTCCAACGGCACCGTGGTGCCTGGCACGCCAGCCCAGCCAGGGCCACCGCCTGTGCCCGCAACGCCAGACAGCATCACGGCGGCTGGGGTTAAGTTCGACATCACCGGCGCCCCAGGCATCGGTGACCAGTTTGCGGTGGGTTCCAATACCCACAAGACGCAAAATGCGCTGGATACCCTCAGCCAATTGCGCCAGGCCTTGGAAACCCCGTCCGACGGCGACCCGATTGCCCAGGCCAAGCTGACCGATGTGGTCAACGCAGCCATTACCAATATCAAGGCTTCCCAGGCCCAGGTCGATGGCGTGCGCGGTTCCATTGGTGCGCGGATGAACTCGCTGTCGATCCAGGAAACGGAGAACACCAGCATGGTGCTGGCCAACAAGTCGACCACTGCGGCCATTGGCGACACCGATGTGGCCACGGCCTCGATTGACCTGGCGTTCCAGAAGGCAATGCTGGAGGCCTCGCAGCTGGCCTTTGTGAAAATCTCCCAGTTGAGCCTGTTCAGCCGCATGTAATCGGCCCGGCAAGACCTGACGGCCCACCCTGGAAACAGGGTGGGCCGTTGTCGTTTCTGGCGCAGGCTTTTAAACAAAGCGCACAAAAATGAGTGACCTATGAGTCATAAAGCGCATCTTCACTGTATCGTGTGAAAAGGCCAGACCGCTTTCCAGGCGCTGGCTTCGGTAGTTTCGGCGGGTTTTTGCGGGGTTATCCCCTTTATTGTCAGCGCTCCTGAAGGGTTTTCAGGGGTGTTCTCCAGCTATTTTGTATTGGGAAGCCACAATGATTGGCATAAAAAGCATCGCCAGCTACGTGCCGGCAGAAGGGCTGGACAACTACGCCCAGGGTGCCAAATTCGCCAAGGATGAAGAATTCATCATTGGCAAGATCGGCTCGGCATTCCTGCCGCGCAAGGATGCTGCACAGGAAACCTCGGATTTGTGCGTCGAGGCGGTCAATGCCTTGTTTGCCAACAACCCCGAGCTCAAGCGTGAGTCGATTGACGCGCTGATCGTCGTGACCCAGAACGGCGACGAAGAAGGGCTGCCGCACACCGCAGCCATCGTCCAGGACAAACTCGGCCTGCCGACCCACGTCGCGGCCTTCGATATCTCCCTGGGTTGCTCCGGCTACGTCTACGGCATCTACGCGATGAAAGGCTTCATGGAAGCAGCCGGCCTGAAAAACGGCCTGCTGGTGACCGCCGACCCGTATTCGAAGATCGTCGACCCGGAAGACCGCAACACCACCATGCTGTTCGGCGACGCCGCCACCGCCACCTGGATGGGCGAAGACGCCCCCTGGCAGCTGGGCAAGGCCAAGTTCGGCACCGACGGCTCCGGCGCGCCTCATTTGAAGGTCAGCGATGGGGTGTTCTTCATGAACGGCCGCCAGGTCTTCAACTTCGCGTTGCTCAAAGTGCCGGCGCATTTGCACGAACTGCTCAAAGAGTCGGACCTGAAGGCCGACGATATTGACGCGTTCTGCATCCACCAGGGCAGTGCGGCGATTGTCGACGCCGTGGCCCGGCGTTTTGAAGATGCGCCGGTGGAGAAATTCATCAAGGACATGGTCGAGACCGGCAACACCGTGTCGTCGAGCATTCCGTTGCTGCTGGAAAAGCACGTGATGGACGCCGAGTGGAAGCGCGTGGCCCTGAGTGGGTTTGGTGTTGGCCTATCGTGGGGCTCGGCGATTATCTATCGGCCGTGATGCGCTGATAGGCTGCACAAAAAAACGCCCGGGATCGAAAGAATCCGGGCGTTTTTTTGTGCACATCATGTAGGAGCGAGCTTGCTCGCGAAAAACGTTAACGATAACGCGGGCATTCAGAATGCACGCGGCGCCCTCAGGTTTTTCGCGAGCAAGCTCGCTCCTACAGGGAGGATGTCCTTAACCCGTGATTGCTGGCATTTCACGCCTCCATAAAGCCTTGAAATACAAGGGGTGGCACAGGGCTAGTAAAAAAATTCAAAAAAATCCTCAAGCAACCTGCTTTCACGACGATAACTATTACGAAGGTTCTCTAGGCCACACCCGGCGGTTGCCAGGGCCGGAAGCCGCAGTATCCAACTCACGAGGATTTCGTCATGGCAATGTCCGTAAACACCAACATTACTTCCCTGGGCGTCCAGAAGAACCTGAACAAAGCATCCGACGCTTTGAGCCAGTCGATGAACCGTCTGTCTTCCGGCCTGAAAATCAACAGCGCCAAAGACGACGCAGCTGGCATGCAGATCGCCAACCGTCTGAATAACCAGGTCAAAGGCCTGAACGTTGCCATCGCCAACGCCAACAACGGCGTGTCGATTGCCCAGACTGCTGAAGGCGCAATGCAAGAATCCACCAACACCCTGCAGCGTCTGCGTGAACTCGCCCTGCAAGCGGCTAACGGTGATAAAAGCGACGCTGACCGTGTTTCCCTGCAACAAGAATTCACCGCTAAAGTCGGCGAGCTGAACCGTATCGCCAGCACCACTACCTTCGGTGGTCGTAACCTGCTCGACGGTTCGTTCAGCAACGTAGCGTTCCAGATCGGCGCCAATGCCAACGAAACTATTTCGTTCGGTATGACTGATATCAGCTCGACTGCCCTGAAAGGCAACTACAAAGAAGCTGCTGTAGATGGCACTGCAATGACTGGTTTGGCTGCTACTGCAACTGGTACTAACATCGGTGGCTTGAAGGCTAGCGTAACGACCGCTGCTGCTGCGGGTGCTACTGCTGCAACCGACAAGTTCCGTATCAATGGCGTAGAAATTTCGTTGACTGCTGCCGCTACCGGTGTTCCGGCTGCAAATGCCGCAGTAACCGCGATCAACGCAGAGACGGCTAAAACCGGCGTTACTGCTTCTGCTGATGCAACTGGCAAGCTGACCTTGTCGTCGAAAGGTGACATCAAGCTCGAAGCTTCTGCTCTTGTCGGTCCACCAGCCCCTACCGCTGGTCTGACTAGCCTCGGTCTGACTGCTGCTACCACTACCGCCACAGATTTTACAGCGGCCTCTGCAATGGGCGCCACGGGCACCGTCACCGTCAATGGCAAGGACGTAACCTGGGCCTCAACTGACCTGCTGTCGGCTGTCCTGACCAAGGTTGCTGCTGAAGCTGGCACCGGCGCTACCGCTAAGATGACTGATGGCCGGATCACTGTTACTTCCGGCGACGGCAAGGACATCAAACTGGCCAACAAAGATAGCGGTTCGCTGTCGCAGTTGGGCCTGTCGGCTGGTACTTCTCAGGCTAAGCTGACTGCTGACACTTCGATTGAAGTGAACGGCGTTGAAGTCAAGTTCAAGAAGGGCGACACCGCTGACGCTGTTGTTGCTTCGATCAACAGTGCAAGCACTGGTGTTCAAGCCAGCAAAAACGCTGATGGCACTCTGAACCTGTTTGCTGACAAAGACATCACCATCAAGGATGGTAGCGCGGGTACTGGCCTGAAAGCCCTGGGTCTGACTGCTGTTGCTGCTGCCGGCACCAAAACTGCCGTCACCATGGAAACCAGCGTCTCCGACCTGAACATCCTGTCTGCCGCTTCTTCCCAGCAAGCCATCCAGGCCCTGGACGATGCCATGCAGCAGATCGACAGCCAGCGTTCGCAGCTGGGTGCGGTGCAAAACCGTTTCGCCAGCACCGTGGCCAACCTGCAGAGCATTTCGCAGAACTCCTCGGCTGCCAAAGGCCGCGTAGAAGACGCTGACTTCGCTTCCGAAGCCGCTGAACTGACCAAGCAACAAACCCTGCAACAGGCGTCCACTGCGATCCTGTCCCAGGCCAACCAACTGCCATCCGCTGTACTGAAGCTGCTTCAGTAATAACGGCTAGCGGTTAATCAACGGGGGGGTGCTAACGTGCCCTTCCGTTTTTTCAGTTTGGAGGTGATGACATGGACATGAGCATCAAGCTGAACGCGTCTTACCCGGCTGCTACCACCCAGGCTCCTGGTGCTGCGACGACACAGGCCAAACCGCCTGTCGCGCAGACCGATAGCGAGCCCGCCGAGGAACCACAGCGCGTGGCACTGGAAAAAGCTGTCACCGATATGCGTGAGTTTGTGCAGGCTTCACAGCGCAACCTGGATTTTTCCATCGATGACTCCACCGGCAAAGTGGTGGTCAAGGTGATCGCTACCGACAGTGGCGAAGTGATTCGACAAATTCCATCGGAGACTGCGTTGAAGTTGGCGCAGAACCTGAGCGATGCCAGCAGCCTGTTGTTTGATACAAAGGCTTGAGTTGGCACGAAACATGTTTCTGATTGCTGCTTGGGCGTTCGTACGCCAAAAAAGCGGCAACCGCAGGACAAGGAGAGTAGCAAATGGCTAGTTCAACGATTTCCGGCCCAGGTTCGGGCTACGACACCCAAGCCATCGTCAAGGCGTTGGTGGGGGCCGAGCGCGCGCCCAAAGAGGCGCAGATCACCGCCCAGCAGAAAGACGCCACCGTCAAGCTGTCGGCCGTGGGGTCGGTAAAAACGGCGCTGGAAGCCTACCAGGCGGCAATCACCAAGTTGAACAACCAGTCCGCCTTCAACGGCCTGGCCGCCACTACCTCCGAAGAAAAAAACGCCAAGGTCACCCTGGGTGACGGCGCGGCCCCTGGCAAATACATCCTTAAGGTTGAGAATCTGGCGACCTCGTCCAAGGTCTCCAGCAAAGTCATCGAAGGTGGCGCCTCGGGCAAGGCCAACGCTAGCGATGAGACTCAGACGCTGACGATTACCCAGTCGGGTAAAAGCTACGATGTATTGGTGCCGGGTGGCGCGACCCTGCAGGAGGTCCGCGAATCCATCAATACTCAGCTCTCTGCCCAAGGCATCAGCGCCAACGTACTGAGCGACTCCAGCGGCGGGCGTCTGGTACTGACCTCCAATACCAGTGGTAAGGACACTGACATTACTTTGAGTGGTAATTCGGAGCTGGCAGTCGGTTATGACAAGGGTGCGGCGCCGGTGAATGCCAAATACTCCATCGACGGCATCGAGATGGAGTCCACCAGCAACAAGATCACTTCCGCGATCAGCGGCGTGACCCTGGAACTGCTGGATGGTGACCTGAAAAAGAATGTCACGCTTACCGTAGCCAGCAACACCGACACCCTGAAGACCTCGGTGCAGTCGTTCGTCACCGCCTACAACGCGCTGATGACTGCCATCAACACCCAGACCAAGGTCACCGCCACCGGCGATGCCTCCACCACCACGGCGGGGGCCTTGACCGGTGATGCGTCGATGCGTCAGTTGGTCTCCAGCCTGCGTTCCGAGCTGGTCAACGGCAAGGGCGCGGGCAGCATGACCAGCCTGGCCCAGATGGGCATCACCACTGACCAGAAAACCGGCTTGCTGAGCCTGGAAGACAAGACCTGGGACAAGGCCGTGATCAAGGGCGCTGGCGACATTGCCAAGATGTTCACTGGTGATACCGGCCTGATCACGCGCATGAACAAGGCGACCAGCAGCTATGTCGGTACCACCGGCACCCTGGCGACCCGTGCGACAGATCTCAACAACAAGCTGACTGATCTGACCACTGAAAAGGCCGACCTGGACCGCCGCATGGACGCCCTGCAGAAATCCCTGTCGGCCAAGTACACCGCCATGGACACCATGATCGCGCAGATCAACTCCCGCAGTTCCAGCATCATGACCACCCTCAACTCGTTGAACAATCCTAAGTCGAACTGATGGATGGTGCGCCCGCAGGCCCTGAAAAAGGGCCCGGGCACTCGGTGAGGGATTAAAGTTTTTCTCGGTACAGTCGAAAAACTACTTAAGCAAACCTATTTGACTGTGGCCTGTTACGAGGTAGCAACATGAACCCTATGAGAGCCCTTCGCCAATACCAGAAGGTCAATTCCCACGCCCAAATCTCCGAAGCCAGCCCACACCGTCTGGTGCAGATGCTGATGGAAGGCGGCCTCGATCGCATGGCTCAGGCCAAAGGCGCATTGAGCCGTGGTGATATCGCCCAGAAGGGCCTGATGCTGGGCAAGGCGATTGAAATCATCTCCGGCCTGCGTGATGGCCTGGAGCCGGAAAAAGCCGAGGATCCAGCGGCGGTGCAGCAATTGGATGCGTTGTACGAGTACATGAGTAACCGTCTGGTTGAGGCCAATGGCGTCAACGATGCCGACATGATCGACGAAGTCGCGCGTTTGTTGATTACTGTCAAAAGTGGCTGGGATGCCATCGCGCCACAATAAGGCCGCCGGCCTTGAGGAACACAGCATGAGCCACGCACTGCAACGGATTGACGAAACCCGCGACGCTTTGGTTGGCGCGTTGGCAGAGCGCAATTGGGATGCGATCAGCGAATTGGACATGGGTTGCCGTGTCTGGATCGACGAGGTGCTCAGCGAAGCGCCGGTGGACGAGGGCGCGCTACGGGAGAAGTTGGAGAGCCTGTTAGCGGTCTACCAGCAGTTGCTGGAAGTGACGACCGGCGAGCGCCAGGCGATTTTTGAAGAGATGTCGCAGATCAACCAAGCGAAAAATGCGTCAAAGGTTTACCATCTGTTCGGCTGATCTGGCTCAGTTAATCCGAACATAGCGCGTCATAAATTTGACTGTGCAGTCTTTTTTGACTTAACTAGTGCTATTTTCAGACGTCAGATGGCCGTAGCGCAGAAAATGCCTACAGCAATCTAGATTGCCCCGATTCGAGGGCATTAGAGTTTTACTAGGGAAGTTGCTATTGCATGTGGCGTGAAACCAAAATTCTGCTAATCGATGACGATAGCGTTCGCCGCCGCGACCTGGCGGTGATTTTGAATTTTCTTGGCGAAGAAAATTTGCCCTGCGGCAGCCACGATTGGCAGCAGGCGGTCAGCTCTTTGTCATCGAGCCGTGAAGTCATCTGTGTGCTGATCGGGACGGTAAACGCTCCTGGCGCAGTTCTAGGCCTGTTAAAGACACTCTCAACCTGGGATGAGTTCCTTCCCGTGTTGCTAATGGGCGATATTTCTTCCGTGGACTTGCCGGAAGACCAGCGCCGCCGAGTGCTTTCCACCCTGGAAATGCCCCCCAGCTACAGCAAATTGCTCGACTCCCTGCACCGTGCCCAGGTCTATCGCGAGATGTACGACCAGGCCCGCGAGCGTGGCCGTCACCGCGAACCCAACCTGTTCCGCAGCCTGGTCGGCACCAGTCGTGCCATCCAGCACGTGCGCCAGATGATGCGGCAAGTGGCCGATACCGACGCCAGCGTGTTGATCCTCGGCGAGTCCGGCACCGGCAAGGAAGTGGTCGCGCGTAACCTGCATTACCACTCCAAGCGCCGTGACGGACCTTTCGTGCCGGTCAACTGCGGGGCAATCCCTGCAGAGCTGCTCGAAAGCGAATTGTTCGGCCACGAGAAGGGCGCCTTTACCGGGGCGATCACCAGCCGTGCCGGGCGTTTTGAGCTGGCCAACGGCGGCACCCTGTTCCTCGACGAAATCGGCGATATGCCGCTGCCGATGCAGGTCAAGCTGCTGCGTGTGTTGCAGGAGCGTACCTTCGAGCGCGTGGGCAGCAACAAGACCCAGAGCGTCGACGTGCGCATCATCGCGGCCACGCACAAGAACCTCGAAAGCATGATCGAGGTCGGCAGCTTCCGCGAAGACCTGTACTACCGCCTCAACGTATTCCCTATCGAGATGGCTCCGCTGCGCGAGCGTGTGGAAGACATCCCGTTGCTGATGAACGAACTGATCTCGCGCATGGAGCACGAAAAGCGCGGCTCGATCCGTTTCAACTCTGCCGCGATCATGTCCCTGTGCCGCCACGGCTGGCCGGGCAACGTACGCGAGCTGGCCAACCTGGTGGAGCGCATGGCGATCATGCATCCGTACGGGGTGATCGGCGTGGTCGAGTTGCCGAAAAAATTCCGCTACGTCGACGACGAAGACGAGCAATTGGTGGACAGCCTGCGCAGTGATCTGGAAGAGCGCGTGGCGATCAACGGCCACACCCCGGACTTCGGTGCCAACGCCATGTTGCCGCCCGAAGGCCTGGACCTGAAGGACTACCTCGGCAGCCTGGAACAAGGGCTGATCCAGCAGGCGCTGGACGACGCCAATGGCATCGTCGCCCGCGCCGCCGAGCGCCTGCGCATCCGCCGCACCACGCTGGTGGAGAAGATGCGCAAGTACGGCATGAGCCGTCGTGAAGGAGATGAACAGGCGGATGATTGACGCCTGTTTTCCAAACCGCTGATTAATCAGCGGTTTTTTTTCGGCACGGGTATTGCTACAGCACTCGCAACGTTCCGTTTAACTGACGGTCAGCCAAGCGAGAGAGCACGATGCCCCACGCCGCCCAACTTTCTTCAGTCCCCGACACCCAGGGACTTGTCCCGTCCGTAGAGCAGATCAGCCGGCAAGGGCTTGAGCAGGCGTTTTCGCTGTTCAGCCAGATGTCCAGCCAGTTGACTGACTCCTACAGCCTGCTGGAAGCCCGGGTTTCGGAGCTCAAGGGCGAGTTGGCGGTGGTCAGTGCCCAGCGCATGGAAGAGCTGGCCGAGAAAGAACGCCTGGCCAACCGTCTGCAAAACCTGCTCGACCTGCTGCCTGGCGGCGTGATCGTGATCGATGACCAAGGCCGCGTGCGCGAAGCCAACCCCGCGGCCTGCGACCTGCTGGGCCTGCCGCTGGAAGGCGAGCTGTGGCGCCATGTCATCACCCGCTGCTTTGCCCCTCGTGAAGACGACGGCCATGAAATCTCCCTCAAGGATGGGCGCCGCCTGTCCATCGCCACCCGCTCCCTGGACGCTGAGCCCGGCCAACTGGTGCTGCTCAACGACCTGACAGAAACCCGTCACCTGCAGGACCAATTGGCGCGTCATGAGCGCCTGTCGTCCCTGGGGCGGATGGTCGCTTCTCTGGCGCATCAGATCCGCACGCCGTTGTCGGCCGCGTTGATCTACGCCAGTCATTTGACTGATGAGCAATTGCCGGCCGCCACCCATCAGCGTTTCGCCGGGCGCCTCAAGGAGCGCCTGCATGAGTTGGAGCACCAGGTGCGCGACATGCTGGTGTTCGCCCGGGGCGAGTTGCCGCTGACTGATCGCGTCACGCCCGCCGCCTTGATGCAGTCGTTGCAGGCCGCTGCCGCCACCCATGTCCAGGAAGCCTCGGTGCGCTGGCAGTGCGATAGCCACTGGGGCGAATTGCTGTGCAATCGCGACACCCTGGTGGGCGCGCTGCTCAACCTGATCGAAAACGCCAGCCAGGCCAGCGGCCCGGCAGCGCGCCTCAAAGTGCACCTGTACAGCCGCGAGCAAACCCTGCGCCTGTGCATCAGCGACAGCGGTAGCGGGATTGATCCGCTGGTGTTGCAGCGCCTGGGTGAACCCTTCTTTACCACCAAAACCAACGGGACCGGCCTGGGGCTGACCGTGGTCAAGGCAGTGGCCCGTGCGCATCAGGGAGAATTGCAGTTGCGCTCCCGTGTGGGGCGCGGCACCTGTGCATTGATAACGCTGCCGCTGTTTTCAGGCGCGGCAAGCGCGGAGTAAGGATAAATGGCTATCAAGGTTTTACTGGTTGAAGACGATCGCGCCCTGCGTGAAGCACTGGCTGACACGCTGTTGTTGGCGGGCCATGACTATCGGGCGGTCGGTTCGGCCGAGGAAGCCTTGGAGGCGGTGGAGCAAGAGTCCTTCAGCCTGGTGGTCAGCGACGTCAACATGCCCGGTATGGACGGCCACCAGTTGCTCGGCCTGTTGCGTGCGCGCCAGCCGCAATTGCCGGTGTTGTTGATGACCGCTCACGGCGCGGTAGAGCGCGCGGTCGATGCCATGCGCCAGGGCGCGGCAGACTATCTGGTCAAGCCATTCGAGCCCAAGGCCCTGATCGAACTGGTGGCGCGTCACGCCCTGGGGGTGATCGGTGCCGCAGACGGCGAGGGACCGATTGCCTTCGAGCCGGCCAGTACGCAATTGCTGGAGCTGGCGGCCAAGGTCGCCCGCAGCGACTCCACGGTGCTGATCTCTGGTGAGTCCGGCACCGGCAAGGAAGTGCTGGCGCGCTACATCCACCAGCAATCCCACCGGGCCAGCCAGCCGTTTATCGCGATCAACTGTGCGGCGATCCCCGACAACATGCTTGAAGCGACCTTGTTCGGTCATGAAAAAGGCTCCTTCACCGGCGCCATCGCGGCCCAGGCCGGCAAGTTTGAACAGGCCGACGGCGGCACCATCCTGCTCGACGAAATCTCGGAAATGCCCCTGGGCCTGCAAGCCAAGTTGCTGCGCGTGTTGCAAGAGCGCGAAGTGGAGCGGGTGGGTGCGCGCAAGCCGATCCAGCTGGATATTCGCGTGGTTGCCACCACCAACCGTGACCTCGCCGGCGAAGTGGCGGCAGGGCGCTTTCGTGAAGACTTGTTCTACCGGCTCTCGGTTTTCCCGTTGGCCTGGCGCCCGCTGCGTGAACGCCCGGCCGACATCGTGCCGCTGGCCGAGCGCCTGTTGAGCAAGCACGTCAATAAAATGAAGCACGCCCAGGCGCGCCTGTCGGCCGAGGCCAAGGCTTGCCTGATCAGCTACCCATGGCCCGGCAACGTGCGCGAGCTGGACAACGCGATCCAGCGCGCGCTGATTTTGCAGCAGGGCGGCCTGATCCAGCCCCAGGACTTCTGCCTGGCCATCGGCGCGGGCGCTGCGCCCATGCCGAGCCTGGTTCCGGCGCCGGTTGAAAGCGTTCCGGCAGAAACAGCCGGTGGCCTGGGCGACGACCTGCGCCGCCGCGAATTCCAGATGATCATCGACACCCTGCGCGCCGAGCGCGGCCGCCGCAAAGAGGCTGCCGAGCGCCTGGGCATCAGCCCACGCACCTTGCGCTACAAGCTGGCGCAAATGCGCGATGCCGGAATGGATGTGGAAGCGTTCCTTTTCGCCAGCTGAGATACACATCAGCTGACAAGGTTTGTCGGCTTTTCTTACAAGTTGCCATGGAGCTGGCACCCTTGTTGCACCACCCGTACTAACCGCTGCGTAGTGTCAAAAAATTGCGGGTCGTCGGAGAGAGAAGTTCATGAGCCAAGGTGTTGAGTTCAATCGGTTGATGTTGGATATGCGATCCATGCAAATGGACGCCATGTCCCAGCCGAAATCCGTCGTGCAAGCGCCGGAATTGGGCCAAAGCAGCTTTGCCGATATGCTCGGCCAAGCCATCAACAAAGTCAGCGATACCCAGCAGGCATCCAGCCAGCTGTCGACCGCCTTCGAAATCGGCAAGAGTGGCGTGGACCTCACCGACGTGATGATCGCCTCGCAAAAGGCCAGCGTTTCCTTCCAGGCCCTGACCCAGGTGCGTAACAAGCTGGTTCAGGCTTATCAAGACATCATGCAGATGCCGGTTTAAGGACGAGATTTAAGTCATGGCAGAAGCAGTCGTGGATAACGTACCCGCCAAGACAGACGGCAAGCCGCCGCTGTTTGGCCTGTCGTTCCTGGAAAACCTCTCCGAAATGACCATGTTGCGTCAGGTGGGCCTGATGGTCGGCCTGGCTGCCAGCGTGGCGATTGGTTTTGCCGTGGTGTTGTGGTCCCAGCAACCCGATTACCGGCCGCTCTATGGCAGCCTGGCGGGGATGGATGCCAAGCAGGTCATGGAAACCCTGGCCGCTTCCGATATCGCCTACACCGTGGAGCCCAACTCCGGTGCCTTGCTGGTCAAGGCCGACGACGTGGCCCGTGCCCGCCTGAAACTGGCCGGTGCAGGTGTGGCGCCGACCGATGGCAACATCGGTTTTGAGATTCTCGATAAAGACCAGGGCCTGGGTACCAGCCAGTTCATGGAAGCCACCCGCTACCGTCGCGGCCTGGAAGGCGAGCTGGCACGGACCATCGCCAGCCTGAACAACGTCAAGGGCGCCCGTGTGCACCTGGCGATCCCGAAAAGCTCGGTGTTTGTGCGTGATGAGCGCAAGCCCAGCGCCTCGGTATTGGTCGAGTTGTTTGCTGGCCGCTCCCTGGAGCCGGGCCAGGTCCTGGCCATCGTCAATCTGGTGGCGACCAGCGTTCCGGAGCTGAGCAAGTCACAGATCACCGTGGTCGACCAAAAGGGCAACCTGCTCTCCGACCAGGCGGAAAACTCCGCGCTGACCATGGCCGGCAAGCAGTTCGACTACAGCCGTCGCATGGAAAGCATGCTCACCCAGCGTGTGCACAACATCCTGCAACCGGTGTTGGGCAATGACCGCTACAAGGCTGAAGTGTCCGCCGACGTGGATTTCAGCGCCGTCGAATCGACCTCCGAGCAGTTCAACCCGGACCAGCCGGCCCTGCGCAGCGAACAATCGACCAGCGAACAACGCACCGCCGCCAATGGTCCTCCGCAAGGCGTACCCGGTGCCCTGAGCAATCAGCCGCCAGCCCCGGCCAGTGCCCCGCAAACCACCGGTGGCGCCGCCGCGACCGCCAGCGCGATCCAGCCCGGCCAGCCGCTGTTGGACGCCAATGGTCAGCAGATCATGGACCCGGCCACCGGCCAGCCGATGCTCGCGCCGTATCCCGCCGACAAGCGTTCGCAATCGACGAAAAACTTCGAACTGGACCGCTCCATCAGCCACACCAAGCAACAGCAAGGGCGCTTGAACCGCCTGTCGGTGTCGGTGGTGGTGGATGACCAAGTCAAGATCAACGCCGCCAACGGTGAAACCACCCGCGCCCCGTGGACCGCCGATGAATTGGCGCGCTTCACCCGCCTGGTGCAGGACGCCGTGGGCTTCGATGCCAGCCGTGGCGACAGCGTCAGCGTGATCAACATGCCGTTCTCCCAGGAGCGCGGTGAGGTGATCGCCGATATTCCGTTTTACTCTCAGCCCTGGTTCTGGGACGTCGTCAAACAGGTTTTGGGCGTGTTGTTCATCCTGGTGCTGGTGTTCGGCGTGTTGCGCCCTGTGCTCAACAACATCACCGGCCACGGCAAGAAGCAGTTGGCGCCGTTCGGCGATGTCGAGTTGGGTGGCATGGGCGGCCTGGATGGCGAACTGGCCAACGACCGCGTCAGCCTCGGCGGGCCGCAGAGCATTCTGCTGCCAAGCCCGAGCGAAGGGTATGACGCGCAGTTGAATGCAATCAAAAGTCTGGTGGCAGAAGACCCGGGTCGTGTGGCCCAGGTCGTGAAAGAGTGGATCAACGCAGATGAGTGATAATCGAGCCTCTGTTGCCAAGCTGACCAAGGTCGACAAAGCCGCCGTGCTGCTGCTGTCCCTGGGTGAGACCGACGCGGCCCAAGTGCTGCGCCATATGGGCCCCAAGGAAGTGCAACGGGTCGGCGTGGCGATGGCGCAGATGCGCAATGTGCACCGCGAGCAGGTCGAGCAGGTGATGAGCGAGTTCGTCGAAATCGTCGGCGACCAGACCAGCCTGGGCGTCGGCTCCGACAGCTACATCCGCAAGATGCTCACCTCGGCCCTGGGCGAAGACAAGGCCAATGGCCTGATCGACCGTATCCTGCTGGGCGGCAACACCAGCGGCCTCGACAGCCTCAAGTGGATGGAACCGCGCGCGGTGGCGGACGTGATCCGTTACGAGCACCCGCAGATCCAGGCGATTGTCGTGGCTTATCTGGACCCGGACCAGGCCGGCGAAGTGCTTGGCCATTTCGACCACAAGGTGCGCCTGGATATCATCCTGCGCGTCTCGTCGTTGAATACCGTGCAGCCAGCGGCCTTGAAAGAACTGAACACGATCCTGGAGAAGCAGTTCTCCGGCAACTCCAACGCAGCACGCACCACCCTGGGCGGTATCAAGCGCGCGGCCGATATCATGAACTTCCTCGACAGCTCGGTCGAAGGCCAGTTGATGGACTCGATCCGCGAAATCGACGATACCTTGTCGGTGCAGATCGAAGACCTGATGTTCGTGTTCAACAACCTGTCCGATGTCGACGACCGTGGCATCCAGGCGTTGCTGCGCGAAGTCTCCTCCGATGTGCTGGTGCTGGCCCTCAAGGGCTCGGACGAGGGCGTCAAGGAAAAGATCTTCAAGAACATGTCCAAGCGCGCCTCCGAACTGTTGCGCGACGACCTCGAAGCCAAGGGCCCGGTGCGCGTCAGCGACGTGGAAACCGCACAGAAAGAAATCCTCACCATTGCCCGCCGTATGGCCGAAGCCGGAGAAATCGTTCTCGGCGGGAAGGGCGGCGAAGAAATGATCTAAGGCGCAGCGCATGTCGAACAATGATGAGACGCCCAGCGACCTGATTCGCGCCCGGGACGTCGGCGGGTTCGACGTCTGGTCGCTGCCCAGCTTCGACCCGCACCGGCCCGAACCCGAGCCGGAACCCGTGGTAGAAACCCCGGTGGAAATGGAAGAAGTGCCGCTGGAGGAAGTCCAGCCACTGACCCTCGAAGAGCTCGAAAGCATCCGCCAGGAGGCTTACAACGAAGGCTTTGCCACGGGCGAGAAAGAGGGATTCCACAGCACCACCCTCAAGGTTCGCCAGGAAGCTGACGCGGCCCTTGTTGTGAAACTGGCCAGCCTCGAACGGCTGATGGGCAACCTGTTTGCGCCGATCGCCGAGCAGGACTCGCAGTTGGAAAAGGCCATGGTGGATCTGGTGCAGCACATCACCCGCCAGGTCATCCAGCGTGAGCTGGTGCTGGACTCCAGCCAGATCGAAAGCGTCATGCGCGAAGCCCTCAAGCTGTTGCCCCTGGGCGTCGGCAATGTGCGGCTGTATATCAACCCGCAGGATTTCGAGCAGGTCAAAGCCCTGCGCGAGCGTCACGAGGAAACCTGGCGCATCGTCGAGGATGCCGCGTTGCAGCCCGGTGGTTGCCGGGTCGAGACCGAGCACAGCCGCATCGATGCCACCGTCGAAACCCGCATCACGCAGATCATGGCCAAGTTGTTCGACCAGCTCCATGAACAGGCGCTGCATCCGGCGGCGCCGGACCTGAATATTGACCTGGACGCGCCGGATGCGCCTTGACCGCACCAGCTTTGCCAAGCGCCTGGGGGGTTATATCGAAGCCACCGAGTTGCCTGGCCAGCCGATCCTTGAGGGTCGCCTGCTGCGCATGGTCGGCCTGACCCTGGAAGCCGAAGGCCTGCGCGCGGCCATGGGCAGCCGCTGCCTGGTGATCAACGACGACAGCTACCACCCGGTGCAGGTGGAAGCCGAAGTCATGGGCTTTTCCGGCAGCAAGATCTTCCTGATGCCCGTGGGCAGCCTCGCCGGTATTGCGCCGGGCGCACGCGTGGTGCCGCTGGCTGACACCGGGCGCCTGCCGATGGGCATGAGCATGCTCGGCCGCGTGCTGGATGGCGCCGGCCGTGCGCTGGACGGCAAGGGCGGGATGAAGGCCGAAGACTGGGTGCCGATGGACGGCCCGACCATCAACCCGCTCAAGCGCAACCCGATCAGCCAGCCGCTGGACGTGGGTATTCGTTGTATCAACGGTTTATTGACGGTCGGTCGCGGCCAGCGCCTGGGCCTGTTTGCCGGTACCGGCGTGGGCAAGAGTGTGCTGCTGGGCATGATGACGCGCTTTACCGAGGCCGACATCATCGTGGTTGGCCTGATCGGTGAGCGGGGCCGTGAGGTGAAGGAATTCATCGAGCACATCCTGGGTGAAGAAGGCCTCAAGCGTTCCGTGGTGGTGGCGTCACCGGCGGACGATGCGCCATTGATGCGCCTGCGTGCCGCGATGTATTGCACGCGGATTGCCGAATATTTCCGCGACAAGGGCAAGAATGTCCTGTTGCTGATGGACTCCCTCACGCGTTTCGCCCAGGCCCAGCGGGAAATTGCCCTGGCTATTGGCGAGCCGCCCGCGACCAAAGGCTATCCGCCATCGGTCTTCGCCAAGCTGCCCAAGCTGGTGGAGCGTGCCGGTAATGCCGAGGCCGGTGGTGGTTCGATCACGGCGTTCTACACCGTGCTGTCCGAAGGCGATGACCAGCAGGACCCGATTGCCGACTCGGCGCGGGGCGTGCTTGACGGGCACATCGTGCTGTCCCGGCGCCTGGCCGAGGAAGGGCATTACCCGGCCATCGATATCGAAGCGTCCATCAGCCGGGTCATGCCGTCGGTGGTCAGCGCCGAGCACATGGTCCGCGCCCAGCAGTTCAAGCAGTTGTGGTCGCGCTACCAGCAGAGTCGCGACTTGATCAGCGTCGGCGCCTATGTCGCCGGTGGCGACCGCGAGACCGACCTGGCGATTGCCCTGCAACCGCAACTGGTGACCTACCTGCGCCAGGGCCTGAACGACAACATCAGCATGGCCGAAAGCGAAGCGCACCTGGCGTCGGTGTTTGCACCAGCGCCTGGCGGCTAACCTCCCATGGCCAGCAGTCGCGCCGCGCGTCTTGCGCCGGTGGTGGAGATGGCCGAAAGCGCCGAACGCACCGCCGCCCAACGCCTGGGGCATTTCCAGGGCCAGGTGCGCCTGGCCGAGAGCAAACTGGGCGACCTTGAGCGCTTTCGCGGGGAATACCAGCAGCAGTGGATCGATCGCGGCAGCAAGGGCGTTTCCGGGCAGTGGCTGATGAACTACCAGCACTTTCTCAATCAACTGGAAAGCGCCGTCGGCCAGCAGCGCCAGAGCCTGGCCTGGCACCAGAACAACCTCGACAAGGCCCGCGAAGGCTGGCAACAGGCCTACGCCCGGGTCGAAGGCCTGCGCAAGCTGGTGCAGCGTTACATCGACGAAGCGCGCGCTCTGGAAGACAAGCGCGAACAGAAGCTGCTCGATGAACTGTCCCAGCGCCTGCCGCGCCAGGATCAATACTAACTACACCGCCGATCAAAAATGTGGGAGCGGGCTTGCTCGCGAATGCGGTGTATCAGTCAGTACATTTGATAC
>NZ_JAHIDY010000058.1:0-20270 GCF_018732265.1 Pseudomonas sp. TAE6080
GTGCCGCCGCCATCGCAGCCTCGCTAAAGCTCGACAGCTCCCACAGGGGATTGGCAGTGGATCCGGGATTTCAGTCTGGATGAAGATCAAAGGTGGGAGTCCCAACTACCTCTTCGACGTAGCGCTGTCGCGCAGAAAACTGGGGGCGCCTACGAAATATCAGCTTTTAGAGATGTTTTTTAACCCTTTAAAATCAGTAGCTTATTTTATGTTTGATAAGAGCGGGCTTGCTCGCGAAAGCGGTGTGTCAGTCAAGTATCAACCAACTGATCTACCGTCTTCGCGAGCAAGCCCGCTCCCACATAAGCCCACTCCCACATTTTGGGTTGGCCGTTATTTGGCCTGGTAAATAATGCCCGGGCTGCACTGCACCATCTGGTAATGATCCGGCAAGCCGTTCAACGCTTCGGACGCGCCGAGGAACAGATAGCCACCGCGCTTGAGCGTACCGTGGATACGCAACAGGATGTCTTTCTTCACTTCAGCCGAGAAGTAGATCAAGACGTTGCGGCAAAACACGATGTCGAACTTGCCGAGGCTGGCGTAGCTGTCCAGCAGGTTGAACGAGCGGAACTCCACGCGACTCTTGATCGGCGCCTTGATCGCCCAGCGGCCGGCGCCCTTGGGGTCAAAGTAACGCTGCAGGCGTTCCTGGGACAAACCGCGCCCCAGGGCCAGGCTGTCGTACTCACCGGTCTTGCAGTTGGTCAGCATGGTGCCGGACAAGTCAGTGGCAACAATTTGCACCCCTGCCTTCAACTGGCCCATGTTGGTCCGCTCGAACTCATCGATGGACATCGACAGCGAATACGGTTCCTGCCCCGACGAACACGCCGCCGACCAGATGCGCAAGCGCTGGCCAGGGCTGGCCTTGATTGCCTCGGGCAAGACCTTGTTCTTGAGCACCTCAAAGGGATAGGTGTCACGAAACCACAAGGTTTCGTTGGTGGTCATGGCATCGACCACCATTTCCTTGAGCCCGCTGCGCGGCTGGCCCTGGATGCGCTGCACCAACTCGCCCAGGGACTTGATGCCCTGCTGTTCCATCAATTTGTTGAGACGGCTTGATACCAGATATTGCTTGTTTTCACCGAGCAATATGCCACAGGCTTTTTCCAGGAATACCCGGAACTGTTCGAAATCCAAATTACCCGTAGACAATGAAACCGCCTCTTAACTCGTGTGACCGCCAGGGAGAAAGCCCCTAGCCGTGATCTGCAGATTTGATCCGTTCGACGACCCGGGAGGCCAGGTCATCAGGACGGAATTTGGCCAGGAAGTCATCGGCACCGACCTTCTTGACCATTGCCTGGTTGAATACACCGGACAATGAAGTATGCAGGATGATATGCAATTTTTGCATGCGTGGGTCGTTGCGTATCTCGGCCGTGAGGGTGTAGCCGTCCATTTCCGGCATCTCGATGTCGGAAATCATCATCAGGAATTCTTCTTCCGGCTTCTTGCCTTCATCGACCAGCTTGCGCAGATAGTCCAGGGCCTGGCGACCATCATTGAGCGCCACCACCTCGACACCGACGGTCTGCAGGCAACGGGACACCTGCTTGCGCGCCACCGAGGAGTCATCCACCGTCAACACTCGCAGGGACACGGCCTTTTGCTGGGTCTGTTCATCCACGACGCCTACCGAAATATGCTCCGAAGTCGGCGCCACTTCCGCCAGGATCTTCTCCACGTCGATGATTTCCACCAACTGGTTATCGACCCGCGTCACCGCCGTGAGGTAGTGATCGCGCCCGGTGCCCTTGGGTGGTGGATGGATTTCTTCCCAGTTCATGTTGACGATCCGTTCCACCGAACGCACCAGGAAACCCTGGGTCTTGGTGTTGTATTCCGTGATGATCACAAACGGGTTTTCACGATCCTGCAAGCCCGCAGAACCGGTGGCCATCGCCAGGTCAAGAATCGGAATCGTCGCGCCACGGATGCTGGCCACGCCACACACGACCGGGTTGGACTTGGGCATTATGGTGAGTTTTGGGCATTGCAGCACCTCCCGCACCTTGAAGACGTTGATGCCATATAGCTGCTTGCCATCGAGTCGAAACAGCAACAACTCCAGGCGATTCTGCCCTACCAGCTGTGTGCGCTGGTTCACTGAATCCATTACACCCGCCATGCCCAGACTCCTACGCTACAAAACTTACGGGTACGACGCGCACCCAACACGAAACGGCACGCGCTTTGCTTTTTATTGGCCATGGACATCAAAACGACAGTTTCCCGACGCCTTCGCTCGCCACAGTACCGCAGATTGCTCTGCGCCTGGATGGCGTTGGCGTTGCTTGCCTTGGGCACAGGCCACCAGGCCCGTGCCGACAACGTCACCTTGCCTGATCTGCTTATCGGCGTCACTCAAGGCTTTCTTGAGTTCACTGTAGAAGATTATCTGGCGACCACCCAGACACCGGGCCGTTATGAAATCCAGGTCAACCAGTTGGACCCACGCTTGCGCATGCCCATGTGTGACAAGGAATTGACAGGCTCCCTGGAAAGCCCGGCCCAGCCCATTGGCCGTGTGACCGTGCGCGTACGCTGTGACGGCAGCTCGCCCTGGACCGTATTCGTGCCGGCCCAGGTCCGCCTGTTTCGCGAGGTGGTGACCGTCACCCGCCCACTCAAGCGCACCGGCATCATCGGCTTTGAAGACGTTGCCCTGCGTGAACGAGACATCAGCCAGATCAGCCAGGGCTACCTCACCTCGGTGGACCAGGCCGTGGGGCAAAAATTGACCCGACCAATGGTCACCGACCAAGTCATCACCCTGGTTCACCTGGAACAGGCCGAAGTCGTGCGCAAAGGTGACCATGTGGTGATATCCGCCAGCAGTGGCGGCCTGAACGTGAAAATGCCGGGGGAAGCCCTGGCCAATGGCGGGATGAGCGAGCAGATCCGCGTGAAAAACCTCAATTCCAAGCGTGTGATCAAAGCCCGGGTAACGGCTCCGGGCCAAGTGGAGGTCGCGCTATAGATCACTGGCGTGGGACGCTGGCTTTTCCTACACTGTGCACACGATGTCGCTGTGCATAGGTTTATTGTCGATCGAGCCTAAAGTTTGTCCGGGTATGGCCGAAAACATGGCAAGCGTCCAAATACCCAGAGGTTTTTTAACATGGTCATTGATTTCAGCCGATTGAATAACGCCCAGCCAACGCCCGGCGGCACGCGCACCAGCGCGGCCAAGGACAGCGTTGAAGCCAAGGCCCCGGCGCTGCCCGCCAAGGCAGAACAAACCGCATCGACCCAAAGTGGCGAATCGGTGCATTTGAGCAATGAGGCTCAACAGTTGCAGAAGATCACGGACTCGCTGCGCGATCAGCCGGTTGTCAATAAAGCCCGTGTGGCCGAGTTGAAGCAGGCGATTGCCGATGGCAGCTATCAGATCGACAACGACCGTTTAGCCAGCAAAATCATCAAAGCCGAGCGCTAGGCAAAGGCCTGCGCCGGGCTTTTGGACGCTTAAAACCCAAGGCCAGCCATGCACGACGAAAATCTGCTGCAACTGATCACTGAAGACCTGGCTCCCGCGCAACACCTGCTGGAGCTGCTTCAAGACGAATTCGTTGCCCTGTGCGGGCGCGACATGCGCCTGCTGGAAGACATCCTGGCACGCAAGCAATCGCTGATCATCCTGCTTGAACAACACGGCCAGAAACGCAGCCAGATCCTGCTCAGCCTGGGCCTGCCCGCCGACCACAGCGGCCTGGAGCAGTTGGCCAGCCATTCTTCGGTCGGTGACCAGTTGCTGGCCCAGAGCACCGCGCTCAATCAGTTGTTGATCAACTGCCAAGAGGCCAATGTACTCAACGGCCAGTCGATCCAACTGCAGCAAGCCACCACCGCCAACCAGTTGCGCATCCTGCATGGCGGCGAACCTCCAGCACTGTACAACGCCCAGGGTTCCACTTCCCGGCTGGTCAAGCCCAGCACCCTCAGCCAAGCCTGACGCCGGTTTATCGCGCGCCCTATCAAGGCGCGCCACATGCTGGCAAAATGCCGGTTCTTGCGTGTAGTCGTATTTTGTCTGGAGATGGAAGAGCCGTGTTCAACACCCTTAGCGCGGAAGATGCTCCGCAGCCACCCAAGGTCCTTACCACACCTCTGGAAATTGCCGGCACCTTGCGGCTGCTGCAAGAGAGCCACGACCCCCTGATCATTACCTTCCACGAACGCAACCAGCGCTTCCAGAGCTACCTGGTGGATGTCGACAAGGACAGCAAGACGCTGAGCCTGGACGAGATGATTCCACCCGAAGGTGAACGCTACCTGGAAAATGGCGAGGCCTTTCGCATCGAAGGCTTTCACGAAGGCGTGCGCGTGGCCTGGGAGAGCAATGGCGCCCTGACCATCGGCGCCCTGGACGGCCACCGCATCTATAAGGGCAGCCTGCCTGAAGAAGTGGTCTACCATCAGCGCCGCAACGCCTTTCGTGCAGCGCTGAAACTGGCGCAACTGGTGAATATCGAAATGGGCGGCGAGAAACTCAAGGCGCCTATCAGCGGCAAGTTGCTGGACATTTCCGCCACCGGCTGCAAGTTGCGTTTTGAAGGTGACATCTCCGAGCGCCTGCAACTGGGCCAGGTCTATGACCGTTTTATCGCCGCCCTGCCCTTCGGCAGCATGACTACCGCGGTGGAGTTGCGTTACCTGCACTTCGAAGAAAAGATCAACACCACCTTTGCCGGTGTGCGCTTCCACAACATGAGTGGCCTGGTACAGCGCCAGGTCGAGCGTTTTGTCTACCAACTGCAGCGCGAGGCGCGACGGTTCGATAAAGACGACGACATGTAAGCGCCAAACGCGCGGCACAAAAAAACGGGCAGCTCCTTGGGGAACTGCCCGTTTTTTCGTTTCAGGGACGGGCCCGGCTCAGGTCATGCGGATGATCATCCGGGTCGGGATGCTCCGGTGGCTCGGATTCAGATTGTGGCTCTACCTCAGGCTCAGCTTCGGGCGCAGGTTCAGGCACGGTCGTTTGCATCTGGTCCTGGACCACCTGCTCATCTACACGCGGGTCAAGGGCCGCCACCAATGGCGAACTGGACATACTGTCGGGCATCGCCACGTGATGCAGCGGCGCGTCGTCCACCTGATGCAGGTTGGTCACAGCCTTGGGGCGAATGCGCCAGACCAGGATCAACGCGCACAAGCTGAAGAACGCATAGAGCATCTGGTTGCCAAACAGCTTCATCACCACACCGGCCAGCAACGGCCCGATACTCGCGCCCACCCCATAGGTCACCAGCAACATCGCGGTGAGCGACACCCGGCGATCACCCTCGACGTGGTCGTTGGAAAAAGCCACGGCCAACGGATAGAGACAGAACTGCACCAGCGAGCACAGGAAGCCGGCCACAAATAGCACTTCCAGCGGCACCCGGGTCATGATCGCCAGCGGCAATGCCGCCACCGCCAGGCACAGGGCGAAGCAGCGAATCAGCAACGCCCGGTCATAGCGATCCGACAGCCAGCCCAGTGGCCACTGCACCAACAGGCCGGCGAAAATGCAGCTACCCATGAACAGACCGACCTGCTCGGTACTCAACCCCTGCTGGGACGCGTACAACGGCGCCAAACCGTAGAAAGAGCCCACAATCAGGCCAGCGCCCAACACCGTACTCAGGGATTGCGGTACCCGCTTGATAAAGAAGCGCGGCTCCATGGGCGCCGGATGCAACGGCGCGGGGTGAATACGCCGGGTCATGGCGACTGGCACCAGGCACAGGGCGAAACACAACGCCACCAGCATCAGCAGCTCAAGCCCCAACTGGGGATGCATGACCAGAATCAACTGGCCCAGCACCAGCCCCAGGTAGGACGCGATCATGTAACCGCTGAACACCACGCCGCGCTGCTTGGCATCCGCCTGCTCGTTAAGCCAGCTCTCGATGACCATGTATTGGCACATCATGCCCAGGCCAACGATGATCCGCAGCACGATCCAGGCCGGCAGCCAATCCACCAGGCCATGCCCCAGCACCGCCGCACCGACAATCCCGGCACAGGTGGCGTAGGCCCGGATATGCCCCACGCGGGCGATCAGGCGATGCCCGATCTTGCCCCCCAGCACCAGGCCAAAATAGTTGGCCGCCATCAGCGCACCGACCCACAGGCTGTCGACATTATCAGCCGCCAGGCGCAAGGCCAGGTAAGTACTGAGCAGGCCGGAGCCGATCAGCATCATCAAGGAGGCGAAATAAAGGGCTCGAAAAGATTTCCAGATCTGGCGCATCGGCGGTCCGAGCGGCTCCTTGCGGTGGGTGTCAGGCTATTCACACTAGCCTGAGGACGAAGCGTCGTTAAACCCAGGCACCCAACGACACAGGCACCCGGGGGTATTTTGATCCGACAAGCAGGAAAACCTCGGGATCTTCGAAGCATGCAGCCTTCGATGAACTCGACACCCAACAGTTCCTTCGCCTGCAAGCGAGTGTCTGACGCACTCCGACAAGGGACAGATACAGGTCCTGACAATATATCTCGCCAGCCAGCCCGAAAGCACTGGCCAAACGGCCAAGAAAACAGCCGCCCATAAAAAAACCCCGCCAGAACATTCTGATCGGGGTTTTCAACGTCTCGGTCGGGGTGGAGACGAGACTGCAAATGGTGTCCCAGGGCCGGTTCGAACGGCCAACCTTCCCCTTAGGAGGGTCAAAAATACCACTTACAAATCATACACTTACCAGTTAAATCAAGGACTTAGCGTATGGTTGTGTCCGGCTGTTCTGGCTGATATTGTGCTTTCTGCTGGTACATTGCTGGTACGGACATGAAAGCCAAGATCACCCAGAAGCTAATCAACAGCCTCAAGCCTGAGGAAAAGCACTATCGGGTGTTCGATACCGATCAGCCTGGTTTCTTCATCAGGGTACAGCCAACCGGCCATATGGCCTACATGGTTTCGTGGGCGCGCAACCGGGAGCGCTCTCTGGGCCGTGTCGGCACCCTCACGCTCGCCCAGGCAAGAACCGAGGCTGCCCGATACCTCGCGGACGCTCATGAGCATGGCGAGCCCCTGGCGGTCACCCGCGATAGACGGGGTTCATCCACCCCCAGCCTGCGCGAGTTCGTAGACGATACCTATTTGCCCTGGTTCAAGGCGCATAACAAGGGGTATGCAAAAACATTGCACACCCTGGATAACAATTTCGAATCGATCATGAGCCAGCGCCTGGACGCCATCACCGGCCGCGATCTGGAGTCGCTGCGCACCGCCTGGCTCACCGCCGGCAACAAGCCCTCGACCGTCAATCGCAAGATGGGCACCATAAGCGGCGTGCTCTCCGGGGCGGTTGACTGGGAGTACCTACCCTCCTCACCCCTGGATAAGATCAAGCCGCTGAAAGTCGACACCAAGGGCCAGGTGCGTTACTTGTCGAAAGATGAAACCCGCAACTTGAGAAACGCCCTTGAAGTCCGGGAACATCGCGCCTGCCTTGAGCGCGACAGTGCAAACAAATGGCGCACCGATCGCAATAGAGTCCTTTTCTCGGACCTGAAAGAACTTGCATTCACCGACCACTTAAAGCCAATGGTTTTGGTATCGCTCAATACTGGAATGAGGCGTGGCGAACTGTTCGGCCTTACTTGGTCAATGGTCAACTTCCATAACAAGACAATCACCGTGGGCGGTGACACAGCGAAGACTTCCGAAACTCGCCATATACCGATGAACGCCGAAACCTTCAACACGTTGAAGGCATGGAAAGATCAAATCGGAGAAACAGCCTTTGTATTCCCTGGCCTGGAGGGCGGCCGGATGGAGGACGTTAAAAGCGCTTGGCTCAAGCTACTGAAAGAGGCGTGCATCAAGGGCTTCCGCTGGCATGACATGCGTCACGACTTCGCTTCACGCCTGGTGATGGCTGGGGTTCCGCTCAACACCGTCCGGGACCTGCTGGGGCACACCGACATCAAGATGACGCTACGCTATGCCCACTTGGCGCCTGACGTTAAAGCGGCTGCGGTGGAACTTATTTAGCCTTAGACTCATGAACCATTCTTTTATAATCACTATAGGCAGGATGGAAAGGCTTGTTACTGTCTAGAAATTCATAGTAGCTATTGATCATCGACCACTCACTTCTTACTAAATCAATATTGATCTTTACATGCGGTGCGGACGACTTTTCCCCAAGCGAGACTCCGTTTAAATCGCCATAAAGGTCGAACTCACCTTTAAAGTAGTCATCGCTTAAGACCCAGCCTGCCAGCCTTGAAAGATGCGACCCGGCAAATCCTTCACCTAATCCCCCAGCTCTAAGTTTCAATGTCGGCTCATCTTCCGACCATATGCACTTGAAGACAAACATGAAATCGATCTTTTCAAGAGTCATGAGCTTGAAAGGGTTGTCGACGACCAAGTCCTCCAAACCTATCTCAATGAATTGCTCCATGAGCTTGACGATCTTTTCGTTCTTCGCCACGGCGGCGAGCTCGATACCTGCTTTGAGGTAAGGCTCGATGCGTGCCGACAGCATGACCTTTTTAGATCGGTTAGCCATTCGTCATCTCCCGTTATGATGTCAAAAAATATGATTGCATTCTTTGTTACTGACAATCATGATGCCTTCACCGTCCAGTATCGTCTGGGCGTTCGGCTTACACAACTGGAGTTTTATACATGAACCATATCAACCAAGCCCCAGCCATCGCTCTTGGCATAGATGAGGCAGCTCGAGTGATCGGAGTGGCGCGATCAACGCTTTACGAAATTGCAGCTCGCGGGGAGATCGAGAGCTTCAAGCTCGGGCGGCGCCGCCTGATCCTGGTCAAGGTGCTGGACGCCTACATCAACCGCGTTGCAAAGGAGGGCGCCCGATGAACAACCAATACAGCGACATGTTCCACCCATACCAACTGAGCAAACTGATCGTGGACTTCGAAAAAGGCACCGTGATCGTCGAGGCCCTATCCGACTTCGGAGTCACACAGATTGACCTGCGCGAAATTGCCATCTCTGACGTTGACGACGACGACGTTCTGGCGAAGTTTTTCGATTCGGGCGACCTGTCGGCCATCAAAGAGTTTCGGTTTAAGCACATCGGGCAATTCCTGTGAGCGTCCGCATTATCGATCGTGCTGGGAATGTCCTCGGCACACTTCAACTGCCAGTAACGGCCCTTCTGGCCGATCTGGAGCCATTGCGCCGTCTTGGCGCCCATCGTGTGGAGGTAATCCATGAGCAAGCAAAAGCGCGCCCTTGAGGCGCAAGCGCGGGAGGTGGCCGTGCGTCATGGCTGCATCGCCGTCCGGTCCACCAAACGGCTGCCGGTGAACGGTGGCGGTGGGTTCCAGGTGGTAGACGCGGAGACGTGTTTCGTCAAAGCAGGACAGCGCTTCGATCTGAGCGCTGAACAGGTAATCCAATTTTTCGAGGGACACCCAGCATGAAGGCCCAGGTATTCAAATGCTCTGAAACGGCAAGCATGCCTTTCCGTAAGTGCGGATCGGTTAACGGACAGGTCAAGCACACATTCCAAGTACCAGAAGGTGTTGATGCAAATGATGCGCTGGAGGAGGCATCCACGATCCTTTCCACGACTTTCGACATGATCGTCGACGCCGGATTTGGAAACCTCAAGATCGAAGGCAATTATGCCTGGATGCTACTCAACACTCTGGAAAGCGCTAAGGCGCTTCTGGATGCGGTATTGCTGGGGATGATTGACGAGGAGGAGATCCGGGCAGCGTTGGCGCGCTGCCGGGATCAGGACAAGAGCCGGGAAAGCAATGTCGGGGCAGAGTGTGGCACGCAGCGCGCAGCCTGACAATCCTCTGACCCCAAGCGAAGGGGGGTGCAGTTTTCTTGCACCCCCTTTGCGCCTGACTGTGAGCCGCTGAATGGAATGCCTAGCCACAAAACTACTTAGCCGTGGAGATACGGTGAGCATTGAGCTTGGGCAGCTCGCCATTCAACCGGCGAGCGGCAAGCCCGTACCGCCTGAGTGGATCAACACCAACCGGGCCAGACTTTGCCGTGAAGTGCTTATCTCGGTGGGCATGGATGCTTTCGAGTACACGGACTACTCAACTGGCCACTATGGCAAAACCCGGAGCGCCGGCATCACGCTACGGTTCGTCTCGGTGGTGAATGGGCAGTCTGTATACGCAGTGTTCAATGCAGACCTGACACGCCAGCGGAACACAGCTACAGCCAAGGCTGGCGCGCTACTCCCCAAGGGGCAATTCCGTATCGGTAAGCGCAGCCACTTCTACAAGTTCTGGATGGCTACGGGCTTGCCGTTTCCTCGCCGCCTGTCAGCTATGCACGATTACATTGGGAAGCTACGCAGCGTTCTGCTGACCGGATCACTGGCTGGCGATCGTCTCGACGCCGGCAGTCTGGTGCCTGTCAGCCTGAGTGCCGAGCAATTCAGAAAGGCAGTTTTGCCGGACAACTTCCGGACAAGATCCGGACAACTCCCGGACAACTTCCGGACAAGAGCGCCGGACAAGGAAACCGCTACAGCCCAGGCAGAACGGGGGCTACAGCCGATTCCAACTACGTGCGTTGCAAACCACGAAAACAAGTTAATAAGAAAGGACGAATACAAGACCATTCCTTACACCCCTATAGATACCCCTAAGCCTCCTCAAGACCAGACCGTCGATGAGTGGCTTGAGGCGTACAGCTCGACCTGAGATGCCCCCAGTTGTGGGGACATCTCCTGAAAACTCAGGGCATCTAGATACCCGTAAATCCGGGTATCTACCCCGTCGAACTGGCGGGTCAGGGTAATGCCGGGAAATCCGGCATTACTTCTGGATTTGAGATCCGGAAGGGGTCTCCTCAGTTTTGAGGACACCCCAGCTTGGTCAGATTTGAAACGCGGGCAAGTCGATCACTACGAAAGTTTCGTAGTACCCCACTACCCGAAAAGTGTAGTGCGTCCGAAATTCGGACGCGCTCAAAAGAACGCGAAACGTCTTTTTGGCTGTGTCGACGAAATTCGTCGGAACAAACCTCCACATGGATTCGAGATCCAGATGGCTCAGATCGGGATCATCCCCCGCTGGGGTAACACCCTTCGGCGCAGGAAGTTAACTCCCTCAATTTGAGGAAGTCCCAGAGGTCGGATTTGAAATCGCACCCCTGACCAATCTCCTCAAGTTGAGGAAATTAACTCCCACCATTGGTGGAAGACCCAAACCCCCAATGGGGGCTGAACAATGCTCATCGGAGTTTTTATGAATATGCGAAACAGCTACCCACACACCTACCGCCCAGCATTCCCGACCGACCTTGCCGTAAAGATCGCCCGCAAGGCTGAAATCATGGCAAAGCGCCTGGAGGATCAGGCGATAGCAGAGATGGTGCGATCGGCCAAAGCCGCATTGGGCCGAGGCGAGTCAACCGCTGAGATTGAGGTCCAGCTCGGACTGAAATGACCTTGGCGCTCGGGACGACCCCCTGTATACTGGGCACTCATACAGCGCGTGATGTGCTGTATCCCGTCCAGTTGCGCGTGATGCGTTCCCTGAGCGGCAAATGAAACCATTTGCTCCTTATGAGAGAACACCACCTATGCGCCCATTCCAAACTGCGCCCCTGCAATACAAGTTCGCCGCCGATGATTCGGTGGGTAGTTTTACCGGCTACGCCTCGACCTTCGGCGGTGAGCCAGACTTCCACGGCGACATCATCGCCCCTGGTGCATTCACCAAGAGCCTGGCCAAGCACGCCGCAGCCGGCACCCGTCCTGCACTTCTTTGGCAACACGATCAGACCAACCCTGTAGGTGTTTGGGATTCCTTCGACGAGGACGCCCAGGGCCTTCTGTCGTCTGGTCGCTTCACCCTGGACGTGCCACAAGCCAAAGCAGCCCATGCCCTGGCAAAGGACGGCGCTCTGGCACTTAGCATCGGTTACACGGTTCCGCCTGGCGGTGCCGAGCTGGTGAATGGTGCCCGCCTGCTGAAACAGATTGACCTGGTGGAGGTGAGCCTTGTGGCCATCGCCGCCAACCCCAACTCCCGGATCGTCAGCGTGAAATGCGCCTTCGATCCAGCAAGCCCGAACCCTCGGGAATTTGAACGCGCCGCGCGTGATGCGCTGGGGCTCTCTGCCCGCGAAGCCAAGAGGCTTATGTCGGGTGGCTGGAACGGTCTTGTTCGCGATGAGCAAGCCGACGACAGCGCTGAACTGGCCCAGATCGCGGCCAAACTCCAAAACATCACCGCGTCCCTTCAAGGGCGCTGAGGTATCACCATGTCTCTCGAACTACTGACCAAAGCTGTAAATGACCACGGTGCCGCTGTCACTGCGATGGGCGCCAAGACTGACGAAGCCCTGACGGGCATCAAAGAGCTGAAAACCCGCATGTTTGACCTGGAATCCAAAGCCGCTGGCGGGATCGAGTTCCTGGAAAATAATCCATTCGGTGGCGGCGCAGAGACCGCCATCAAAACGTTCATTAAGTCCGCCCAGCTCAAGGCAATGCAGGACGGCGCCCAGAGTACTGGTCGCGTTGAGCTGGCCCAGTTCGGTATCAAGGCGCTGGTGAATGATGGTCGAGGCCAGACCGGTGACAGCGGCGTGAACGTACAGCCTCAACGTGCTGCAGGTGTTTTCAATGACCCTCGCCCGGTCCTGTCGCTGCTGTCCGTCCTGCCCAGCATCCCGGTTGCTAGTGGTAGCTACGAGTACACCCAGCTCGGCGCCTACGTGAACGCTGCCGACTATCAGGTCAAGGAAGGCGACTTGAAGGCTGAGGCCGAGATGGAGCTGGCCGTAGTCACCGCCAACGTGGCCACCATCGCCCACTGGACCCGCGCCAGTGTGCAGATCCTCGACGACGCGCCAAGCCTTGAGGTCTATATCTCCAACCTGCTGACCTATGGCGTGTTGTCAAAGTTGGAGCAGCAACTTATCAACGGGGTAGCAGGTAGCGGCAAGATCGAGGGTTTGCTGGCCCAGGCCACAACCTTTGTCCCGAACGCTGCCGACTCGCCAACCGACCGTATCGGCGCAGCAGTGGCCCAGCTCAAGGCGTCCGGCTGGAACCCCTCGGTGATCGTAATGAACCCGCTGGACTGGTTCGACATCTCCAAGTCAAAAGCCACAGGTGACGGCCAATATCTATTGGGTAGCCCGCAGAACCCAGCACCCCAGGCGCTATGGGGTTGCTCTGTCGTGACCACGCCAGCAATGGGGCGTGGCAAGGTGTTGGTACTCGACCCGGCCCAGGTTGCAGTGCTTGACCGCATGGCCCCGGCAGTGATCGCCAGCCGCTTCGACCGCGACAACATGGTTACCAACATGATCACTCTGCTGGGTGAGATGCGTGCTGGCCTCGCAGTGTTCGCCAAGGCGGCTCTGTACTCCGTCAGCATCACCGCAGCCTAAGCGGCCCGTAAGGGATATTAGGACAGGGATCAGTCGGTGAGTGCCCTGATTCGGAATCAACCCCGACAGCCTGCGCGGCTCAATCCTATGTATCACCCGAGCCGGTGGCAGACGAAGCAGGACAAGGCCCATCTGAGGGATTCAGAGAGGGCCTTTTTTGTGGGTGAAAGATCAAAAGAGAAGGAATCTCACTTGATACTGAGGGGGCAGGTGCAAACTTCAGAGACATTTGCTTCTAGACCGCGCCCAAACGTTTTTTTCGCACCGTCAAAATTAGATTTTGAAAATGGAGGATCGGAATCGACCTTCGGCGAGGCTTTGGAGGAACATCTATGGCCAGATCCCTGGGCACTTTAACCCTCGACCTGATCGCAAGAATTGGTGGTTTTACTGGCCCGCTTGACGAGTCCAGCCGTAGAACCAGAAGGTGGCAGGAAGAAACCGAGAAGAGCGCGAAGTTGGTTGGTGCTGCAATCGGGGCCGGTGTCGCTGCAGGTGTTGGCGCGCTGGCTGCTTTGGCTGTGAGCACTGTTAGGGCGGCAGAAGAAATTTCCCGCTTTGCTGCAATCTCGAACACCAGCACAACGGAGTTTCAAAAGCTTTCCGCTGGCGCAAACCTTGTGGGTATCAGCCAGGAAAAGCTGTCCGATATATTCAAGGATGTTAACGATAAGGTCGGTGACTTTCTCAATACCGGCGGCGGCGAATTAAAGGACTTCTTCACCAATATCGCCCCACTTGTCGGGGTCACAGCTGACCAATTCAGGAGTCTGTCGGGACCAGAGGCCCTGGGGTTATTCGTGTCCAGCCTGGAGAAGGCTGGAGCCAGCCAGGCGGACATGACTTTCTACCTGGAGTCGATCGCAAACGACGCAACACTGCTGCTGCCGCTGCTCAAAAATAACGCTGAGGGATTTAGAGCATTCGGGGATGCTGCTGAGGCTGCTGGCGCAATCCTTGATGACAAGACAATCAGGGCTGCCAAGGAGATGAGCGCCGCCACATGGCTTGTTGAGCAGTCAGCTTCGGGACTGAAGAACCAAATAAGTGCAGCGCTATTGCCAACACTGGCCAATTTTGCGACCCAGCTAAACCTCACTTCTGCCAACGGCCTACTAGGTAAGCAGGTCGCCGACGACTTGGCCGGAGCCTTTAAAGGCCTGGCCAAGTTTTCCTTGGGGGCTGTTGCTGGGATTCACATTCTCGGGCAAAGCATCAAGACGCTTTCAGATCTAGATGACGCCTCGATGAAGGACAGTTCCTACTGGGAGAAGTGGGTGCCCCCGGCCCGCATCTATCGACTGATTCAGAACCTTGACGGGGTCAAAGAAACGCTAGCCAAGGCTGGCGTGGAAATGGACAAGACGACTCTTGGATATGGCGATCTCATGGCGTCCTTTGATAAGCCGGCTGGTGCTGGCAGCAATGGGCAAATCAAGGCCCTGGCCGACCTTCTCGAAAAGCTCAGGACACCCACGAAGGGTACCCTGAATGTTATCCCTCCAGGCCAGGTCGAAGCGGCCAAGAAAATACTGGACTCATTCGAATCAACTGAGACTGGCCTCAAGCGTCAAATCGAACTGATCAATACATCCACCGACGCCCGAAAGGATGCTACGGAAGCGGCTAAGCTTCAGTTTGAGTTCGAATCTGGAAAGCTGGCCGGCTTGACCAGCCAGCAGAAAGAGCGGCTTAACGGGCTTGCTGAAGAGCTCGACGCGCTAAAGCAGCTCAAGCAAGCCAATGAAGATGCCGCGAAGCTCGAAGCGTTCGGGGCGAACCTGAAAGACAGCAACCAAACCATCAAGCGCGGCTTCGAAGTTGAGCTCACGGGTGCGGGCTCTGGCGACAAGCTGAGGGAGCGCCTAAAGGCCGACCTTCAAATTCAGGTGGAGCATGACAAGCAGGTCGCTGACCTTTTTGAACAGCGCAACGCTGGGGATATCAGCCAGGAGTTGTACGACAAAGAAACCGCGCTGCTCGAAGAGGCTCTTGCCGAGCGAATGGTCATTCAGCAGGACTATTACAACCAGGTCGATGAGGCCCAGAACAACTGGATGGCTGGGGTGAGTGATGCTTGGCAGAACTACGTCGACGCCGCGACCGATTACTCTGGAATGGCTGCCGATGCCACCGCATCGGTGCTGGACAGTGCAAGGAGCGAGCTCGGCGGTTTCATATCCGATGTGATCAGCGGTGCTGAAGATGCTGACGACGCGCTTGGCGATCTTGTTGCCAACTTCGCCAAGTCCACCCTGCAGGCGTTGTCCGATATGGCTGCCCAGTGGCTGGTGTATCAGGCAGTGCAAATGCTGGTGGGCAAGACCACGCAGGCAAGCGCGGTCCCAACCCTGGTGGCCAATGCCCAGGCAACTGCGTTTCAGGCCAGTCTGGCAGCGTTCGCCTCGACAGCGGCAATTCCTGTTGTCGGACCTGCTGCGGCGCCTGCTGCGGCTGCGGCTGCTGCGGCAGCAACTGCTCCCATGGTGGCCGGCGTTGCCAGTGCGGCGCTTGCAGGTATGGCGCACGATGGTATCGACGCGGTGCCGGAGACGGGCACCTGGTTGCTCCAGAAGGGAGAGCGGGTCACCACTGCCGAGACCAGCGCCAAGCTGGACAAGACGCTTGATCAGCTGCGCGCCAACTCTGGTGGTGGCGGTGGTGGTGTAACCATCCACACAGAGGTCACTGTCCAGGCACAGCCGGGCGCTTCTGCCGCTGATACTCAGGCTACAGGCAGTGCTGTAAGTACAATGGTGGAGCAGACGGTGCGCCGGGTGCTGCAACAAGAGATGGGACAAGGCGGTGTACTTTGGAGGCGCGTGTGATGGATCAGGACACGAGAGGCGAGCTTGCCAGGGCGCTGGCGGCACAGATTAGCAAGACGCTTTCAGGGCAGCTCTGTACGGGCACCGGTAAGCAAATGCGGGAGCGAAACGCGGAGATGACTCGCATCCTGGCCCGCGTCACCGCCGTGGTGCTGCACGAAGGCCCGGCAGATACCGACCTGCTGTTTCGGATACGGAGGTATGAGGCAGAGATGGGCCAGTGGGCGGAGGATATCCCGGCGCCGCTGCTGGTGGTGAAGTAATCCGCGCCACGTTTTGCGAATCACGAAAACGTGGCGCGGAATTCAAATCTGTCAGCCTGACAGAATTAAAAAGGCCCCGCCTGTTCTGTCATTGCGGGGCCTTTCTTTGTGCTGGTGCTGGTACGCTGCTGGTACGACAGACCGGATCTGGTAGGTAAACCCGGCGAAACCCTTGATTTATATGGTGTCCCAGGGCCGGTTCGAACGGCCAACCTTCCCCTTAGGAGGGGGATGCTCTATCCAATTGAGCTACTGGGACTAATGACAGGCACGCAGCCAAGTGGCGTTGCGACGGACGGCGTGCATGTTAACGGCCGAGGTGAGTTTTGTCATGTCGTCCGTCAGCTTTTTAGGCGTAAGCCCTCTTCCCGCCCCGCCAGCGATAAGCCTTCGTCCACAGGACTGACAACCCTATCGTGCAAAATGCATCAATGCGAAAAGCCATCATTGCATATTGCAATGAGCCATACTTTTGAGATCATCATAAGTATTTGTTTTTAAAGTACTTTACTCAAAATACTAGCTGGCACGATGACTGCACTCTTTATGCTTATAACACTGTCCTGCCAATGAACACGGGGAAACACCCATGAACAGCACACTCCTGATCCTCAACGCCCTGGCCTTGGCCGTGCTGGTGACGTTCCACTTCCAGCCCAGCAACGACAGTGATACTGCACAGTTCAGCCACACAGGCAGCCACCAGACCCAGCAACGACCTCAACTGGCCGTCATGACAGGCAACGGCCAACCTTCGGCTCATCTGGCACAGGGCACACAGGCCGCCAGCACTTCTGAACATTTGATTTTCTAAGCGAACCCATCATGAGCAAGCCCGCCTGGCTGCTTATCATTCTGCCCCTTGCCACGGGCATCCTGGGACTCAACACCCCCGCGACGATAGATTGACACCCTGCCAATATTCCCTCGACCTTATGTCGCCTCGGCTCGCAAATCGGCCATTTGCCACTAGTCTTAAAATTAAGGGCAAAAGGCCATATTGCTATAGGATGTGCGCCCGAAAACCCTCTCGCATCGAGAGCCTGCAGGCTGATCAGCAGCCAGATTACCCTGCAGAAAAGTTTTCCAACCAGTCCGCAAATTTGAAAATGAGTACTGGCATAACGCCTGTAGGAAGTTCAATATTTGTCACAGAATTGACGCCAAGTAACTGGCAAATTTGAGGCATGATGCGGCCTCTTTGCAATTCAGGTTGAACATTTGTCCGCAAGCCTTGTCCTAACACACATCTTGCGGCCAATTCCAAAAACCGCTCCCCTGAACTAACCGGTTAAATATATGCGCCCATTGAAACAGGCAATTTATTCCAGCCGTACGGCTGACAAGTTCGTCGTACGTCTGCCAGACGGAATGCGGGAACGCATTGCCGAGGTGGCTCGCAATCATCACCGCAGCATGAACTCTGAAATCATCGCGCGCATGGAGCAAAGCCTTATTCAGGAAGGCGCGCTGGGTGACGAACTGAGCATGCGCATGGACAGCCCGGAGCTGTCACTGCACGAGCGCGAGCTGCTACAGCGGTTTCGCCAACTGTCCCACCGTCAGCAAAATGCGCTTGTGTCGCTGATTGCCCATGACGTTGAGGCAGCCGCAGAAGCCGAATAATCGGCAACTGAAAGCTGAAGCCAGCCTTGCGCTGGCTTTTTTTTTGCCTGGAATGTAGGGGCGAGCCTGCTCGCGAAAAACTCAAGGGCACCGATTTTCCATTGGTGCCCCGCGCTATCGTTAACGATTTTCGCGAGCAAGCTCGCTCCTACAAGAAGAGGTCAGAGCAGGAAGATCGTCGCCAGACCCAGGAAGATGAAGAAACCACCACTGTCGGTCATGGCCGTGATCATCACACTGGCGCCCATCGCCGGGTCGCGCCCAAGTCGCGCCAGGGTCATGGGAATCAACACCCCCATCAATGCCGCCAGCAACAGGTTGAGGGTCATGGCCGCCGTCATCACCACGCCCAGGGACCAACTGCCATACAGCAGGTAGGCCACTATGCCGATGACACCACCCCACACCAGGCCATTGATCAGGCCCACCGCCAATTCCTTGCGCATCAGGCGCGAGGTGTTACCCGTGCTTACCTGATCCAGGGCCATCGCCCGCACGATCATGGTGATGGTCTGGTTACCCGAGTTACCACCAATACCGGCCACGATAGGCATCAGCGCTGCCAGCGCCACCAACTTCTCGATAGAACCTTCAAACAGGCCGATCACCCGCGATGCAATGAACGCAGTGACCAGGTTGACCGCCAGCCACGCCCAACGGTTGCTCAGGGATCGCCAGACTGACGCAAAAATATCTTCCTCTTCACGCAGACCCGCCATGTTGAGGACTTCGTTTTCGCTCTCCTCACGGATCAGGTCGACCATCTCGTCGATGGTCAAACGACCAATAAGCTTGCCGTTCTTGTCGACCACCGGGGCCGAGATCAAGTCATAACGCTCAAATGCCTGGGCGGCATCGTAGGCGTCCTCATCAGGATGAAAGCTCACCGGGTCGCTGGCCATGACCTCGGCGACCTGTTTGTCCGGATCATTGACCAGCAGACGCTTGATCGGCAGCACACCCTTGAGGATGCCCTCGTAGTCGACCACAAACAGCTTGTCGGTGTGCCCCGGCAGCTCCTTGAGGCGCCGCAGGTAACGCAGAACCACTTCCAGGCTGACATCCTCACGGATGGTCACCATTTCGAAGTCCATCAGCGCACCGACCTGCTCCTCGTCATAGGACAACGCGGAGCGCACTCGCTCACGCTGCTGGCCGTCGAGGGTCTCCATCAGCTCATGGACAACATCACGGGGCAGTTCAGGGGCCAGGTCGGCCAGTTCGTCGGCGTCCATCTCCTTGGCCGCAGCCAGGAGCTCGTGATCGTCCATGTCGGCGATCAGGGTTTCACGCACCGAGTCGGATACTTCGAGGAGGATGTCGCCATCGCGATCAGCCTTGACCAACTGCCAAAGCGTCAGACGATCGTCCAGCGGCAGGGCTTCAAGGATGTAGGCAACGTCGGCAGAGTGCAGGTCATCGAGCTTGCGCTGCAATTCGACGAGATTCTGCCGATGGACCAGGTTCTCGACCCGGTCTTGATGAGGGCCTTCCTGGCGATGGGTCAGATCTTCGACCACGCGCTGGCGATGCAGCAGCTCGACAACTTGCGCCAGGCGATCCTGCAGGCTTTCTTGTGTTTTCTTTACTTCTACTTCGGTCATAGGCGAACTCCACTCCCAGCAGCGGGGCACGCCGGAAGGATCAATCAGTCAATTCATGATTGGTAAAGCGGGGTACTGAGTAACTACTGGGTAAGTCCATGGAGGTATTCCACAAGCCCCGGCGGGGCTGACGGGCGCAATGATACACGCCCGGCCGCTTCAAACGTTAAAAAACTGGAAAGAACAAGTGCTTGCGCCACAAAGCTGAGTATTGGCCGCACGTATGAAACTGCGACGACACCGACAGAAAAGAAAACACATGGGCGAGAGAAAAACATGCCCGCCAGAGACAAGTCCTACAGAACAATGCCCGTCCGGCAGCTCGAAAATAAAAACCCCAGACGGCAAAAAGCCCGCACTAGGCGGGCTTTTTGTTTGTATGGTGCACTCGACAGGATTCGAACCTGTGACCGCTCGGTTCGTAGCCGAGTACTCTATCCAGCTGAGCTACGAGTGCAGATTGTGTTTTTAGACCAGATCACAACTGGTTGGAGCCAAGTTACCTGCATCGCTGCAACTAACTCTTAAATGGTGCACTCGACAGGATTCGAACCTGTGACCGCTCGGTTCGTAGCCGAGTACT
>NZ_JAHIDY010000058.1:20370-27363 GCF_018732265.1 Pseudomonas sp. TAE6080
CTATCCAGCTGAGCTACGAGTGCATTTGTTGCCGCGCATTATAGGCCGTTCAATCTCTATGTAAAGCTATTTTTTCGTTTAATTTCAACAACTTAGCGAAAAAACCAGATTGCAACGTACTAAGCAAATAATGGCGGAGAACGGGGGATTCGAACCCCCGACACCCTTTTGAGGTGTACTCCCTTAGCAGGGGAGCGCCTTCGGCCACTCGGCCAGCTCTCCGCAACACGGGGCGTATATTAACCAGCTTCTTCCCCGTTTGCAAACATAAAAAACGATAAAAATTAATGGCTTGGTTCGTCGTCCTTCTCTTTCTTGATCCGCAAGTAGATTTCCTCGCGGTGGACAGCTACCTCTTTGGGGGCATTGACCCCAATCCGCACTTGATTGCCTTTGACGCCGAGCACGGTCACGGTGATTTCGCCATCACCAATAATCAGGCTTTCTGCGCATCGACGAGTCAGAATCAGCATACCTTTCTCCTCACGCATTTCATTTCGGGAACAACAGTCTGCAAAAAAGGCGCTAGGCCCATAACCCTGCGGTCATGGCCCTGCATGCCTAAGTATTGTCGAGCACGGGCAAAAGAACAGGCCTGCGCCCTCGCCCGACAAAAAAGAAAGGCGCGGATCAACCGCGCCTTTCTGGCAACGCGTTACTCGCCCTGTCGGGCCGGCGCGTCCAGTTCGAAAGCGGTGTGCAATGCACGCACAGCCAGCTCCAGGTACTTCTCTTCGATCACCACCGACACCTTGATCTCCGAGGTGGAGATCATCTGGATATTGATGGTTTCCTTGGCCAGGGACTCGAACATGCGGCTAGCAACACCCGCATGGGAGCGCATGCCAACACCGACGATCGATACCTTGGCGATCTTAGTGTCACCCACCACTTCACGGGCGCCGATCTCTTTCGCGGTGTTCTGCAGGATACGTTCCGCCGCGTCGTACTCATTGCGGTGCACGGTGAAGGTGAAGTCGGTGGTGTTATCGTGCGCAACGTTCTGCACGATCATGTCGACTTCAATATTCGCGGCACTGATCGGCCCGAGGATCTTGAAGGCCACGCCCGGGGTGTCTGGCACGCCACGGATGGTCAGCTTGGCTTCATCGCGGTTAAAGGCGATGCCGGAAATGATCGGCTGTTCCATGGATTCCTCTTCATCAATAGTAATGAGGGTGCCCGGACCCTCTTTGAAGCTGTGCAATACGCGCAGCGGTACGTTGTACTTGCCGGCGAACTCCACCGCACGAATCTGCAACACCTTGGACCCGAGGCTGGCCATTTCCAGCATCTCTTCGAAGGTGATCTTGTCCAGGCGCTGGGCCACGGACACCACGCGTGGATCAGTGGTGTAGACGCCATCCACATCCGTGTAGATCTGGCATTCGTCAGCCTTCAGGGCTGCCGCCAGCGCCACACCGGTGGTGTCGGAGCCACCACGCCCCAGGGTCGTGATATTGCCTTGCTCATCAACACCCTGGAAACCGGCGACAACCACCACGCGACCGGCCTTCAGGTCGGCGCGAATCTTCTGGTCGTCAATCTGCAGGATGCGCGCTTTATTGTGCGCGCTGTCCGTCAGGATCCGCACCTGGGTGCCGGTATAGGACACAGCAGGCACGCCACGCTTGTTCAGCGCCATGGCCAACAGGGCAATCGTTACCTGCTCACCGGTGGAAACGATCACATCCAGTTCACGCGGAACCGGTTGTTGGTCGCCACTGATTTGCTTGGCCAGGTCGATCAGGCGATTGGTCTCACCGCTCATGGCCGACAGCACCACTACCAGGTCGTCGCCGGCATCGCGGAATTTCTTAACCTTGTCGGCGACCTGCTCGATTCTTTCGACAGAGCCGACCGAGGTGCCTCCAAATTTCTGTACGATCAAAGCCATTTCTAAGCCGCCTCAGCCCGTAAAGGGGCGCCCAATAAACAAATCTTCCAGCACCTCAGCAAGCCCATGACTAGACCATGGGCTCATTAACAGCGCCTTAAATGCCGGCCTCGACAAACGGCACGGTCAGGGCCAGGGCCGCGTCCAGGGCACCAGCGTCAACACCACCGCCTTGCGCCATGTCCGGACGACCACCGCCCTTCCCGCCCACTGCCGCGGCGGCTTGTTTCATCAAATCACCGGCCTTGAGTTGGCCAGTCAGGTCTTTGGTTACACCAGCAACCAATACGACCTTTTCCTCATGGACACTGCCGAGCAGGATCACTGCGCGGCCGAGCTTGTTCTTCAACTGATCGACCAAGGCCAGCAACGCCTTGCCGTCCTGACCATCCAGGCGTACGGCCAAAACCTTCACGCCCTTGATGTCCAGTGCCGAGGCCGACAAGTCGTCGCCCGCCGCACTGGCCGCCTTGGCTTGCAATTGCTCCAGCTGTTTTTCCAGCTGGCGGTTGCGCTCCAGTACGCCAGAGAGCTTGTCGATCAGGTTGTCACGGCTGCCCTTGACCAGGGTCGCCGCTTCCTTGAGTTGTTCTTCGGCTGCATTGAGATAGGCCAGGGCCGCAGCGCCGGTCACCGCCTCGATACGCCGTACACCGGAGGCCACGCCGCCTTCGCTGATGATTTTCAGCAGGCCGATGTCGCCGGTGCGCTTGGCATGGATACCACCGCACAGCTCTACGGAGAAGCTGCCGCCCATGCTCAGTACGCGCACGTTGTCACCATATTTCTCGCCGAACAGCGCCATCGCGCCTTTGGCCTTGGCGGTTTCGATGTCGGTTTCTTCGGTTTCCACCGGGGTGTTCTTGCGAATCTCGGCGTTGACGATGTCTTCCAGGGCCTTGATCTGCTCAGGCTTGATCGCTTCAAAGTGGCTGAAGTCGAAGCGCAGGCGCTGGCTGTCGACCAACGAACCCTTCTGTTGGACGTGCTCGCCCAATACCTGGCGCAATGCTGCGTGCAGCAAGTGGGTCGCCGAGTGGTTCAACGCGGTGGCATGACGCACATTGGCATCAACCTGCGCGTCCACCGGCGCACCAACGATGAGGCTGCCCAGCACCAGCACGCCGTGGTGCAGGAATGCGCCGCCGGTCTTGGTGGTGTCGCGCACGTCAAAGCGGCCGGACGTTGAGTTCAAAAAACCACAGTCACCGACCTGGCCACCGGATTCGGCGTAGAACGGCGTCTGGTCCAGAACCACTACGCCCTCTTCACCTTCACTCAACACGTCGACCGACTTGCCGTCCTTGTAGATGGCAACGATTTTGGCCGCACCGGCGGTGGCGTTGTAGCCGGTAAACTCGGTGGCCACGTCAACCTTGACCAGGGTGTTGTAGTCCAGGCCAAACGAACTGGCGGAACGCGCACGCACGCGCTGGGCTTGCATCTCGCGCTCGAAACCAGCTTCATCGATGGTCAGCTCGCGCTCACGGGCGATGTCGGCGGTCAGGTCCATCGGGAAGCCGTAGGTGTCGTACAGCTTGAACACGACATCGCCCGGCACCACAGTGCCTTTGAGCTCAGCCAAGTCCTGCTCCAGAATTTTCAGGCCGTGTTCCAGGGTCTTGGAGAACTGCTCTTCCTCAGCCTTGAGCACGCGCTCGATGTTGTCCTGCTGCTGCTTGAGTTCCGGGAAGGCTTCGCCCATCTCGGCAACCAACGCGGCCACGATCTTGTAGAAGAAGCTGCCAGTGGCACCCAGCTTGTTACCGTGGCGGCAGGCGCGACGGATGATGCGACGCAGCACATAGCCACGACCTTCGTTCGACGGCAGCACACCGTCGGCGATCAGGAAGCCGCAGGAGCGGATATGGTCCGACACCACCTTGAGCGAAGACTGGCTTTCGTTGGCGCAACCAATAGCCGCCGCCGAAGCGCTGAGCAGGTTCTTGAACAGGTCGATTTCGTAGTTGGAGTGAACGTGCTGCATCACCGCACTGATCCGCTCCAGGCCCATGCCGGTGTCGACCGACGGCGCTGGCAACGGATGCAACACGCCATCGGCGGTGCGGTTGAACTGCATGAACACGTTGTTCCAGATTTCGATGTAGCGGTCGCCGTCTTCCTCTGGCGAACCCGGCGGGCCACCCCAGATGTCGGCGCCGTGATCGTAGAAAATCTCGGTGCAAGGGCCGCACGGGCCGGTATCGCCCATGGTCCAGAAGTTATCGGAAGCGTACGGCGCGCCCTTGTTGTCGCCAATGCGGATCATGCGCTCGACCGGCACGCCAATCTGCTGGGTCCAGATATCGTAGGCTTCGTCATCAGTGGCATAGACCGTCACCCAGAGTTTTTCCTTGGGCAGTTGCAACACGCCGGTGAGGAAGGTCCAGGCAAAGGTAATGGCATCGCGCTTGAAGTAATCGCCGAAGCTGAAGTTACCCAGCATTTCGAAAAAGGTGTGGTGGCGAGCGGTGTAGCCCACGTTTTCCAGGTCGCTGTTCTTACCGCCGGCCCGCACGCACTTCTGGCTGCTGGTAGCACGGGTGTAGGCGCGTTTTTCCTGGCCCAGGAAGCAGTCCTTGAACTGGTTCATCCCCGCGTTGGTGAACAGCAGGGTTGGGTCATTGCCTGGGATCAAAGAGCTGGAGGAGACACGGGTGTGACCTTGCTCTTCGAAGAAGCGAAGGAAGGCTTCACGGATTTCTGCGCTTTTCATTAGGTTCTTCCACGGAGGCTGCGGCCAAAGGCCAGTGCGCAACATCATCAGACGGAGCGACGGCAAAGGGCCGCATTATATCGGCCCTTTGCCCGTGGTACAGCGTGTTTATACGATAGAAACAGTCAATTAGACGGCCAGCACTGTCATTTCCGGGAAAACTCGACAAATGTCGCCAACACTTGTTCGATCTGCGCCCGGCTGACGTCCAGGTGCGTGACCATGCGCAGGCGCGGCGCAGCACTCAACTTGATCCCGCGCTCCTCGGCGAAGGCCTTCAGGGCCTGGGCCTGCTCGCCGATCTGCACGTAGACCATGTTGGTCTGTACCGGCTCCACGCTATAACCAACCTTGCGCAGTTCGTCGCCCAGCCACAGCGCATTGGCGTGGTCTTCGGCCAGGCGCGCCACCTGATGGTCCAGGGCATACAGCCCCGCCGCCGCCAGCGAGCCGGCCTGGCGCATGCCACCGCCGACCATTTTGCGCAGACGGCAGGCCTTGGCGATCAACGCACCGGAACCACACAGCACCGAGCCAATCGGCGCGCCAAGGCCCTTGGACAGGCAGACCGAGACCGAATCGAAATGCTGGGCAATCTCCCGGGCATCGACACCCAGCTTGACCGCTGCGTTGTACAGCCGCGCGCCGTCCAGGTGCAGGGCCAGGCCATGCTCACGGGTAAACGCGCGTGCGGCAGCCAGGTAGCTCATGGGCAGCACTTTGCCCTGCATGGTGTTTTCCAGGGCCAACAGCCGGGTGCGGGCGAAGTGGAAGTCATCCGGCTTGATCGCTTCTGCGACCTGGGCCAGGTCCAGCGAACCGTCGGCCTGGACTTCCAGGGGCTGCGGCTGGATCGAGCCCAGCACCGCCGCGCCGCCGCCTTCGTATTTGTAGGTGTGGGCCTGCTGGCCGACGATGTATTCCTCGCCCCGCTCGCAGTGAGCCATCAACGCGAGCAGGTTGCTCATGGTGCCGGTAGGCACGAACAGCGCGGCGGCAAACCCCAGGCGCTTGGCCAGTTCGGCTTCCAGGTGGTTGACGCTGGGGTCTTCACCGTAGACATCATCGCCGCTCGGCGCTGCGGCCATGGCAGCTCGCATGCCAGGAGTGGGTTGGGTCACGGTGTCACTACGAAGATCAATAACGGACATCAAGTGTGCCTCTGCGAGTGGGGGATTCCCTGTTGTAACCGATTACTGCGGGCATCAGCCGAAAATATCAAGGCGAAAACCCATTTACTGCAGGAGCGAGCTTGCTCGCGAAAAACCTTAACGATGACGCGTACATGCTGAATGAACGCGCGGCCCTCGGATTCTTCGCGAGCAAGCTCGCCCCTACAATCGAGATGCGTGTCCAGCGATACACATCGATTTTGACTATCAAAAACGTAGCTATGCAGTTTTTCGAAATCTATGGTAAAAACTCTCCGCCGCCAGGGTTCTGGTGGCAACGTTCTCAGGGCGGGGTGTAATTCCCCACCGGCGGTAATTGCGCGCAACGCGCATAGCCCGCGAGCGCTTGGCGCCTCGAACTGCTCACGCAGGACGGTGCCAAGGTCAGCAGACCCGGTGTGATCCCGGGGCCGACGGTCATAGTCCGGATGAAGAGAGAACGGGATTGGCGCCTAAGGGCCGTGCGCGAGAAGTCATGCCTGGCATGATCGATTCGGCCGTACCCTTAAATCCCATTCGATTCATAACGCCCTGTTTTTTTCATAAACAGGAGTCAGAACATGCAACCTACCGCAATCGACAGCAAGAGCAAAAACCACCACGGTGAGCGCGTCGCGTTTATCCAGGCTTGCTGGCACAAAGATATTGTTGATCAGAGCCGTAAAGGCTTCCTCGCCGAAATGATCGCCCAGGGCTACCAGGAGTCGGACATCGATTTCTTTGAAGTCGGCGGCGCCTTTGAAATGCCCCTGCACGCCAAGCTGCTGGCCAAGTCCGGCCGTTATGCCGGTATCGTCGCGGCTGCCCTGGTGGTGGACGGCGGGATCTATCGCCATGAGTTCGTCGCGCAATCGGTGGTCAGCGGCCTGATGCAGGTGCAGCTGGAAACCGAAGTACCGGTGTTCTCGGTGTCCCTCACCCCGCACCACTTCCACGCAGGCAGCGAGCATCACAACTTCTTCTTTGAGCACTTTGTGCACAAGGGTAAGGAAGCTGCACAGACCTGTGCCGATACCCTGCACAAGATCCGTGCGATCCGCCGCAATGAGCCGCGGGCGGTAGCGGTTTAAGCGACACTGCAAAGCAAATGTGGGAGCGGGCTTGCTCGCGAAGGCGATGGGTCAGTCATACATGTATTGACTGACACTCCGCCTTCGCGAGCAAGCCCGCTCCCACATTCTGGACTGCCCCCAAGAAGTTGGACACCA
>NZ_JAHIDY010000059.1:0-26148 GCF_018732265.1 Pseudomonas sp. TAE6080
CAGTCAGTACATTTGATACTGACATACCGCATTCGCGAGCAAGCCCGCTCCCACAATTAGTCTGCACTCACACCGTAACTACGTTACCAGGTCACGCCAAAACCTGCGGTGTAGCGGGTCTTGCTCAGGTTGCTGTCCGCACTGCCGCTGATGATGTCGCGCTCGGCCTTGAGGTTGAGCGAGGCCCATTCAGTGACCTTATATCGCAGGCCCATTTCCGCATCGAGGGCGTAGTCAGCCGGGCCAGCCAGGGGTTTGCCCACTTCGCCGTTGGTGAAGAACTCCACGGTCTTGCCGACCAGGTAGCGGTTGTAATCCCACTTCATCGCCAGGGAATAGAAGTTGTCCTTGCCGCCGTCCTGGTATTCATAATCGGTGCGGTTGAGCAACGAACCCAGGGAGAAAGCGCCCAACTCATCGTCCCAGAACTGATAACCCGGGCCGGTACCGACGGTGCGCTGGCGACGCAGGTCTTCGACCTTGTCGTGCTTGTAGGTCAGGCGCCCCTGCCAGAACCACTGGTCGGTGATAAAGCGGTCCAGTGCGTACTCGGCGCTCCAGTTATCGGTGGTGACCACATCGTTCTGGAATTCGCGGTTGTATTCGCCTTCGGCAATATGACGCCATTTGCCATGACGGGCGGAGGTCTTGAAGTCGATGTCATAGTCGTCGGTGTCTTTTTCCGCACGCTTGTAGTCCAGCGCCACATCGACATTGCCTTTCCACACCAGATCCTCGATCACAGGCTTGGGCTTAATGATCTGCTGGATGCTGGCCAACTCCACGGTCTTGGGTGCTTCCCCATTGGCCAGGACCACCTTGCCATCTTCGGCTGCCTGCAGGGATTTGGTTTTTTCGCCACTGTAGGCATCTTGCTTGACCAGCAGCTCCTGGTCGCTTTCCAGGGTTTTCACCTGCTTCCAGTCCACCGGGATCGCGCCCGCGTATTCGGTCTGGATCAGCAGCTTGCCGCCGTCAAAAACCTTGATCTTGCCCGTCAGGCGATCACCGTTTTTCAACCAGACCGTATCGGCCAGCACAGGGGTAGATGCAGTAAAAACAGCGAGGCACAGCAAGGTTCTGGACAACATAAGCGATTACGGGGCTCAAGTTTGGCGAAAAAAGGGGCATTATCGGCGTAGCGCAAGTCTTAGCAAGGACTGACTCAAGGTTTTCTATTGAGTTCAATTCTCATCGCCATTTTTACAGACGTTTCTTACATATCCACGACTAATTTCAACCGAGCCGCCTGAACAGTGAACGAGCCCGCCGACACTCCGCAAAACCCGGCCGAAATGCGCCGTACCGCGCTGTACCTGACCTTGGCCCAAGTGCCCGAAGGCTGTGTGGTGAGTTACGGCGAACTGGCGCACCTGGCCGGGTTGGGGCGTGCCGCACGCTTCGTCGGCCGCACGCTGAGCCAGCTTCCCGAAGGTTCGAAGTTGCCCTGGCACCGGGTGGTCGCCGCCGGCGGTCGGATAAGTCTGCCAGTGGGGAGCGCTTCGGGCGACGAACAACGTGCGCGTTTGCGCAGCGAAGGTGTCAGTATCCTGAACAATCGCGTTGATATTCAGCGCCATGGCTGGCGTCCGGTAGAGCACAGCGGTTAGAGTGCGCGCTTTGTTTCCGTAAATCTGAGGCAGACTCCAGCCCATGCCCCGTAAAACCTGGCGCGCCGCGCTCGCTGCCTATGCCAGCCCCTCGACATTAGTGCTGCTACTGCTCGGCTTTGCCGCCGGTCTGCCTTACATGTTGGTGTTTTCGACGCTCTCGGTCTGGTTGCGTGAAGCCGGTGTGGCACGCGAGACCATTGGCTATGCGAGCCTGATAGGCCTGGCGTATGCGTTCAAGTGGGTCTGGTCGCCACTGCTGGACCAATGGCGCCTGCCGCTATTGGGCAAGCTGGGGCGTCGTCGTTCCTGGCTGGTGCTGTCCCAATCCCTGGTGATTCTCGGCTTGATCGGCATGGGCTTCTGCGACCCGCAGAAACACCTGTCCTGGCTGATCGCCATTGCCGTTATCGTCGCGTTCGCCTCCGCCACCCAAGACATCGCGGTGGACGCCTATCGCCTGGAAATCGCTGACGACAGCCGCCAGGCTGCCCTGGCCGCCAGCTATATGTCCGGCTACCGCATCGCCGCCCTGCTGGCCACGGCGGGTGCGCTGTTCTTTGCCGAAGGTTTTGGTTCCACCGGTTTCAACTATAAGCACTCGGCGTGGACCGGCACTTATGTGCTGTTCGGGGTGCTGATGATCCCTGCCCTGCTCACCAGTTTTTTCATGCGTGAGCCCGATGTGCCGCTGCGTACCCAGCTGCAAGCCGGGCGCTATACGTTTGCCCACCAACTGATGTCGGTATTTGTGCTGATCATCTTGTTGGTGTCGGTACCGGCGATGTTCACCCAGTTGTACAACACCGACTTTGCCAGCGTGCTGTTCGAAGGCGTGAGCCTGCTCGACCTGTTGCTGGAGGACCGTGCGTTCCTGCGCGCGATTCTCTATATCACCCTCACCGCCCTGTGCCTCTCGGCCATGGGCCGCCGGGGTCTGGCGCCAGTGCTGACGCCGGTCAACGACTTTATCCTGCGCTACCGCTGGCAGGCCCTGCTGCTGCTGGGGCTGATCGCTACCTACCGCATGTCGGACACGGTGATGGGCGTGATGGCCAACGTGTTCTATATCGACCAGGGGTTCACCAAGGACCAGATCGCCAGCGTCAGCAAGATCTTTGGCCTGATCATGACCCTGGTCGGCGCCGGCATGGGCGGCCTGTTGATCGTGCGATTCGGCATCCTGCCGATCCTGTTTATCGGCGGCATCACCTCGGCCGGCACCAACCTGCTGTTCCTGATGCTCGCCGGCATGGGCGCCGACCTGCAGATGCTGATCTTCACCATCTCCCTGGACAACTTCAGCTCGGGCCTGGCGACTTCGGCCTTTGTCGCCTACCTGTCGAGCCTGACCAACCTGAAGTTCTCCGCCACCCAGTACGCACTGCTCAGCTCGATCATGCTGCTGTTGCCGCGACTGATCGGCGGCTACTCGGGGGTCATGGTAGAAAAGTTCGGCTATCACAACTTCTTCCTGATCACCGCACTGCTCGGCGTGCCAACGCTGCTGCTGATTGCCTTGCATTGGTACCAGGAAAGCCGGCGGATCCGTTTGAATCCCCCCGAAGAAGACTGACACCTGCTGGGGTTGGCTTGTGTGGGAGCCAGTGCCCCACAGAAATCCAGTCACCACCTGATGCCTGTACTCTGGCGCCGACCGCCCGTACAATCCCAGGTCACTTCAAGTCCAAGCAACCGACAACGGCCTACCATGCGTACCAGTCAATATTTGCTCGCCACACAGAAAGAAACGCCTTCCGATGCGGTCGTGATCAGCCACCAGCTGATGCTGCGCGCCGGCATGATCCGCAAACTGGCCTCTGGCCTGTACACCTGGCTGCCCATGGGCTTGAAGGTGATGCGCAAGGTCGAAGCGATCGTTCGCGAAGAAATGAACGCCGCCGGCTCTCTGGAAGTATTGATGCCGAGCACTCAGCCGGCTGAACTGTGGCAGGAATCCGGGCGCTGGGAAGAGTACGGCCCTGAATTGCTGCGCTTCAAGGATCGTCATGGCCGCGACTTCTGCGCAGGCCCGACCCATGAAGAAGTGATCACCGACCTGATGCGTAACGAGTTGAGCAGCTACAAACAGCTGCCCCTCAACCTGTTTCAGATCCAGACCAAGTTCCGTGACGAAATCCGCCCGCGCTTCGGCTTGATGCGTGGTCGCGAGTTCATCATGAAGGACGCCTATTCGTTCCACGCCGACCAGCCTTCGCTGCAAGTCACCTATGACCGCATGCACCAGGCCTATTGCAACGTGTTCACCCGCCTGGGCCTGAAATTCCGCCCGGTCGAAGCGGACAACGGTTCGATCGGCGGCGCGGGCTCCCATGAGTTCCACGTACTGGCAGAGTCCGGCGAAGATGACATCATCTTCAGCAACGGTTCCGACTACGCGGCCAACATCGAGAAAGCCGAAGCCGTGCCACGGGAAACTTCCCGCCCTGCACCGGCTGAAGAACTGCGCCTGGTCGACACCCCAGACACCAAGACCATCGCGGCCCTGGTCGAGAAATTCAATCTGCCGATTGAAAAGACCATCAAGACCCTGATCGTGCGGGCCGAAGAAGAAGGCAAGCTGATCGCCCTGGTTATCCGTGGCGACCACGAGCTCAACGAAATCAAGGCTGCCCAGCAACCTGGCGTGGCCAGCCCGCTGGTCATGGCCACAGACACCGAGCTGCGTGATGCCATTGGCGCCGGCGCCGGCTCCCTGGGCCCGCTGAACCTGCCACTGCCGATCATCATCGACCGCTCCGTCGAGCTGATGAGCGACTTCAGCATCGGTGCCAATATCGACGACAAGCACTACTTCGGCGTCAACTGGGAACGTGACCTGCCAGTGCCGACCGTGGCCGACCTGCGCAACGTGGTTGCCGGTGATCCAAGCCCGGATGGCAAGGGCACCCTGGAAATCAAGCGCGGTATCGAAGTCGGGCACATCTTCCAGCTGGGCAACAAGTACAGCAAGGCGATGAAGTGCGAAGTGCTGGGCGAAAACGGCAAGCCGGTGACCCTGGAAATGGGCTGCTACGGCATTGGTGTTTCCCGCGTGGTGGCAGCTGCCATCGAGCAGAACCACGATGACAAAGGCATTATCTGGAGCGACACCCTGGCGCCGTTCCAGATCGCCCTGGTACCGCTGCGCTACGAAACCGAGCAGGTTCGCGAAGCCACCGACAAACTGTATGCCGAACTGACGGCCGCCGGTTTCGAAGTGCTGCTGGATGATCGCGACAAGAAAACCAGCCCGGGCATCAAGTTTGCCGACATGGAACTGATTGGCATCCCTCACCGGATCGTGGTCAGTGACCGCGGCCTGGCCGATGGCAATCTGGAATACAAAAGCCGGACCGAAGCCGAAGCCCAACCGTTGCCGGTGGCTGACGTACTGCCTTTCCTTCAGGCGCGTATTCGTCGCTGAAAACCAGATCAAGAGAAGTCATGTTCAAGCGAAACACCAAAGCCCTGGGGGGCGCCGCCTTGTGCGGCGCCCTGCTGGTCAGCGGCTGCGCCAATCAGATGTCGCAGCGTAGCGAGCACGAGGAACGAATCGAGCGCAAATTGCTCGACCACAGCCTGCAGATTGATGTCGGCGACCCCAAAGTGCTCGAACTGCCGCAACGCCGCGTGCGCATTCATGAACAGCGGACTTTCGAAGTCACTGAATTTGAAGTCACGCGCCACTATGATCGCTACACGCCCTACCAGCCCTGGCGCGAACTCTATGAGATCCCGCTGGGTGCCGTGGCGGTCGTGGCGGGCGCCGGGGCCAACGTGGCGAACATCTTTGCCCTGGGCAACCTGCCAGACAGCATGACCCATGACTGGATCAGCTACGGCGTGGCCGGGCTCAACCCGTTCATGAACGTGCAGTCCCATGGCAGGGCGCAACAGAACCTGGCAGGTATCGATGAAATCCAGCGCGACCGACGCCTGGAATACACCAGCCTGCCGTGGAGCGAGCGACCGGTGCAAGTAAAGGCCGGCAAGCAGACCCACGAGATGACTACCGACCGCAACGGCGTCCTGCGCCTGAACCTGTTGGACAGCCCGTTTGCCGAGCAGGACTTGAGCCAGGTCCGCACCTTGCGGATCAGCATTGAAGATGCCCAGGACGATGTGCATTCGGACTCGTCCCTGGCCATCAGCAGCACCCTGCGCGGCAAACTGCTGGAAGCCCACGGCTTGATCTACGACGACCTGGAAGATGACGAAGTCAACCAATGGGTGCATCGGGTCAAGCGCTTGTCGGAACTGGGACTGGAAGAAGAAGCCAGCGAATTGGAACAGAGCCTGATTGAACTGACACGCAATGATCCCGAATTGCAGCAGGAATTTCTCAAGGCACTGACCAAGGATGGCGGCCGGCTGGTGGCGGATCCCGGCACCCGCTAAGGTTTCAGCACTGGCGAAGATCAAAATGTGGGAACGGGCTTGTTCGCTCCCACATAAAGCTCATCTCCAGCTGTTGGATCCGGTTTCTACAGGGACAGCTCCAGCTGTTCATGTCCGCCACTTAGATCCAGCAAGCGCACACCAATCCCCAGCAACCGCACCGGTTTGCTACCGCGATTGAACGCCTGGGTCAGCAACTGCCGATAACTCTCCAGGTCCCGCCCTGCTCCAGCCTGCTCCAGCGTCGTCTGGGTAAAGTCATGGAACTTCACTTTGACAAACGGTTTACCCGGTCGATAACTGCTGTCGATGCGCTGCATCCGCCCTGCCAGGGTCTCCATCAGTTCTGGGAGTTTTTCCAGGCAACTGGGCAAGTCCGGCAGATCGACATCGTAGGTGTTTTCCACACTGATCGATTGCCGGCGGCTGTCGTTGTGCACCGCACGATCATCAATCCCACGCGCCAAATTCCATAACCGCTCACCAAAACTGCCGAATTCGCGCACCAACGCCAGCTTGTTCCACTCGCGCAATTGCAGGCAATCTTCAATCCCCAAGCGCGCCAGCTTGTCGGCGGTAACCTTGCCGACACCATGCAACTTGCTCACCGGCAACTGCGATACGAAGTCTTCCACCTGGTCCGGGGTGATCACAAACAGCCCATTGGGCTTTTTCCAGTCGCTGGCGATCTTGGCCAGGAACTTGTTGGGGGCCACTCCGGCAGACACCGTGATGTGCAACTGATTAGAGACCCGCCGACGGATATCCTGGGCAATGCGCGTGGCGCTACCACCGAAATGCGCGCACTCGGACACATCCAGGTAAGCCTCATCCAGCGACAGCGGCTCGATCAGATCGGTGTAGTCACGAAAAATCGTCTGGATTTCCTTCGAGGCTTCTTTATAAGCATCCATGCGCGGCTTGACGATGGTCAGGTCGGGGCACAGCTTCAATGCATGACGCGAAGACATCGCCGACCGCACCCCGTAGGCCCGGGCCTCGTAGTTGCAGGTGGCGATCACCCCACGCCGATCCGCCGAGCCCCCTACCGCCAGAGGCTTTTGCGCCAGGCTCGGGTTATCCCGCATTTCAATGGCCGCGTAGAAGCAATCACAGTCGACATGGATGATTTTGCGCTGCGTCATATAAAGAGAGGCGTGATCGGGATCATAAAGTAGACGGATCGCCAGTATCGCACTCACACCTGTATATAGCACCAGTACTTTGAATCATCTGACAAAGTGGTAGGAAAAAACCTCATTGAATTTGTTTTCTCAATCGAAGAGCCTCCCCCAATAGAGCTGAAGGCCACAGCCAGACTGGGCCGAAGCTCCTTTTCCTGCGCCCTTGGAGAGCTAACCAATTGAAGCACAAGCGCTTTTCTTTGAATCAACGGTTGACACACCTTCATTCCTCTGTAGAATGCCGACACACAGACGCGGGATGGAGCAGTCTGGTAGCTCGTCGGGCTCATAACCCGAAGGTCGTCGGTTCAAATCCGGCTCCCGCAACCAAACATCAAAAAAGGCTACTCGAAAGAGTGGCCTTTTTTGTGCGCGCTGATTTCCTCCCCCCTGTAGGAGCGAGCTTGCTCGCGAAAAGCTCAAGGGCGCCGAGTTGATGCCGGGTGTCCGCGTTATCGTTGGCGCCCTTCGCGAGCAAGCTCGCTCCTACAGTGAAAACTCGTTTTCAATCGCGCACTTAGGCTGATTTGCAGTTATTTTGCACTTTATGTCATTAACGGTTGACACCTCGTCGTTGCGCTGTAGAATGCCGCCCACAGACGCGGGATGGAGCAGTCTGGTAGCTCGTCGGGCTCATAACCCGAAGGTCGTCGGTTCAAATCCGGCTCCCGCAACCAAACATCAAAAAAGGCTACTCGAAAGAGTGGCCTTTTTTGTGTCTGTTGAAAAAGTTCTTTTGAAACAATGGCATGGCATCTTTCATGAAACCGCGCATGGGTTTCGGAGTCCATCCATTTGCAGGCTATGCTCAAGTGTCGAGCACGCCCTTGCGCGACTAATGGACGCTGTCGCCGACCCCGGCAATCCGCGTTACTATTTGTAATTATTTTGTACATAGGGATTGGTAACTTGGCTGGATACCTCCATCCTGTCGCGCACAATCCACGAGGTGATTGATGCGCGCCAATTCGTCTGAACCACAAGACACCGTCACAGCCACACAACCGATCGCCCCCGCCCGCCTGCGCTGGCTGGATCTGTTGAGCAAGTATCGTCAACCCATTGGGCTGGCGGTCACGCTGCTGCTGTTTGCAATTGCCCTGATCGCCTGCCGCCACCTGCTGCTTGAGCTGGATCTGTACGCCCTCCACGATTCAATCCTGGAAGTGCCAAAACCCTCCCTGCTGGGCGCCTTCGCCGCCGCGATCGCCGGGTTCATCATTCTATTGGGCTACGAGTTTTCCGGTGCGCGCTACGCCGGGGTAAAACTGCCGGCCAAGACTTTGGCCTACGGCGGCTTTACCGCGTTCGCTATTGGCAATGCGATTGGTCTGTCGATGCTGTCCGGTGGTTCGGTGCGTTATCGCCTCTATGCACGGCACGGTATCGGGGCCTCGGAAGTGGCCCATATGACCGTGTTTGCCAGCCTGGCCCTGGGCTGCGCACTGCCGCCGCTCGCCGCACTGGCAACCTTGAGCAATCTGCCAGCCGCCTCCAACGCGCTGCACCTGCCCGCCACGCTGCTCGGCGGGATCGCGGGCGCAGTGCTGCTGCTCTCGGCTGCGCTGTGCATCGGGATTTATCGCCGCCGCCTGCCAGAGCAGCCTTACCCCGACAACCTGCTGGTCAGGGTCGGTCGCCGTACCTTGCGCCTGCCTGGACGCCGCCTGACCTTCCTGCAACTGATCATCACCGCGCTGGACGTTGCCGCCGCCGCTACCGTTCTCTATATGCTGCTGCCGGAAGCACCGCCGTTTGGCCCGTTCCTGCTGGTTTACCTGCTGGCACTCGCGGCGGGTGTGCTCAGCCATGTGCCGGGCGGTGTCGGCGTGTTCGAAGCGATTCTGCTGGCCGCCTTTGCCGATAAGCTCGGCGCCGCACCACTGGCCGCCGCCCTGCTGCTGTACCGCATGATCTACGTGGTACTGCCGTTGTTGATCGCGTGCATCTTCTTGCTGATCAACGAAGCCCAGCGCCTGTTCCAGACCCAGCAGAGCCTGCGGGTGGCCTCGGGCCTCGCGGCACCGGTATTGGCCGTGCTGGTTTTTTTGTCCGGGGTGGTGCTGCTGTTCTCCGGCGCCACCCCGGAAATCGACTCGCGCCTGGAAAACATCGGCTTCCTGATCCCCCACCGCCTGATTGACGCCTCGCACTTTGGTGCCAGCCTGATCGGCGTGCTGTGCCTGTTGTTGGCCCAGGGTCTGCGCCGACGCCTGTCGGCAGCCTGGATGCTGACCATGGTGCTGTTGCTGGTCGGCGCCCTGCTCTCACTGCTCAAAGGCTTCGACTGGGAAGAAGCCAGCCTGATGACCACAACCGCGGTGCTGCTGGCGATCTTCCGGCGCTCGTTCTACCGCGCCAGCCGCCTGACCGAGCTGCCCTTCTCGCCGCTGTATCTGGTGGCCAGCGTCTGCGTGCTGGGCGCCTCAATCTGGCTGCTGTTGTTTGCCTATCAGGACGTGCCTTACAGCCATCAACTGTGGTGGCAATTCACCCTCGACGCCAACGCCCCGCGTGGCCTGCGCTCACTGCTGGGCGCTGCCGTGCTGCTGGTGATCGTGTCGTTGACCTGGCTGTTGCGCACCGCACGTCCGGTGATACACCTGCCGACCGCCGATGAATTGGAGCGCGCCACCAGGATCCTGATGGCCTCGTCGCAACCCGATGGTGGCCTGGCACTGACCGGCGACAAGGCCCTGCTGTTTCACCCCAACGACGAAGCCTTCCTGATGTATGCCCGGCGTGGCCGCAGCCTGGTGGCCCTGTACGACCCGATCGGCCCGACCCAGCCACGGGCCGAGATGATCTGGCAGTTCCGCGACCTCTGCGACATTCATCACGCCCGCCCGGTGTTCTACCAGGTACGCGCAGAGAACCTGCCCTTCTATATGGACATCGGCCTGACCGCGATCAAGCTGGGTGAAGAAGCCCGGGTCGATCTCAAGCGCTTCGACCTGGAAGCCAAGGGCAAGGAGATGAAGGATTTACGCTACACCTGGAACCGCGGGACCCGAGACGGCCTGTCCCTGGAGATTTTCGAACCGGGCCAGGCACCGATGGACGCGCTGAAAGTCATCTCCGATGCCTGGCTGACCGGTAAGAACGTGCGCGAAAAGGGTTTCTCCCTCGGACGTTTCAGCGACGAATACCTCAAGCATTTTCGCATTGCGGTGATTCGCTTCGAAGGGCAGCCGGTGGCCTTCGCCAATCTGCTGGAGACCTACAGCCATGATCTGGCCAGCCTCGACCTGATGCGCGCGCACCCTGATGCGCCAAAGCTGACCATGGAATTCATGATGGTCGGCTTGATCCAGCACTATAAGAGCCACAACTATGCACGCTTCAGTCTCGGCATGGTGCCGCTGTCGGGCCTGCAACCGCGCCGTGGCGCACCGCTGACCCAGCGCCTGGGCTCGATGGTGTTCCGCCGTGGCGAGCAACTGTATAACTTCCAAGGTTTGCGCCGCTTCAAAGACAAGTTCCAGCCTGACTGGGAACCTCGCTACATGGCCGTGCCCGCTGGACTTGATCCGCTGGTGGCACTGGCCGATACCGCCGCCCTGATCGCGGGCGGCTTGACTGGATTGGTGAAACGCTGATGATTCGACGCTCCTGGCGGTATGTATTGGCAAGTCTGGTGGTGCTGGCCCTGATCCTCGGTGGCGGCTACTGGTACTGGAATCGCCCCGCCCCTCAACCGACCCTGGAACAACTGCCCCAGGCCGACGGCTCGACCATGACCCGTGTGACGCCTGGCACCACCACCAAGGCCCGCGTAGCGGTGGCCGTAATGGCCGATGCCAGCCTGAGCGACAGTCAACTGATTGCCCTGAGCAAGGGCGGCGCTGCGCAGATCGTGCAAGTGATCCTGCCCAAGGACGACTGCAAACTGCAGGAACAAGCCCTGCAAGCAGCACTAAGCCAGCTCAAGGGCCCGGCCACCCTGGTCAGCGGCATCGGCCCTGGCGCGGCACTCGCCTGGCGCTGGCTGGCGACGCAGAACGACGACAAGGCCAATGCCATCTCCGTGGGCTTCGCCCTGGTCCAGGAAGGTTGCAAGGACCCGCTGCCCAAGACCGCCGCCCACGGCAACTGGCTGGTGGCCTGGAACGATAACCCCGACGACGAAAGCGCCAGCTTCGTACGCGACACCCCACGTGCCACCACCAGCATCAGCGACTACGACATCAACTATCCGCAGGTACTGAACAACGAACTGCGCAAGCAACTGGTGGGTTCGGACAATGGCGGCCTCGCGATCCCAGTGGTTGAAGTGCCGGCCGGCCAGGCCAAGGACACCGTGACCCTGTTCCTCTCCGGCGACGGCGGCTGGCGTGACCTGGACCGCGACGTCGCCGGCGAGATGGCCAAAATCGGCTACCCGGTGGTCGGCATCGACACCCTGCGCTACTACTGGCAGCACAAAAGCCCGGAGCAGAGCGCCAAGGACCTGACCGAGCTGATGCAGCACTATCGGCAGAAATGGGGCACCAAGCGCTTTGTGCTGACCGGCTATTCGTTCGGTGCCGACGTGTTGCCGGCCATCTACAACCGCCTGCCGGAAGCCGAGCAGCAGCGGGTCGACGCAATTATCCTGCTGGCCTTTGCCCGTACCGGCAGCTTTGAGATCGAAGTGGAAGGCTGGCTGGGCAATGCCGGCAAGGAAGCGGCCACTGGCCCGGAAATGGCCAAGCTGCCAGCCGCTAAAGTGGTGTGCATCTACGGCGAGGAAGAAGTCGACGAGAGTGGCTGCACCGACAAGACCGCCGTGGGTGAAGCCATGAAGCTACCGGGTGGCCATCACTTCGACGAAAACTACCCGGCACTGGCCAAGCGCCTGGTGGATATCATCGAGAAGCGCCAGGCCAAGGCCGAGTAACTCCTGCTGAACTCGGTCAATGTGGGAGCTGGCTTGCCTGCGATAGCGATGGACCAGTTCCTACAGTTGATTGCATTGCAGATCAAATAGTGCGTGCGACAAAAAGCCCCCGAACGGGGGCTTTTTGCAGGTTTCAGCGCACCGCTGCGGATGGTCCGGAAAGATCCCACACATCATCCTGCGCATGGCTGGCCTCCCAGGCTCGCACCTTGCGCCGCGCGTCATCAAACAATCGCACATAGTTGCCGTGGCTGATTTTTTCCGCGACATCAGGCGGCAGCCGACTGAACAGCGGTCGCACCAGCTCGGGAAGTGCCAGGTATTGCTCGACCGTGAGACGCTGGCCAGGCACGACCTTATCCGGCAATTCAAGTGTGTTCTTGCTGAACATCACGGTGTCGGAGCCCCATAACACCCGACTGCTGTACTGATTGAAAAAGCCGATCCACTCGTTGACGGGCGGCATGCCAGGCCCTGGGTGAATAATGTTTTCCTGGACCAGATCCCAGGAAATGTCCACCACCCATGCAGGACAGCTATCCAGGATCCGGGCAACGGTTTTCAAGTGGCTGGAAGTCGGCTTTACGTAGCGTCCCAGCCCAGTGTGGGCCCAAATCACCGAGGCATTGGGCGCGGTACTGCACAAATGCTTCAGTGCAGCTTCGTAGGTCCGGCCAGGGAAAACACCTTCCACCGTGCCGTCATAATTGACCTCCGTCTGATACAAGTCGTTGTGCAGCGTCACCACCAGGCCGGTCTCCTCGGCCACCTTCAACACGTCTGCCAGGGACTGCGCATACAGCGACATCGTGCCTTTGCTATCGAGGTCGGGGGGCAGCGGCACGGTGGCAGTGCTGCGGATGGTCTCGCCGGCGATCTTGCGTGACACCAGTTCCTTATGCACCGTGAACTCACCGATACCGGCAAAAGCCCCCGGAAAAGTCAGCAGCACCCGCTTGATGTGCTGGGCCCCATAGCGATCCATGGGGTTGAAGCCGGTAATCATGAGGTCCAATCGCCCCTGATCCGCCGCTGACAACTGCAAGTACTCCCGGGCATACATCGCGTCTGCGAAGGCGTAATAGTACAAATCAGCCTTGGGCCCGATGTAGTAGTTGGCGCCATACAAACGGCCGGATGTATCCGTCACCTGATAGTTTTCAAAACTGTCCCAGCGCTGTTGCAACGGCAGCGGCATCACCACCGAACGGACCACGCTGGCCGATAAGTAATCCGACAACAATGACTTGAGTGAAACACCCTGATAGGCGTAATTGGAAGGATGGAAGTGTGAGTCGGCAAACTGCAATGCCTGGGGAGCGGCAGGAGGTGTATCAATGGTGCTGGACGAACAACCTACGACTAAAAGAGTGATGCCTGACACCAATCCTGAGAGTGCGCGTTTCATCTTTGGCTTTCCCTGTAGTGAGTTGATCCTTATGGGCCAGACGACAAACTTGGGTAAAAAGACGTTAGCACACCCCCCGGTTTCAACAGGCCGGATGTGAAAGGCAGTGACTTCACCGTACAAATCGACAGGCCAAAAAAAACCGCGATGGCATACAGCCCATCGCGGTTTTATTTTCAACAGGGTCTACATTTCTACCTGGGTGCCCAACTCAATCACCCGGTTTACCGGCAGCTTGAAGAACCGCAGGTTGCCGTTGGCGTTCTTCAGCATGAAGGCGAACAACCCCTCCCGCCAGCGCGCCATGCCTTCGAGCTTGGAGGCGATGACAGTCTCGCGGCTGAGGAAGTAGGTGGTGCGCATAGGGCTGAAGTCCAGGTCATCCAAGTGACACAGCTTCAGGGCTTCGGGCACGTCCGGCTCGTCGGTAAAGCCAAAGTGCAGGATCACCCGGAAGAAGCCATCACCATAAGCGTCCACCTCAAAGCGCCGCTGGGCCGGGACGCGCGGAATGTCCTCATAGATCACCGTCAGCAACACCACCTGCTCGTGTAGCACCTGATTGTGCAGCAGGTTATGCAACAAGGCGTGGGGCACCGCGTCCGGGCGGGCGGTCAGGAACACCGCCGTACCCTGGACGCGATGGGGCGGCTGCACGCGAATGCTGCTGATAAAGATCGGCAGCGGCAGGCCGCCCTCGTCCAGGCGCTCCACCAGCAATTGCTTGCCGCGCTTCCAGGTGGTCATCAGCACAAACAGCACGATCCCCGCCAACACCGGGAACGCGCCGCCCTGGACCACCTTCGGCACGTTGGCCGCAAAGAACAGGCCATCCACCAGCAAAAAGCCCAGCAACACAGGCACTGCCAATACCGGCGGCCACTTCCACAACAGCAGCATCACGGCGGAGACGAGGATGGTGGTCATCAGCATGGTCCCGGTCACCGCCACCCCGTAAGCCGAGGCCAGGGCGCCCGAAGACTCGAAACCCAGCACCAGCAGGATCACACCGACCATCAGCGACCAGTTCACCGCGCCAATGTAGATCTGGCCCTGTTCGGCGCTGGAGGTGTGCTGGATATGCATGCGTGGGATGTAGCCGAGCTGGATCGCCTGGCGCGTCAACGAGAACGCACCGGAAATCACTGCCTGGGAAGCAATCACTGTCGCCAGCGTGGACAAGCCCACCAGCGGCAACAGTGCCCAGCTTGGAGCCAGCAGGTAGAACGGGTTGCGCGCGGCTTCGGGGTCGCCCAGCAACATCGCCCCCTGGCCAAAATAGTTGAGCACCAGGGCTGGCAGCACCAGGATGAACCAGGCACGGGCAATAGGTTTGCGGCCGAAGTGGCCCATGTCGGCATACAACGCCTCGGCACCGGTCAGCGCCAGCACCACGGCGCCGAGAATCGCCACGCCAATGCCTGGATGGACCATGAAGAAACGCACGCCCCACATCGGGTTCATCGCGTTGAGCACTTCGGGGCGCTGGATGATCCCGCAAACACCCAGGCCGCCCAACACCAGGAACCAGGTGACCATCACCGGCCCGAATAGCTTGCCGATACGGTCGGTGCCGTGTTTCTGGATCAGGAACAGTGCCACCAGCACCACCAGCGCCAAAGGCACGACCCAATGCTCCAGGCCGTCGAATGCCAGTTCCAGACCTTCAATGGCCGACAGCACCGAAATCGCCGGGGTGATCATGCTGTCACCATAGAACAGCGCCGCGCCGCACAGACCGCATACCACCAGGAAACTGCGCAATCGCGGGTGATTGCCTGACGCCCTTCGGGCCAAGGCGGTGAGTGCCATGATGCCACCTTCACCCTGGTTGTCGGCGCGCAACACAAACAGCACGTATTTGATCGAAACCACCCAGATCAGCGACCAGAAGATCAGCGCCAGGATCCCCAGTACACCGTCATGATTGACCTGCACCCCATAACTGCCGGAAAACACCTCTTTAAGGGTGTAGAGCGGGCTGGTGCCGATATCGCCATAGACGACCCCGACCGCCGCCACCAGCATACCAATCGGCTTTGCCGTGGAGTGTTCGACGCCTGTTGCCTGACCACTTGCCTGACCCATCAACCACTCCTGCCCTTTTGACCTGAGGTCTTTTATAAACCGCACAGCTATACACTTAAGCCCAAAGCCAAGCTATACACAGTATGTGCCACCGTACTTCTAGTAACAGACTATTTGTTGACTGCGGACTTACTCTTGGTGCAACGGCGCGAAGCATAGCGCAGCACTCGTCGTATTTCCCTGCATAAAGCTGGTCAAGCGCGTTTCCCGTCGATAGAATTGCGCACTTTTTGATCAGAGGCACATCAAGTGCCCGTCCGCAGCCCTGTCGTGCCCGACTGGCGGCGTCATTCAATACCGAGGTTAGACATGTCCACCACCATCGCAAAAGCCAACCCAAAGGTTGGCTTTGTTTCCCTGGGTTGCCCGAAAGCTCTGGTCGACTCCGAGCGCATCCTCACCCAACTGCGCATGGAAGGGTACGATGTCGTGTCCACCTACCAGGACGCCGACGTGGTGGTGGTCAACACCTGTGGCTTCATTGACTCGGCCAAGGCCGAGTCTTTGGAAGTGATCGGCGAAGCCATCAAGGAAAACGGCAAGGTCATCGTCACCGGCTGCATGGGCGTGGAAGAAGGCAATATCCGCAACGTGCACCCAAGCGTGCTGGCCGTGACCGGCCCACAGCAATACGAGCAGGTGGTCAATGCCGTGCACCAAGTGGTGCCGCCGCGCCAGGACCACAACCCGCTGATCGACCTGGTGCCGCCGCAAGGTATCAAGCTGACCCCACGTCATTACGCTTACCTGAAGATTTCCGAAGGCTGCAACCACAGCTGCAGCTTCTGCATCATCCCGTCGATGCGTGGCAAGCTGGTCAGCCGCCCGGTGGGCGATGTGCTGGACGAGGCCCAGCGCCTGGTCAAGTCTGGCGTCAAAGAGCTGCTGGTGATCTCCCAGGACACCAGCGCCTACGGCGTCGACGTGAAATACCGCACTGGTTTCTGGAACGGCGCGCCGGTGAAAACCCGCATGACCGAACTCTGCGAAGCCTTGAGCAGCCTGGGCGTGTGGGTGCGCCTGCACTACGTCTACCCGTACCCGCACGTGGACGAGTTGATCCCGCTGATGGCCGCCGGCAAGATCCTGCCGTACCTGGACATCCCGTTCCAGCACGCCAGCCCGAAAGTGCTCAAGGCCATGAAACGCCCGGCATTTGAAGACAAGACCCTGGCGCGGATCAAGAACTGGCGCCAGATCTGCCCTGAGCTGATCATCCGCTCGACATTCATCGTCGGCTTCCCTGGCGAAACCGAGGAAGACTTCCAGTACCTGCTGGATTGGCTGACCGAAGCCCAACTGGACCGCGTTGGCTGCTTCCAGTACTCGCCGGTGGAAGGTGCGCCGGCCAACCTGCTGGACCTGGCCGTGGTGCCGGATGACGTCAAGCAGGACCGTTGGGAGCGCTTCATGGCCCATCAACAGGCCATCAGCTCCGCACGCCTGCAACTGCGCATCGGCAAGGAAATCGAAGTGCTGATCGACGAAGTGGACGAGCAAGGCGCGGTCGGCCGCTGCTTCTTCGACGCTCCGGAAATCGACGGTAACGTATTCATCGACGATGCCAGCGGCCTCAAGCCAGGCGATAAAGTCTGGTGCACGGTCACGGACGCCGACGAGTACGATCTCTGGGCGCAAAAACGCGACTAAGCTGTAAAAAATTGAAAAAGCCCTGCCTCTGGACAAGATGCGGGGCTTTTTTAGGTCTATCGTTTGCCCCATTACCGCCAACAAGCAGCAAGGAGCAGCGGGCATGGGCCAGCACTCGGTTATCCACACCCCCAAACCCAGCGATTATCAGGAGCTGACCCGGATCTGGGAGGCATCGGTGCGGGCCACCCATGACTTCTTGCCGCAAAGTTACATCGAGCGCCTGAGAAACCTGGTGCTCACGCGTTACCTGGATGCCGTGATGCTGATCTGCACCAAGGACGCGCGCCAGCGTATCACCGGGTTTGCCGGCGTCGCGGCAGGCAAGGTCGAGATGTTGTTCATCGACCCGCAGTACCGGGGCCAGGGCCTGGGGCGGCAATTATTGCGCTATGCCATTGAGTCGATGAATGCCGAGGAACTGGACGTCAACGAACAGAACCCGCAGGCCCTGGGCTTCTACCTTAAACAGGGCTTTGAAGTGATCGGGCGCACCGAGCATGACGGCATGGGCCAACCCTATCCCTTGCTGCATATGCGTTTGCGCCAGGCCCAGCAAACACGCAGCGGCTGACACAACCCAAATCAAATGTAGGCGCTGGCTTGCCTGCGATGGCATCACCCTGGCATACCTGATGCACCGAGTTGCCTGCATCGCAGGCAAGCCAGCTCCCACAAAAAGCAACAGCAGCGAAATGGGGCCGGGATTAACCGGCGCCAGGCAGGTACAATAGCTGCCCCCTTTTGTTACGGCCCTTGTCATGACTGACCCCATACGCCTCTCCAAACGCCTTATCGAACTGGTCGGTTGCTCCCGTCGGGAGGCCGAGCTGTTTATCGAAGGCGGCTGGGTCTCGGTGGATGGTGAAGTGATCGATGAGCCGCAGTTCAAGGTCACGACACAAAAAGTCGAACTTGATCCCGAGGCCAAGGCCACGGCTCCAGAGCCTGTGACTATCCTGTTTCATGCGCCGACAGGTGTGGATGTCGACAGCGCGATGCAGTCCCTGAGCGCCGAGACGCTGTCGGAAGAACACCGTTTCAGCAAGCGCCCGCTCAAAGGCCACTTCCTGCGCCTGACCGCCAGCGCCGACCTGCAAGCCAAGGCCAGCGGCCTGCTGGTGTTTACCCAGGACTGGAAGATCCTGCGCAAGCTGACGGCCGATGCCGCCAAGATCGAGCAGGAATATGTGGTTGAAGTCGCAGGCGACGTGGCAGAACACGGCCTGAACCGCCTCGCCCATGGCTTGATGTACAAAGGCAAGGAGTTGCCCGCGGTCAAAGCCAGCTGGCAGAACGAGAACCGCCTGCGCTTTGCCCTGAAAAACCCGCAGCCCGGCATCATTGCCCTGTTCTGCGAAGCCATTGGCTTGAAGGTTGTGGCCATTCGCCGCATCCGTATTGGCGGCGTGTCCATCGGCAAAGTGCCGGTCGGCCAATGGCGCTACATGTCCGGCAAAGAAAAGTTCTAAGCCGCCCTCTCTCTCGACATCGCCCGCCCGGGCGGTGTCTACAGTCGAATACCAGGATTGCCCACCATGATTCACAACGACGTACTGCGCAGCGTGCGCTACATGCTCGACATCAGCGACAACAAGATGGTCGAGATCATCAAGCTCGGCGGCATGGAAGTGTCCAAGGACGACCTGCTGACCTACCTCAAGAAAGATGAGGAAGAAGGCTTTGTGTTCTGCCCGGACGAGGTCATGGCACATTTCCTCGATGGCCTGGTGATCTTCAAGCGTGGCAAGGACGAAAGCCGTCCACCGCAGCCGATCGAAACCCCGGTGACCAACAACATCATCCTCAAGAAGCTGCGCGTGGCCTTCGAACTGAAGGAAGACGACATGCACGCCATCCTCAAGGCGGCCGAGTTCCCGGTGTCCAAGCCGGAGCTGAGCGCGTTGTTCCGCAAGTTCGGCCACACCAACTATCGTCCGTGTGGCGACCAGTTGCTGCGTAATTTCCTCAAAGGGCTGACACTGCGCGTCAGAGCTTGAGGAGCAGCTATAAGCTTCAAGCGGCAAGTAAAAGCTTGGGGCTTGGGGCTAGAAACTTGAGGCTTCATGCATGACCTATAACGTTTCCCCTGTGGGCTTTGTGCGCTCCTGCTTCAAGGAGAAGTTCGCCATCCCGCGCCAGCCACAACTGGCGCCCGCCTCCCGGGGCGTGTTGGAGTTGGTGGCGCCGTTCGACCAGGGTGAGGCGGTGCAAGGCCTGGAGCAGGTCAGCCATGTGTGGCTGCTGTTCCTGTTTCATCAGGCCCTGGAAGACAAGCCGCGCTTGAAAGTGCGTCCGCCGCGCCTGGGGGGCAACACGTCCATGGGTGTATTTGCCACCCGCGCGACCCATCGCCCGAATGGGATTGGCCAGTCGGTGGTGAAGCTGGACAAGGTAGAGCCAGGCCGACTGTGGATTTCCGGGATTGATCTGCTCGATGGCACGCCGGTGTTGGATATCAAGCCGTATGTGCCGTATGCCGACATCATTGATACCGCGACCAACAGTATTGCCAGTGCCGCACCGGCGCTGATCCCCGTGCAATGGCTGAAGACCGCCCTGCAACAGGCTCACACTCACGCTCAGCGCCTTGGCGAGCCGTTGGTGGAGCTGATTGAACAGTGCCTGGCACAGGATCCACGCCCGGCGTATCAGACGCCTGGGCCGGAGCGCGAATATGGCGTGCGGTTCTGGGATGTGGATGTGCGTTGGCACTATCCCGAGGCAGGGATGATTTGTGTGCTTGAAGTGGTTGCCGCGCAGTAAATCGCAGAAATGAAAAAGCCCGCACTGCCTTCACAGGCAATGCGGGCTTTTCTTTGCAAACGCATTCACCTGTAGGAGCGAGCTTGCTCGCGAAGAACCCAAGGGCAACGCGTCAACTCTGGATGACCGCGTTATCGCTGACGATTTTCGCGAGCAAGCTCGCTCCTACAGGTGACCTGAGGTTATTTCTCGACGAACGCACGCTCGATCAGGTAGTCACCCGGCTCACGCATGCGTGGCGAAACCTTCAGGCCGAAGCTGTTCAACACTTCACTGGTCTCGTCGAGCATGCTTGGGCTGCCGCACAGCATGGCGCGGTCGTCTTCAGGATTGATCGGCGGCAGGCCGATGTCGCTGAACAGCTTGCCGCTGCGCATCAGGTCGGTCAGGCGGCCTTCGTTTTCGAACGGCTCGCGGGTCACGGTCGGGTAGTAGATCAGTTTTTCACGCAGCGCCTCACCGAAGAACTCGTTCTGCGGCAGGTGCTCGGTGATGAACTCGCGATAGGCGACTTCGTTGACGTAACGCACGCCGTGGCACAGGATCACTTTCTCAAAGCGCTCATAGGTTTCCGGGTCCTGGATCACGCTCATGAATGGAGCGAGGCCAGTACCGGTGCTGAGCAGGTACAGGTGCTTGCCCGGTTTCAAATCGTCCAGCACCAGGGTGCCAGTCGGTTTTTTGCTGATGATGATCTCGTCGCCTTCCTTCAAGTGCTGCAATTGGGAAGTCAGCGGGCCATCCGGGACCTTGATGCTGAAAAACTCCAGATGCTCTTCCCAGTTCGGGCTGGCAATGGAGTAAGCGCGCATGAGCGGGCGGCCATTGGGCTGTTGCAGGCCGATCATCACGAACTGACCGTTCTCGAAGCGCAGGCCCGGATCGCGGGTGCACTTGAAGCTGAACAGAGTGTCGTTCCAGTGATGAACACTGAGGACACGCTCGTGGTTCATGTTGCTCATGTACGGGGAACTCCTGGAAATAGGTCTGCGCCAAAATGATAGGTGCGCAATTGCACAGTATTCTAATGGCGGCGACAATATCTGTTAACTGGATTATTAAGATAAGGGTTATCGGTTATATCGATATGCGATTTACTCTCCGTCAACTGCAAGTCTTCGTCGCCGTCGCCCAGCAGGAAAGTGTGTCACGCGCTGCTGGCCTTCTGGCCTTATCTCAATCCGCCGCCAGCACCTCGATCACCGAGCTGGAGCGCCAATCCAGCTGTCAATTATTCGACCGTGCCGGCAAACGCCTGAGCCTCAACGCCCTCGGCCATCAGTTGCTGCCCCAGGCGGTGGCGCTGCTGGACCAGGCCAAGGAGATCGAGGACCTGCTCAACGGCAAGTCCGGCTTCGGTTCCCTGGCGGTCGGCGCCACGCTGACCATCGGCAATTACCTGGCCACCCTGCTGATCGGCAGTTTCATGCAGCAGCATCCCGAGAGCCAGGTGAAACTGCATGTACAGAACACTGCGCATATCGTGCATCAGGTTGCGCATTACGAAATTGATCTGGGTCTAATCGAAGGCGACTGCAGCCATCCGGATATCGAGGTGCAAACCTGGGTCGAGGATGAACTGGTGGTGTTCTGCGCGCCGCAGCATCCCCTGGCCCAGCGCGGCCAGGCGACCATGGAGCAGCTGACCCATGAAGCGTGGATCCTGCGGGAACAGGGCTCCGGGACACGCCTGACCTTTGATCAAGCCATGCGCCATCATCGCAGCGCGCTGAACATCCGGCTGGAACTGGAGCACACCGAGGCCATCAAGCGGGCCGTGGAGTCTGGTTTGGGGATTGGCTGCATTTCCCGCCTGGCGCTACGGGACGCGTTCCGGCGCGGCAGCCTGGTGCCGGTGGAAACCCCGGACCTGGACCTGGCCCGGCAGTTCTACTTCATCTGGCATAAACAGAAGTACCAGACCTCGGCCATGCGCGAGTTCCTCGAACTGTGCCGCGCCTTCACCGCCGGGGTGCAGCGCAGCGACGAGATCGTGCTGCCGAATATCGCTTAGACCAGGATCACGGCCCACACCACGGTAATCATGGTCAATGCCACGAACTGCGCGGCGCTGCCCATGTCCTTGGCGTTTTTCGACAAAGGGTGGCGATCCAGGGAGATCCGGTCGATCGCCGCTTCCACGGCCGAGTTAAGCAACTCGACAATCAACGCCAGCAGGCACACGGCGATCAGTAGTGCGCGCTCTACGCGGCTCACATTGAGGAAGAAGCTCAAAGGAATCAGGATGACATTGAGCAACACCAACTGGCGAAAGGCCGCCTCGCCGGTGAAAGCCGCACGCAGGCCATCGAGGGAATAGCCCCCTGCGTTGAAGATACGTTTGATACCGGTTTGACCCTTGAAAGGCGACATAGAGTAGGCAACTGCGCAAAAAGATGGTGGGAAGCTAGAGTAAGCCAGGTCAAAAAAGCGTGAATCGAGCCGCCCTATCAGTGGGAAATTGACTCAAGTTGTTGCAGCAGCAACGCCGCCTGGGTGCGGGTGCGCACGCCCAGCTTACGGAAAATCGCAGTAACGTGGGCCTTGATGGTCGCCTCGGACACACTCAGCTCATAGGCGATCTGCTTGTTCAGCAAGCCTTCGCAGACCATGGTCAATACACGAAACTGCTGTGGGGTAAGGCTGGCGAGCCCTTCCTGGGCGGCCTTGGCTTCGGCGGACACGTTGATTTCTTCAAATGCCTGGGGCGGCCACGAGACGTCACCGTCCAACACCGTACGCACTGCCGCTTGAATCTGCGCCATGGAACTGGACTTGGGGATAAAACCACTGGCCCCGAATTCGCGGGAGCGCACGACGACGTCTGCCTCTTCCTGGGCCGACACCATTACCACTGGAATCTGCGGGTATTGCCCGCGTAGCAGCACCAGGCCGGAAAACCCATAGGCGCCGGGCATATTCAGGTCCAGTAGCACCAGATCCCAATCGGTCTTGTCGGTCAGGCAGGTTTCCAGCTCAGCGATGCTGCCCACTTCAACCAGGCGCACATCCGGGCCCAGGCCCAGGGTGACGGCCTGGTGCAGCGCGCTGCGGAAAAGAGGGTGGTCATCGGCAATCAGGATTTCGTATGTGGCCATTTATTAAATGATCCTGTTTTTTATGGGAGCACCGATGGGTTCGGTGCTCGCCAACGTACGAGGTGCCAGCCAGCGGCTGTCACGAACAGTTACGCTTGATGGCATTTTAGCCGGCTCAGGCGCTGCAGTGCCATCATGCAAAGGTCCTCTGGCCCCGAATGCCTACAGATAAGGTGCAAGACGCGTATGCACGCTGTCTGTCGGGTCCAGCGCCAACTGGAACTTGGCCGCCAGGTAGTGGGTACTGAAAACATCCAGGTAGGCATCCAGCACTTCACTGGCCTGCTGGTCCTCGGCCAGTTCCAGGCACAAGGCGGCTACTTCGGCGGTGCAGAAGTGGTCATCGCGCTTGGAGCGGCGCAACTTGTAGCGCGATAACTGCTCCGGCTCCAGGCTCAGTACCGGCAGGTGTTCCAGGTACGGGCTCTTGCGGAACATCTTGCGCGCTTCGCTCCAGGTACCATCGAGCAGGATAAACAACGGGCGTTTGCCGTCCGTCACCCTGACCTCGTTGACCACCCGCTGCGGTGCAACGAACTCGCCGGGGAAGACGATGTAAGGCTGCCATTGCGGGTCGGCCAGCAGGGTCAGCAGCTCTGGCTCGACGGCCGTGCGCGACCAGGGGAAAGCGCTGGTGTCGTCGATGACATCAGCTATCAGCCAGCCAGTGTTGCTGGGTTTCATCGGTTCCACGTCGTGCATCAACAGGCACATGGCCGACCTGGCCTGAACCTTTGGCCGCCATGCACACAGGCAGTATTGGGGAATGACCCGGCATCTGGGGCAACGTTCGGCACGTGAGCCCCGAGCAACAAAAGGGCTGACGGCACGGGCCAGGCGCTGGGTACGCAAGCGAAAGACTGCGTGACTCATAGCGGGCGCCAGGGTGAAGCGATGAAAATCGACACGGATAAACTCGGGACAGGCAAAAGTGCTGGCAGTTTACCAGAGCTGCCCAGCCAATACGCCTGGCCGTCGCGGCTCCAGGTCACCTATAATCGCGCGCCACTGAACGCACAGCGCAGTGGCGGGTCTATGGACCAGTAACCGAATCAGGAGAGTTTCATGCTGCGTCTTATGTTGCGTCTTGCCGCCCCGACCGTCGCCCTGGCGCTGGTATTGCCCCTGGGCGCCCAGGCAGCCTCCCTGGTGGAGCTGCAAATGAACAAGAAACTGCAAAGCGTCGCAGCGGAAAGCAACAAAGACCTGCCCAGGGAAATCGATGAGCAAACCCTGGAAGTGGCCTACACCGTCGAAGGCATGCAGTTGATTGACCACCTGAGCGTATTGCCTGAACGTGCCGAGCAAATGCGCGCCAACCCCAAGGCGGTGTATTTCCAGTTGGGGCAAAGCGTTTGCCTGAACAAAGGCTACCGTGAGTTGATGGCCAAGGGCGCCGTGATGCGCTACGAAATCACCGAAAACAAGAGCAACCGCCCGGTGGCGTCGGTCAAGTTCGTCGAGGCTGATTGCCCAGCCCCGGCCAAGAAGAAAAAGTAAGCCCCTCTCCCGCGCGCCGTTCGTCAACGGCGCGGCAGCCCCCTCCTGCAAAACCGTCATCAAGTCCCATTAAGTTATTGCCAGACAAGACTTTAGGAGCTCATGATCGAGTGATCCGGTAACATTTCCAGGGCAAAAAAGGGTTGCCCTCGCGTGACTTGCAGTGCAAAGGTTTTTAATCACAAGGAACATACAGAGCCTGTTTCGTCGCCGTCAGCAGCCTGCAACAAGACGCCGGGGCTCTGTAACGAAGGAGAAGCTGAATGCCTGATCAATCGAATGACCTCCTCACCCGTCATTTTCCAGACAACGGGACCGACCTCGCCCAGCAGGTCGAAGCGCAACTCAACCTGATTGCCCCCAGCAGCCCGAACATTTCCCTGTATCGCGACATGATCCTCACCGTGCTGCGCATGGCCCAGGACGACCGTGACCGCTGGAATGCCAAGATCACCTTGAAGGCCATACGTGAGCTGGACCATGCCTTCCGCGTGCTCGAACAGTTCAAGGGCCGGCGCAAGGTCACGGTATTCGGCTCGGCCCGCACCCCGGTCGAAAGCCCGCTGTATGCCCTGGCCCGGGAAGTGGGCGAGACCCTGGCCCGTTCTGACCTGATGGTCATCACCGGTGGTGGCGGTGGCATCATGGCCGCCGCCCACGAAGGCGCTGGCCTGGGTCACAGCCTGGGATTCAACATCACCTTGCCCTTCGAACAGCATGCCAACCCGACCATCGATGGCACGGAAAACCTGCTGTCGTTCCACTTCTTCTTTACCCGCAAACTGTTTTTCGTCAAGGAAGCCGATGGGCTGGTGCTGTGCCCTGGCGGCTTCGGCACCCTGGATGAAGCGCTGGAAGTCTTGACCCTGATCCAGACCGGCAAGAGCCCGCTAGTTCCCGTGGTACTGCTGGATGAACCGGGGGGCGGTTTCTGGAAAGGCGCCCTGGAGTTTATTCGCAACCAACTGGAGGCCAACCGCTACATCTTGCCCACCGACCTGAAATTGGTGCGCCTGGTGCATAGCGCCGAGGAGGCGGTCCATGAAATCAACCAGTTCTATGCCAACTTCCACTCTACCCGCTGGCTGAAACGTCAATTTGTGGTCCGCATGAACCATCCTCTCAGCGAGCATGCGTTGACGCATATACAAACAGCCTTCGCAGACCTGTTGCTCAGCGACGGTTTCCAGCAACTGGCCTATGCCGGTGAGGAATACGATGAACCTCGCTTCAACCACCTGACGCGACTGGTGTTCAACTTCACTGGCCGTAATCAGGGCCGGCTGCGGGAGTTGGTGGACTACATCAACTTGCCGGAAAACTGGGCTCAAGCCCAGGGTAAAGCACAGCAACGGGTGACGCCGGAGCCAGCGTGATGCCGTAAAACGCAAAAAAGGCCCGCTATTTTCATAGCGGGCCTTTTTGTATAAACAAAATCCATGCAGGAGCTGGCTTGCCAGCGATAGCGGTCTATCTGCCACGGTGATTGATACCTGACCCGCTATCGCCGGCAAGCTGAACTGGCCTAATGAATTTGGACACATCAATAGGGCGCTATGATGGC
>NZ_JAHIDY010000005.1:0-190367 GCF_018732265.1 Pseudomonas sp. TAE6080
CCGGTAGCCCCGCTCTTTTTCAAGAGGGGTGTCAGATTAAGTCGAGACTTCTACACGTTAACAGACCCAACCTACATCAAGACCCTGTGTAGGTTCAGTGGTTTGGGTGGGGTTTTCTATACATTTTGCGCCGTGCCATTACAGACAATACGGTCGGAGTTATTGGTAGCGGGGCGCAAGCCTGGTTTAGCCTGCGCCCTTTTTTCAGTGGGTGCCGCGAGCAATAGTCTTCATTAGATCTTCAGCACTGATATGTCCGACCACCGGGCCACTGCCCGGTAACGGCAAGTCAAGGATATGCCCCTTGATCTTGCCCACCACATGCATTTCACAAGGCTTGCAGTCGAACTTCAACGTCAGCACTTCATCACCGTGAATCAGTTGCATCGGCGCGACCTTGGTCCGCACGCCGGTCACGCCCTTGGCCTGCTTGGGGCACAAGTTGAAGGAGAAGCGCAGGCAGTGCTTGGTGATCATCACCGGCACTTCACCGGTTTCTTCATGGGCCTCGTAGGCCGCGTCGATCAACTTCACGCCATGACGATGATAGAAATCGCGTGCCTTCTGGTTATAAACGTTGGCCAGGAAAGACAGGTGCGACTCCGGATACACCGGCGGCGGTGTGGTTTCGGCTTTGCGACCACCGCGAGGATGGGCCTCGACACGGGCCACCGTCAGCGCCTCGATCACGTCACGGCGCAGGGCCTTGAGTTGCGAGTTTGGAATGAAGTACGCCTGCGGTGCGTCCAGTTCAATCGCCGTGGCGTGATACTGGGTGGTGCCCAGTTGGCCAAGCAGATCACGCAAGGTGTCCAGCGCCTGCTCCGGCTTGTTGGCCACGCCGAACGGGCCGGGCAGGGTGGTGCTGGCACTCACGCCTTCTTCGCTGGTGGCGGTCAGTTGTAGTTGATCTTCACGCAGGCTGGCCTGCCAGGACACGCCAATCCGGCGCTCGGCCGACGTCTTGAGCAACGCTTGCTGCCAGTTATGGTCCAGGTTGCGATTGAGCGGGTGGTTCGCACGCAATTGGTGCAGGCCCGCCGGCATTTCATTGGGCTCGACGCGGTAGCGGTAGCGTTTCTCACCGTCTTCCTCGAATTCACCCTTGGGCTCGGCGATATTGGCCCGGAAACCCACGACTTCACGCTTGATCAGCACGTTGAGGCCATCGCCGTTGGACAGCGGCTCATGGGTGATCACCTGCAAGTCGCGCTTGCCGGCCTTTTCCACCACGCCTACCGGCAGGCCGGTAAAGGTCGGGGTGTCGAAGGCGCCGATATCGATCTTGCGATCACTGACAAAGTAGTCGGTGCTGCCACGGTGGAAGGTCTTTTCCGGGTCCGGCAGGAAGAAATGCGCGGTACGGCCGCTGGAAGCACGAGCGAGGTCCGGGCGGTCTTCGAGGATCTCGTCCAGGCGCTGGCGGTAATAGGCAGTGATGTTTTTCACATAACCCATGTCCTTGTAGCGGCCCTCGATCTTGAACGAGCGCACGCCAGCGTCTACCAGGGCGCGCAGGTTGGCGCTCTGGTTGTTGTCTTTCATCGACAGCAGGTGTTTTTCAAAGGCCACGACCCGGCCCTGGTCATCCTTGAGGGTGTAGGGCAGGCGGCAGGCCTGGGAGCAGTCGCCACGGTTGGCGCTACGGCCGTTCTGTGCATGGGAAATATTGCACTGGCCGGAAAACGCCACGCATAACGCGCCATGGATGAAGAACTCGATGGCGGCATCGGTCTCATCGGCAATCGCACGGATTTCCTGCAGGTTCAGCTCGCGGGCCAGTACCAGTTGGGAGAACCCGGCCTGATCGAGAAACTTGGCCCGGGCCAGGGTGCGGATATCAGTCTGGGTGCTGGCATGCAACTCGATGGGCGGGATATCCAGCTCCATCACCCCCAGGTCCTGGACGATCAGCGCATCGACGCCGGCATCGTATAACTGGTGGATCAGCTTGCGCGCCGGCTCCAGTTCGTCATCGTGCAGGATGGTGTTGATGGTGGTGAACACCCGGGCGTGGTAACGACGGGCGAACTCCACCAGTTGGGCGATCTCGCTCACGTCGTTGCAGGCGTTGTGGCGCGCACCGAAGCTTGGGCCGCCGATATACACGGCGTCGGCGCCGTGCAGGATAGCCTCGCGCGCGATGGCGACATCGCGGGCAGGGCTGAGCAATTCCAGATGATGCTTGGGCAAGGACATAGTTTTTTTAGTCAGGCTTGTCACGGTTGAGGTGCGCATTGTAGCCGTGATTCGCCTGACCGGCACCCGCTGGATGCCCGATAACGCGCCGGGCTCAGCCTTTGGCTGCCATCGCTGTGACTTCAACTCGCATGCCTTCGACCGCCAACGACGCCACGCCTACGGCCGCGCGGACTGGCCAGGGTTTGGCGAAGAAGCGTTTGTAGACCTCGTTGAATGCGGCGCGATCGGCCATGTCGGTGAGGTAGATCGTCAAGTGCATGACCCGGTCCATGGAGCTGCCGGCACGTTCAAGCGCGACCTTGAGGGCTTGCAGCGTGCACTCGCTTTGCACGGTGATATCGCCCAGTTCCAGGCTGCCGTCGGCCCGCACCGGGATTTGCGTGGAAACCAGAATGCCATTGAAGCCGATGACGTCTGAAGAAATCGAGTCTGGATCGAGGTCGGGAGTGAAGCTGAGGTCGTGGTTGGCCATGGGGAACCCTGGGTGGATTGAAGGGCGTGATAGTAAACGCTGTGCGCAAGTTATCGGTCGATAAATTATCGCTTGAAATAAATTATCGGATGATAAAATATGCAGCTGCGCCGTCCCGTAACGGCAATCCCATCGCTTGAAAAAGGCCAGCAGAAATCATGGGTGTACTCGCGCTCGACCATTTCACCATTCGCACCGAACAATGGGCCAAGACCGCCGAGTTTTTTGAGCGCGTCGTTGGCCTGGCCCCCGGCCCGCGTCCGGACTTTCGCTTTCCCGGCTGCTGGATGTATGCCGGTGGGCGTCCGCTCTTGCATATCGCCAGTATCGTGGGCGGCGACAAGGACCTACAGGCTTACCTCGGCGAGAAGAAGGGGGGCTACGGTTCAGGTGCGCTCGATCATGTGTCGTTGCGTTGCGAAGGGCTGGAGTCTGTCCAGATCCGCCTGCAATCGCTGGGCATTGCCTTTCGCGAGCGGGTTATCCCGCAGATTGGCGAGCACCAGTTGTTTCTCGAAGACCCCAACGGCATCACCATCGAGATGATTTTTGACTATGTGCCGGGGGCCCGGATTGTCGGCCAGGCCATGGCAAATCTAGCCATTGGGCCGGCGGCGGAAGGTCGCTGATGGTGGGGAATACCGCCAGGTTGAACTTATAAAAAACAGGAACAATGTGCTGGTCGAAGTCTTCGCTGAGCAAGCCCGGCATTCGCGCATGATCTGGACCAACCCGGTCATACCCATGGATGGCTTTTGTCTGGTCTATCTGTTTGCGGAAATAGACGTTTAGTGGCGTGTACTCACTGTGGGTCGCAATGCAGGGCACCATCAAGGAAGGCATTGACCCGCAGGGTAATCAGCTCGGTGAGGTTCTGCGCAACGGGCATCTGATACACCCACTTGCGCACCCCCAGGTAAAAGAAGCTGCTGTGAAAGCCCCACAGCACTTCGATCTCAAGGCTCAGCGCCGGCCCATCCAGCGCGGTGGTCTGTTGCCTCTGATGGCGCAACTCTTCAATGATTGTCAGGAACACCGTCTCGTGCAATTGCTTGAGATAGCGCTGGTTCAACTCCGGGTCCTGCAGGCCGGCATACAGAAAGATCCGGACCCATTCATTGCTCAGTATCGTGCGGGTGTAGCCGATAAAGTAATCAATCAGCCGCTCCCTTAAAGGACGCGTACGGTCCTTGAGCTGCTGCTCCAGTTCCGGGTCCCAGCGATTCATGAACACCTGCTGGTAGACCTGCTCGATCAATAATTGCTTGCTGGGAAAGTAGCGGTAGAGCAGGGGCTGGGTCACTTGCAACCCTTTGGCCAGCTCCCGGGTGGTCAGCGCAAAGCCTTTCTGAGCGAAGAGGGTAATTGCCCGCTCGACAATTTGCTGCTGACGATCGGCAGCCGTGAGATTTTTTCGGCTGGGTGTGGTCGCCTTGTTGCTAACGCTGATTTTTGCCATTGTCGACCTATGCAGTGCCACATCTAGAAAGCGTGACAGAATCATACGCGTTGCAGCCATCACCGTGGGCCCGTATCGCGGCCGTCATTCACACCTTAGCGGCGCGAACATGGCCAACTCAAAAAACCGTTTATCAATCGTCATGTGAATAATGAATCGTCCACTGTTTGTTTCTCTAGATGGGCCCAAGGGAACCGGTAAAACCACACTGTTGGAGGCCGTGACGAAACTGCTGAGGGCAGACAACAACACGGTGATCCGGCTTTGTGAGAAAAAAAGCGATCCTTATAGGGGGGAAACAATGACCCTCGTTAACAAACTCGTCAGAAATCCCACCCGGGATCTGGAGTTGAGGGTTTGTGAGCGCCTTGCTGATAGCCGCGCCTGGATTTCCCAGCACGTACTGACTAAACAGCCACCAGGCAGCATCATCCTGATCGATCGCTGGTACCCATCTGATGCCGCGTTTCGCCGGACCATCCCGTTTGCAGAGATTCTACAGTTGAACCTTGAGCGAAACGTGCGAGTGCCAGACCTGCATGTCGGGGTTGTCACCGCCCCTGACATTTCATGGGCGAGGGCCGCGGCACGACGGCGTGGGCTGAGCAGTACTGTGATCCATAAGCTGGAAGAACATGTCGCTTGTACCAATGGGTTCGAGCGAGCGGTGACAGATCACGGCTGGGTTTTATGCCGTAATGAAGGAACGATCGAAGACGCAACGATGCAGGTGATTTCTGAGATCTATAAAGTCCTTCGTGCCCGATAGCCGTCCTAGCTGGACCGAAGAGGTGATTTGTCACCACTGTGATGCCCGATCAAAAAAAAGAATATCATTTATCTCTAATAATCAATCACATACCTTGATTAACTTTTAAAAAATAGACTGACGCGGCAGAAAAGCTAGCAATAGTCTATTTTTTGAACGTGACGTCGTATCGTGTTCGGCAGCCAATTTCGATCGTTGATAGAGACTGATGTAAGTCGCCGCTCGGCAGACTTCGCCTAGATTAGCGTTGTGGAGAGTACATCCATGGCAAATCAGCTAACCCCTGGGGAACTCATTGTCGCCAAGGGAAAAGTTGCGAAAGTCAAACAGGTATTTAGTGACAAAACGATAAGGGTAACAATTGTCGACTCTGGTGAAGTAATACTGGTGTCGGCGCGCGACATTCAGCGAATCCCTAGTGTTACGGCAATTAATGGTAGTGATCATGGGGAGGGTTTGAATGTCAATGATTACACCGTTGATCAACTTTCATTGGCAGCTGAGCGTTTTGAAATTATCAGAAAGTGGAAGGTTGAGGGAGGGGTAGTCACTAAGTACTGTTCTTTACTGGGTGTATCAAAGAGTTACTTCTATCGTTTGGCTAAAATTTTTGACGCTGACGTAGGCCCACTATCTTTAATTGCGCAGACACGGGGTGTCAAGAAAGGCGTTACGAGACTGGATGAGTCGGTTGAGGTCATAATTTTCAAGGCTGCTAAAAAATTCAAGTCGAAAGGAGCCAGCTACAGCAAAGTGTGGAGCGAGGTGGATGTTGCATGTAAGGAGCAAGGTTTTTCATGCCCTTCCAAAGATACGGTATTGAGGCGTGTACGCTTAATCCTCTCAGAAAAAACAAGAATGAGAATTAAAGAAGGTCCTGATGCCGCGACGCAAGAATTTTCAGCTCGCCCGGGTAAAAAAAATCTTGAAAGGCCGCTGCAATGGGTACAGATGGATCACACCCTCGTCGATATAATTCTGTTGGCTGATGATCGCATAAATATTATTGGACGCCCGTGGCTGACAATTGTAATTGATGTCTATACCAGGGTTATTCTTGGTTACTATCTTAGCCTTTACGTCCCGTCTACTGTTTCAGTGGCTTGCGCTCTTAGTCATTCTGTCCTTCCTAAAGTAAACTTTTCGGCAAGTGTTGGCTTGGATCCAGAAGACTACCCCTACTATGGAAAGCCTGAAGTCCTTCATATGGACAATGCCGCAGAGTTCACCAGCCCAAAATTTAAAGTAGGGTGTGAATCTTTTGGGATTTCCCCCGAATACCGACCTGTAGGAAGAAAACATTTTGGCGGTCATGTTGAACGGCTGATAGGCACGTTCATGACTACTAAGGTGCATTTCTTGCCGGGGACTACAATGTCAAATTCTGTTGCGCGCAGAGGACTTAACAGCGAAAGAAATGCAACCATGACCTTCTCTGATTTTTTTCGCTGGTTCTCTCGCGAAGTAGTTGTCTATCACTCAACAGTTCATAGCGCATTAAAGTGTAGCCCGCGACAAGCGTGGACAAACTATTTCGCGCCCAACGGAGGGCTTCCTTACCCCCCGGCAGGCTTGAATTCCGAGCAATTAAAGATTTGGTTCATGCCTCAAGAAGACCGAAAAATTAATCCTGGTGGCATTAATTTGCATGGCCAAGTTTATTGGGATCCTATATTGGGGTCTCATGTGGGGACTAGAAATGTCATAGTCAAATATGACCCGTACGATATGAATGTTGTATGGGTGAAATTGGATGGCCAATTTTGCCCAATACACCTGTCTGACGTAACCGTTGAGGCTCCTACCTATGAGGAATATCGTGCCGGCAAGCTCTATCGTCACCCAGTCCGCATCGGAGCCATAGATAGTGATGGCGGGTTAAAAGCCTACAGAGGGAAGCAAAAAATTGAAGAGGAAAGTAAAAAGTTAACGCAGAAGGAAAGACGCCGAGAGGCCGCTGAAAAAGTCTATACTGAGGCAAATCCAAATCCTAGAAGTAGTAGCTTTAACGCTGACAGGGAACATATCAAGCCAAATTATTCAGCCTCTCCAAAAAAATTTCGACCTGGGGATGAGTCATGAGTGATGAGCACGTCCGGTCGGACATCAGAAAATATTTGTCTTCTAATATTGATACGCGAATAGCCTTAATTCATCAAGAAATATGGGTGAACAATAACTCTAGTGCAGCTGTTTTTCGCATGATGAATAATATCGCGGATGTACCAGATCGTATGAGTGCGCCTGCTTTGCTTGTGGTTGGCCCAGGTGGCTCTGGAAAGACGGCTATAATATCTAAGATTCCAAACCATGTAAAAAGGAGTGCAGGGTTGATTTTTGTCTCCTTGGCTGCATCCCCAGAAATAGATACCAAAAAAAGCCTTAAAGATGAGATAGCTTTAGCGCTCGGAATACCAGTTGGCTCTGGCTCAAGTCGCCGAAGTAGCTCTGACCTGCCAAGCGAGATTAGAGAGGTTATTAGGCTGAGGCAAATTTGGGGGCTGGTGATCGACGAGTTTCATGATGCACTGCTACGCTCGAAGCAAGAGCAGCGTTTTAACATGTCTATTCTTAAAAAGCTGCTCGGCCCTGAATATGGATTGAAACTATTTTGCTTTGGCACTGCTAGTGCGCGCAACGCACTTAAATCCAATTATGAATTTAAGAGACGTTTTCACGAAGTTGCTCTTGATGACTGGATAGAGAGTGAGGAGTTCAGGTCATTCCTCTTGGAGGTAGAGGAGTCCCTACCGCTAAAACAGCCATCACATTTGTACTCTGAGGAGATGGTAGGCACTATTTTATCTATGTCGAATGGGCGCATGGACAAAACACTCGAATTGATAAGGGCGGCTGCCTGTTATGCCATAAAAATGGGGGGGGAGAAGGTGGATGTTGATATGCTGCGGCGAGCAAACAAGAATCCTTGGGGCTATTAGTAGTGAGTTTCTCTGGCTTGCCAACACCAAGTTCTGAAGAAACACTTTCATCTTGGTTGTTTCGATGCAGCATTAATCCAAACGCCGCTGGCTTCCCTCGATTATCATCAACAGAACGCCCAGCGTATTGGTGGGAGGGTGTGGAGATCAAATATTCGGACCCAGACTCAGAATTCTTATCCGCCAGCCAGCGATTAAGTTGTGTAGCCGGGGACATTACCCCTGAACTATTACGAAATTTTTTTTGCCTTCGAGGCGATAAATTAGTCGAATGGAGGTATCGCCGTTTTTTTTGCCCTGATTGCTTACGCGATGATGTGGCGAATGGTCGTTTGCCTATATGGCGGAAGGACTGGTGTTACATTTATTCTTGTGTCTGCGCTGCCCATGATCGAGAGTTGGTGAGACTAGTTGATACACCGCGTTACTCAAGGGCATGGGATGCGTTTGTCCAAAGCTGCAATTCGATATCAAACAATGCCTCCATAGAGGAAACTCTATTCTTTCGTTTTTGCTCAAGTACCTTCACAAAGATTGAGCATGCTCTGATCAGTAGAGACAATCAACAACCTACATTGCACGATTTATTTTATAGGCTATTCAATATTTTCCTTCAATGTCCCTTTCGTGGTAGTAGAGGCGGAATCGCTAGAATCCACTTGCAAACGAGGAAAGATGCACGAGCACCCGACGCAAGCTCTTTTGAGCAGAGTATATTATTGGGGGCGTCCACGGCCGATCCATCAAGTAGATTTGGTAGTTTGGTCTTAACCGCATCACTACTGGAGATTATCCCCTACTCAAGGTTTTTGATATTTACTAAACTGTGTGAGAAAAGAAGGGGCGGGATGCTGATCCCAAGAGACCTGCATAAGGCAGCGATTTTTCCATATATCAACAGGGCAGGCTATGAAACCTTGTACCGTTTTTTAGGGGGTTTCCCTAGGAAAGATTTTCCGTTGCTAGATCGCCATCTTCAACTTCAAGAACATTCGTATGTTCAAGATGGTGTCCTTGGCAAGCGTCTATTCGGATACTCACAATGAGCTATTAAATGCGCATGCCTATCGTTGCCGGCTGGCTGCAAGGAGAAAAACTCCACATGCTAGATGCACGCAGGGCTTTTAACATTTAATTTCCTGCTAGTTAATGTAAGGATTATGCCGAGATTAAGGAAAATCAGGACATAAGACCTGTATATTATTGATATAAAGCAGTTTATATATTTGCGCCTTGCCCCTCCTGCGTCATACCTGCGAGCGTCTATGCTGATCTTTTTGCATGCTTGGGTGCTAAGCGATGGCTGCTTTGGAGAGAACGGCATACCCACGACTCCGCAGCTATTCGTTTCCTCAGAAGAGCTTGGCTGGATTTCCAGAACAGCGCAATCCTGCTCTTTCGCTTGGGCTGACGGTTCAGTTCAAGGTATTTCAATGACACCGGCGAGAGCGAGGCGACGACCTTGTTTGATGCAGCCTTCAATTACCAGATTGCCAAGGACACGGATCTGGCGGTCAATGTCAGTAATCTTTTGGATGAGCAGCATGTCGTGGGCTCCGGAACTGCGGATTACTACAATCCGGGCCGAGAACTCACCGCCAAGCTGAGCTACAGCTGGTGAGCCTGTCAGTAATGGCTCCTGTTGTGGTGGTATCTCGTGTTCTGGCCGCGATCTTCGGCTGCTATGCATTCGTCTAGGGCGTGGCGGCGCTGAATGGGGTTGGGGTCGATTACCATGCCGCCGAGCAGGCGATGATGATGCTGGCCTTCGTCCTGTATCTCGCGCTGTTTCCGCAGCCAGTCTGTGGCGGGTCTCGATGGTACTGGCGCTCGGCAGCGTCTTGATGCTGGCTGTTGCCTGGCAGCTGCAGCGCATGATCATCGGATAGGAGCAGAGCCATGCTGAACAACTTTCGCCAATCCATGGCCTGGGTACACACCTGGTTCGGTTTGGTGCTGGGCTTCGTGCTGATGGTCGTCTTCTTTTTCGGTGCACTGTCGGTGTTCGACCGCGAGATCGATCGTTGGGCGATCCCCGATACGCGCTTCGAGCCGCAGCCTATGCCGTCCTACAACAACCTGCTGAAACAGGTATTTGCCGATCTCAAACCGCATCCGGTGGATATGGCGGCAACCAAAGGGCGGGTAATCGGCGACCTGCCGGCGCCGGAAACCATGCCCATGGTCTCGCTCTATGCCTACACCACCCACCGAGATCCCGTGCTGAGCATTGGTGGCGAGTTTGGTATCCCCAACCAGCCAAAGGACCCAGCGGATGATCAATCGTAAGATCTTCAAGGAGTTTTTCACCTTCCGTCCGCGCAAGCGGACCCAGCGCAGCGCGCTGGACCTGCATAACATGACTGGCGTGGTGGCGTTGCCGTTCCACTTCTTTTTTGCCTTCACCGGTTGGTGATCTTCGCGTCGATGTACTACTTCCCGGTCTCCGGGACCTTGCTCAAACCGCTGCATAATCGGCATGAGGTGATCGAGGCGGCGCATACCGGCTTGCCCCATGATGAGGCCGGTGTGCCCGCGAAGATGGCCTCCGCCAATGCCATGGTGGCCGAGGCCAAGCGCATCTGGGCTACGCGCGATATGCCGGGAGAGGTCGGGCTGCTGACTATCGAGCATCTAAATGACGCCAACGGCTACGTCAGCATCTACCGCGCCGGCAGTGATCGTGTGGCGCTGGTCGGGGAGGGCATTCACTTCAAGGCCAGTACCGGCGAGCTACTGCGCAACGACCCGCCGAGTGACCCGGTTGGTTCCGTCAATCAATTTCTCACCGGCTTGCACCTGCAGCACTTCGAACACTGGGCGCTGCGCTGGCTGTACGTGGCGGGCGGTCTGCTCGGCTGTGTGTGCATCGCCAGCGGTTTTGTGTTCTTCGTCGAGATACGCAAGCAGGAGCACGCCCGACTCGGGCTGCAGGGCTGTCGGTTGGTTGACGCCATGGCAGTCACCACGGTTACCGGCATGCTGCTGGCAGCGGTCGCCATGCTGGCGGCCAACCGGCTGCTGCCTGAGCCCATGCCTGGCCGTGGCGAATGGGAAAAGTGGGTGTTCTGGGGTGCCTGGCTGCTGAGTTTGCTGCATGCGCTGTTGCGTAGTGCACCAGTGGCCCAGGCGCGGCACAATCCGGCCTGGCGCTGCTCTGCGTCGCTGCGGTGCTGCTCAACTGGATCACCACGGGGGACCACCTGGTCAAAAGGATGCTGCTTGAACCCTACTGGGCCGTGGCCGGCGTCGATCTGAGCCTGTTGGCCTGCGCGCTGATAGCGCTACTCACCGCGCGTCGTCTGGCAAGGCCGGTTGAGGTCGCGGACCGGACTCGCATCGGTGGGGTGGCCTATGAGTAATGCAGGTCTGTGGTTGCTGGGTGCCGCCGCCAGCATGGGCTTGGCGACCAGTTGGTTGGCGTTGTCCCTGCCGGCGCACTGGCGCCAGGTGTTCAGCGCCGACGAGGTTGCGCCGGACTATCTACGCAGCCTGGGCTGGCTGGCGCTGATGGTATCGGCTGTGTGCTGCTTCAAGGCTGACCATCCGTCGATGGCGGTGCTGGTCTGGCTCACCCTGTTGCCGGTCGCCGCCGTAGCAACGGCCATAACGCTGAGCTACCGGCTGGGGCTGCTGCGCCTGTTTTGCCCGTTATTTCTGCGCACTCGATAAGAGTGCGCGGCTTCTGTATCTGCAACATTGTGGTTGATCCGATCGTACTGCTCACCTCAAACCGGGCGAGCTTGTTCACACTGGATACGCCGACCATCCCATGTCACCTCGTTGTGGGATGCTTGCAGGATCGAGCGACGCGAACTCTTACCAACGTATTTGCGCTCTAGCGTCGGCAACAGTTGGCTGACCTCGGTTCGTTTCCGGCTAACACCCGCCCCCAACGTTTAAAGGCGCTAGACGCGATGCAGGTCGAGCCGAACGACATTCTGGCAGGAACTGTGTTGAAGTCGCAATCCGGGTTGTACCGTCCGCTTCTGGCCGTTTGCGGAAGCTAGAGGTATTTAGCCCGACAGTAGGATCACTGTTACGGTGAAAAGTGTTCGTAGGCGTCAGAGCGTCCCTTGGGCAGATCTGCCTGCTGGAGCACCCGCCGCAATCGGGAAAGAATGTTCCGTTCAATACCCTGTTCCCTGCGGCAAAATGGCCGACATCACACCTTACCATTCAGAACGGCGGTACCGAACACTTCCCATATCAAGAGCAGATGGTCGGCGTGTCGCTATCTCAGGCGCCCTCGAAGGGTTAGACATCGCATGTGCACAGGCCCTCCGGAACAGCATGGAACGCCTGCCGAAGGTCCCTTGGGGAGTAGCCTTGCCGGATCAGTGGAGGCGTGACTCTTCAAGGCTTGCGTCACGCTAAGCACGTGTCATCGATGTTTGTTGCGATGGGCGAGGTCTATCACTCGAATTCATGCAGTGGCTATTCGCGACTGAATTCATGCTCGCTGTTGATTGCGAGCAAGAAAGCCCGCGCGCCGGGCAGCAGAGCAACTGGCGACGTTGCGATCAAATGCTTTTTGGGATCGGTTGCCGATTCGATTCCATGTCGAACCTACTCAAGTCTCAGGCAACCCTTCAAGCTCGTGATTTCTCGATGGATTTTTTTCAGTAAGTCTTCGGGTTTTAGTTCGGGTGTTTGCCTTTGATAAGCCAGGAACAGAAGCGTTAGGGGATGAATGCCAATGATCTCAGCAATCTGCTCAACCTTTTCAATCGATGGTTTCCATTTGCCGCGCTCGATCGCACTGATATAGCTCTGACTAGGCCCAAGCCCTTCCTGAGGCATATCCTTCGAAATACGTAGATTCCTGATCACCAAACCAAGCGCTTCATTCAGTTCCATTTGCTGTCTCGCAAAAGGAACGATGAAGCCTTTTTAGTGCTTCTGGAGCTATGCTATATACAGCTTAAAAGAGGGTGTGCTGATGTTTATTACGTACAAGCGCGCTGAAATCATGTATCCAGCGCTGTTTGGAGACGACTCCCAGATGTGGCGATTCGTCGAGCTCGATGATCATCGCCCTTGGTTTTACGTGATGATTAACCGCCGCCAGAAGGCAGCCGCATGGAGGACGATGCTCTTGATTCCAACGGAGGATGAGTTCGAGCAGATGCTAGTGAAACGCGCTGAAGGAACACTGATTGAGGCAGTTCAGGTGGTGTTGCCATCGCGGCTGAATGGATCCGGTAATTGGACGATGGAGATGCTCATAGAGCTCGTTAGGGTCTATGATCAGGACGAGCGAGTCATGGGTTACGACTTTAAGACGGCCTCGGGCCATACCTACTCTCAAAGAGACTGCCGCCACACCTTGGCTGCAGCAAAGCAACAAATTTACTGCTCTTCGATGCGTCTTGTTTGAAGGAGGGGTCGCTGACTGGAGCAAGCCTTGAAGGAGTGCTAAAGACGCCCACGTCAGCGCCATGGCATCAGTGGCGCGCATCGCGCACATGCAATTTGCTAGTTCGTCCAGAACGGATAGCTTGGATCGTCTGTCGCCGATCAGCACTGCCCCAAGTGCGGTCTTATCTGCGCCGCAAATGCTGCACAAAATGGCGTCCGCCATTAACTCGATCTGCCGACCGTACAACAGGCCATGCCGAAAGGTACGCATGGCGAGATAGGGCGGGATCCGGGCTCATTGTGGTCCGCCTGTGCCAGGCGTTGGCGACGCCTGACCGTACAGGCGGTTACCGGAGTGATGCTGGCGGGTCGCAGGCTCGCTGCAGCAAGCTGATTCACTGGACCCAAAGGAGCCTCTCAATGAAAATCACAGCGGCGGAACAGTTCGAATGCGTCAGTGACGTCCTTTGTGATGTTTGCGGCGATAGTACGCGTGTTGAAGGATATGGGTTGCAATTTGGGACCCTTCAGGGCAGTTGGGGATTCGGCTCGGTTCATGATGGTGAGCGTTATGAGGTCCATCTCTGCGAACCCTTTTTTTCAGAACAATGGCCGACCTGAAGAGCGCGCGGATGGTGAATACCATGTTCATCGACGTCGACGAAGACTTAGGCAATTTCGGACGGGTCGCTCGCGATGATTTTTTTCAATGACGGAGGCAGCTTGGCTTGATAGGTAACTCCAGCTGGACCAACATTTGCCGAGTCTCGGGTATGCAGGTGATGGCGGGGTGAAAAGCTTGGATTTAGCTGTTTATCGGCCCATTCCCGCTGTTCGCTATTCCTATTAACGCGGGTGCATATGGACCCCGTCTGCAATCCGTACTCCCCTGGCGCTGGTACGCCTCCACCTGAGCTGGCAGGTCGCGATCAACTGCGCGAGCGGGTCCGTCAGTCGATCGGGGGAATTCGCGTGGGCCGACCTGCCAAAAGCGTAATCCTGGTTGGGGTGCGGGGTGTCGGCAAAACAGTACTGTTGAACCAGATGCTGCGAGATGCCGAAGCCTCGGGCAATCTCGCCGTCTACGTTGAGTCATCCGAGTATCGCTCTCTGCCAGCGATACTCGCGCCACAGCTCCGTCTCGCCTTGCTGCGGCTGAGCTGTATCGTACCTGCCAAGAACGCAGCGATAACTGGACTGCGAGCCTTAGCCGGTTTTGCCAAGGCTTTGGAGCCGAAGTTCAGCGATCTCAAGGTCGGTATTGACTACGAAGCCGAGGCAGCTCTGGCGGGCAAAGGTGATCTCGAGGAGGAATTTACAACCCTGCTGACTAAACTCGGTGAAGCCGCCAAAGCAGCTCACACCGTCCTTGTTATTTTCGTGGATGAGCTGCAAAACGTAGCAGAAGAACAGCTCGCCGCGCTTATCGCAGCGCTGCATCGCGTCTCGCGATTGATCTTGCCGGTTGCCCTCGTCGGTGCAGGCCTCCCACAACTCCGACACCCTGCTGGACATGTGAAAAACCACGCGAAGCGCCTCTTCGACTACCTAGAGGTCGGTTCGCTGGAGCCACACCAGACGCGTCTGGCCTTTGTAAAACCAGCGGAGGCCGAGGGCGTGACTGTAGACTCAGAAGCGGCCGACATGGTTGCTCACCTCACACGCGGCTACCCTTATTTCATTCAAGAGTGGGGCAGTCATGTCTGGGACGCAGGGCAGAATAACCACATCACGCTTGCAGACGTCCAGAAGGCGTCCGGGCACGTTATTGCTGCTCTGGACGAAGGTTTTTTTAGGGTAAGACTCGACCGAATGACCGTGGCAGAACACATTTATTTGCGCGCCATGGCTTCGCTTGGGGAGGGGCCTCATCGTTCGGGCGACATTGCGGCATCCCTGGGCCGTACAAGCCGATCTCTCACCTCAATTCGCAACTCCCTGATTAGCAAAGGGATGATCTGGTCGCCGCCCCACAACGGCGCCGCTTTTACCGCGCCGCTGTTCGATCTGTACATGTGCCGGATCATGCCCGGTGACAGCTGGCGGTCTAGCCTTCCAAGGGCTGACGGCATTTTTTGTCCACCTGAAGAGGGCTCAGATGCTTAGAAGCGAATGCACTCATCTTGCTACGGCTACGATGGTTTGTTCACATCAAGGCTGCTGTCACATCGACTCGAATTTGCACGTACGCTGTGGAGTGCTGAGCGGCTAAGTCGAGGCTTCACTGTGTGCGTCAAAAATGGGATCGACTTACCTGTGATCGGGGCGTAGGGTCGCTCATGGATATCTTTTCTACGGGCAGCATCGACATCAGGCTGGCAGGAGCAGAGAACAGAGCATGAGCGAACTCAGTGATGATGAAATAGACCGACTAGAGGCAATGATTCCTAAGCTGGCCGCCGTCGCCACTAATGCTGCGTATCTGCGTGCGGTTGCCGCAGGGCATTCACTGATAATGGCGAAGGATGGCGTGCTCGTACAAATTCATCCTGACGGTTCGGAAAAAAAGCTTCGCGACTTGTGCAGCAAGCACAGGGTCGAGTCTGGTAAGACTTTCAGTGTGGGTATTTGAAGCGCACCTGCCGACCAGGCGTATTCATAAGGCGAGCGCAGGCCACAGCGACTGGTAAGCACTTGACTATCTTGCCCCTGCGACGGAGCCTTCGCTGTCTAGCGCAGGGCCGCCAGCTGTTTGCTTAACTACCCGAGTAGACGAAGCATGCTGAGATGCTGGCTGCTTGGGCGTCGCCATGCGGTCATGTATTGGTTACACCCGGAGTTGCGAGTGCCCAGCTGGGGTTGCGCATCAATTCCGCTACCGTGCAATGGACTCATAACCAGGAGCTCCACCTCTCAATAGGACACGCGTGCGCGGCATTTTCCGACGCGGTGCGTCGACCGCTAGTCAGGCTGGTTGGTTGGGCCTGATGGGGCGGGCAGGGGTTGAAGCAACATCGAGGCGCGGCTGCTCAGCAGCACTCCGGCTTGGAAGTAGCCCATAACGGTTTCGACACTGCGATGTTCAGTCATGGCCATCACTTCACCCAATGGGGCCCCCTGGCGACCCGCTTCCGTTACAAAGCCCGAGCGTAAGCTGTGCGCGGCCCAGTCGCCGTCGAGGCCAGCCAATTTGGCGCGGCGCTGAACGATCCGTGCTACCTGATCAGACGATAGTCCGAACGGGCTGACTTTGCCGCCCTTGTAGAGGCGCCGAAAAAGCGGACCGGTATCGGCGGGCGCGGCGATGAGCCAAGCCGTCAACGCGTGTGCAGCGCGACCCAGCAGAGGTTTTTCGCGACGGGATCCCGTGGTGTCTGTTTTGGTGACGCCCAGCGTATAGAGCCAAGTGTCTTCATCCAGTTTGCGCACATCGTCGACCTGCAGGCCGGTCACCTCGGATCGACGACGCCCGCCGCCACTCCACGCCATCAGGAGGAGGGCGCTATCACGAGTACCGCGAATGCCATCCGTACAGGTCGCCAACATGGCCTCCAGAGCCTCCACCACAGCTGCCGTCTTTTTGCGGACAACTACCCCCTGGCGCGCCTGGGCTTTTCGCGCATCTCGCAGCAGCGTTTTCACTGCCAGTGCTTCAGTTGGGCTTTCCCAGTTGTTGAAGCGATGCCACCTGCCCAGTGCCGAAAGCCGATGACATACCGTGTTGTAGCTCAGAGGTCCCGGCTTTGCCTTCACACGTGCCGCGACTAACGCGGCATCGATGGTCGGCGGTAGCAGATAGGTCCATGCACCATTTGCCAGTGGGCGCGCCAGGTGATCCACCACGAACTGAATGACTACAGTCGACTGTACAGGCGCATCGCCCATCGCAACGCCGTAGCGCAGGTGCAGCCAAGCCGACCAGTAGGCGAGGGCGCTGCGATAGCTCCGTACCGTGTTTTCGGCGGTGCCGCTGGCAACAAAGCCTGCGGCCGCCTCCTGAGCCTTCAACGCCAATCTACTGGGGTCTAGGGTGGGCTCGTCGATCAACGGCATCTGATCAGTAATATATGATACGTCCAACGTATTATATTTCCACTATCCAATAAATAAGGTCGGATAATCTTTAATTATCCAAGGTGAGGCGATTTTTTCGTCGTTTGGCAGTCGCTCACCAGTACATCAAGGGGATGTGCGTCGATGAGCCACGAGATCGAGCGGTACCTGCAGGCCGGTACCCGCCCCAACACCCGGCGCAGCTACCGGCAAGCGCTCGAGCACTTCGAGGTCGCCTGGGGCGGCTTTCTGCCGGCGACCAGCGATGCCATCGTGCGTTACTTGGTCGATCACGCCGCCACGTTGTCCAGCAACACCCTCAAGCTGCGCCTGGCGGCCTTGGCGCAGTGGCATGTCAGCCAGGGCTTCCCGGATCCGACCAAGACCCCGCTGGTTCGTCAGATCCTCAAGGGCATTCGTACCTTGCACCCGAAGCCGGAGAAGCAGGCCGAACCGCTGCAGCTGCGCGAACTGGAGCAGTGCGTGGCGTGGCTGGAGCGGGCGGGCGAGAAAGCACTGGACGAGGGCGACCTGCCGCAGCTGTTGCGCTGCTGGCGTAATCGCGCATTGCTGCTGATCGGCTTCTGGCGCGCCTTTCGCAGCGACGAACTGTGCCGCCTGCAGGTCGAGCACATCCAGGTACGGCCGGGGGAGGGCATGCAGCTGTTCCTGCCGTGGAGCAAGGGCGACCGTGACAACCAGGGACAGACCTACAGTGCGCCGGCGCTGGCCCGCCTCTGCCCGGTGCAGGCCTACAACGACTGGATCTGTGTCGCCGGCATCGCCCGCGGTCCGGTGTTCCGCGGCATTGACCGCTGGGGTCACCTGCGCGAGCAGGGCCTGCACCCGCACAGCGTCATCCCGCTGCTGCGGGCGGTACTGAAAGCGGCCGGATTGCCCGCCGAGTTGTATAGCAGCCACTCCCTACGCCGTGGCTTTGCCACCTGGGCCACGCGCAGTGGCTGGGACCAGAAGGCGTTGATGGGCTATGTCGGTTGGCGCGATGCCAAGTCGGTACTGCTCTATGTGGACAGCACCGGCTTTTTCCCCGGGCAACTGCGGCCGATGGTGCCAGGCCTGGAGGCGGAGGCTTTGTCGAGTTTGCCTCGTCCAATTGCACTGCCGGGCAGTTGACCGCCTCAAGCCATTCAGCACTTCCGGTGATGGCTGCTTTGTTTCCGCGGAGCAATTACACCCAATGCTGGGCTTTGGCCTTGATGTGGCTGGTGTTATTGATACGTATCGAAAGGGCGACGGTAAACCATGAGAGTTCGCCATCAGATGATTGCTCAATTACAGACAGGAATGTTCAGCTTGCGTCGGCATAACATGATGCCACCAGCGACATAGACTCCAGTCATCTGTCAGTCCACCTGACACCGCCAGTCATGAGAGGTTAGAGCAGGCCAATAGTGCTCTGCTGCAAAGAGGATTATCTAAAGTTCGATGCTAGTGTGGCTGTAATCAGTCTCATCGCTGGACATAATTCAGAAGCAATTTTTTTCGCTTTCGGTGTTGCCACAATACCCCTGCCCGAACGAGTAAAGAGCGGATCATTAAATTTGTCACGTAGCTTGACCAGCGAATTGCTTACGGCTGGCTGTGTTACGCCAAGACTCTTGGCTGCTAACGTTATACTTTGTTCCTTGTAAATACACATAAAAACCACCAATAAATTGAGATCGATGGATGCAAATGTGTCCTCGCGAATAGTCATGGCAGAGCTCTCAAATCCCCTTTACAGCATCGCTTTCAATGTTTTCACCAGCATTTCGATGGTGTATTCGCAGCGTTTGAAAAAAATGGATCGGGCCGAGCTTTTGGCAAGTAATCAATCCTGTGCGATGCAGCGTGCGCAAGTGATCGGACACGGTCGATTGGGCCAACTTGCACTTGCGCTCAATCTGGCCGGCACACACACCGAGCAGGAATGCATGTTCCTGCTGCGGAAAGTGTTTCTCTGGGTCACGGAGCCACTCAAGGATCAACCGGCGCTGGGGGCTGGCTAACGCTTTAAGAAGTAGATCCACTTCCGTAAGTTTACTGCGGGAGTTCACCATCAAGGTCGCTCAGGCGATGTTCAATACAGGCTTCAGCCACTGAATGAAATCTTCCACTTCTTCATTGGTGATTTCGTGGCCCATGTCGTACAGGTATGTTTCATGATGCACGTTCAGTTGGTGCAACCAGGCATCCGCTTTTTGTGCCCAAGACACGGGGAGCTTGTTATCACCATAGCCATGAGCAATAAACGCCGATAGCGAACTCAATGCTTGAGCGCTGGCAATGTGTGGTGCCAGCTCAGGGAGAATTCTGCCGCTGAACAAGCCAAAGCCTAGCACGCAATGAGGGGCGCTAAGCCCGACGCTTGCACTGAGAATACCGCCCTGGCTAAAGCCAGCTATCACTGTAGGCATTTGTGGTAAGGCAGTTACAAGCTCCACTAGTTTCTGGCGGCTGGTTTCCGCTTGCTCTTCAACGATCACCGGGCCTTCGTTGGTGAAATTTACCTGAAACCAGGCAAAGCCCTCAGCTGCGATTTGCAGGCGGCTGCGTACCAGCAATATTTCAATTCCTTCTGGGATAAAGCCGGAAAGGCCTGCCAGATTGGTTTCATTACCGCCTACACCATGCAATAGCAGGAGACGTGCACGAGGGGCAGCAGCACGGATTACCCGACGATAGACAAGGCCGGATTGCGGTTCTTGCTGCAGTTCTGAAATGGCTAGTGGCAGGTTCATGCTTGAGTAATCTCCTGAGTGGCGGTTGGGCTTTTGAACAGGTAGCTGTCCATAGCCAGTACGCCGTCGGCGACACCGCCCTCTAGCACATCCACGGCGTAGTGCTCGCCTGCGGCACCGAGCGCCAGAAATAGCGGCAACAAATGTTCTTCACTGGGGTGCGCACGCTCGGCCTCCGGGGCATTGCGGCGGTAGGCGAGCAGCGCTGGCAGGTCACCGGCTTGCAGGGCGTCACGGATCCAGTCGGAAAAACGCGCTACGTACTCAGCCGGGTCGCCGTAGTTGCTACGGAACTCATAAAGGTTATGGGTCAGACTGCCGGAGCCAATGATCAGCACGCCCTGATCGCGCAGCGGCTTGAGTGCCTGGCCAAGCTGCCAGGCACCCAATGGATTGAGCGGGTGGGGCATGGACACTTGGACCACCGGGATATCCGCAGTGGGCAATAGGTGCAGCAACGGCACCCAGGCGCCGTGGTCCAGGCCTCGATTCGATTCGGTAGTTGCGGCAATCCCATTGCGGGAAAGCAGGTTGCAGATTTGCTCGGCCAATGCAGGATTGCCGGTTGCAGGGTATTGCAGGCGATACAGTGCTTGCGGAAAGCCTCCGAAGTCGTGAATGGTTTCCGGCGCCTTGCTGCTGCCTACACGCACGCTCCCACGGGTCATCCAGTGAGGAGAGACGATTACGATGGCGCTAGGCCGTGGCAGCGCTCGGCCTAGCTCAGCCAGGCGTGCCCCGGCCTGGCCGGGTTCGATGGCAAAGGTTGGTGCTCCGTGGGACACGAACAACACTGGATAGGCCAGACTCATGGTTGAAATCCTGCTTAGATATTGGGGCCGCAGCAGCAAGAGGTGGACTGATCGGCGTTGCAAAGCGTGTGCGCCGCTCACTGACCTGCCTACCCACAGCGCACTGATTGGCTGGGGATGGCTCAAAGTTTATAGATTCGATTTTGGAGATAAACTCAGATATTGGTGAATAACTATCTCGAAAACCGGGATAATTGGCGGTCACTTGTCGACTCTTCAGGCCGCTGCCAGCCGGAGCGCTGAGCTACACATCAAGGTGCCAATATTGCCCCCTGCGCCTGGCCAGAACGCAGGTTGGTGAGTAGATCCCTGGTCGGCGGGCTCTAGTATTTGGGGGCTCCCTGGCTTTGTTACAGATCAGTCCGCGCTCATCGCTATGGCTGCTGAGTGGCACCCTGAGTTAATGGGGCTGGCGTTGATCAACCCCGCGCCAAGGTCGCGCAGTAGCTGTCCGTTCTGCCGTTAGCTGTGGCCATACAGCTTCAATAACTCGTCGACCAGGTAACGAATTTTGGGCCGCAGATGATTGCTCTTCGACCATAGTGCGTGGACCTCGACAGGCGCCGGTTCAAAGGGCTCGAGTACCGTAACAACAACCTGCTGGGCGATGTCCTTTTCAAATAGACAGAGCGGCATCTGGCAAATACCGAGGCCGGCTCGCGTGGCTTCAATCATCGCTTCGGCATCGTCAAACTGATAGGTCGGTGGTGGCGAGAACTTCAAGGATTGCCCGGCCTGGGCCATTTTCCAGGGCATTAGGCTGCCGCGGCGATAGCCGACGATGCTGCGGTGCTGGCCCATGTCCTCGAGCGTCAACGGCGTACCATATTCTTCCAGATAACCCGGCGCTGCACAGGTTACCCAGCGGTGTGACGTCAGGCGTCTGGCCACCAGGCCGGGGACGTTGTCGACGCTGCCAAAACGAATGGCCAGGTCGATACCTTCTTCCGTCAGGTCCACCAGTTGGTCGCTAAAGGTCAAGGTCAGTTGCAACTGCGGGAAGCGTTTGCTCATCTCCAGTAGCACCGGCAGTACCACCTGTTTACCGAACGCGACCGGCATGTCCACCCGCAAGCGCCCTGTGGGCACGCCTAACTTGTTGCCGAGGTTGCTCTCGGTGGCCTTGATCTCCTCCAGCGCATTGGACCACACGGTGAAGTAGGCCTCGCCATCCGGAGACAGGGACAAGCGGCGGGTCGAGCGATAAAACAGGCTGGTACCCACCCGTGCCTCCAGCCGTGCAATCGCCTTACCTACGGCCGACTTGGACAGCCCCAGGCGCTCGGCTGCCTCTGTGAAGGTCGCAGAGCGGGCGGTGGCGAGAAAAATATGGATGCCGCTGAAGGAATCTTCGGAGGTCATTGCCGTTTTCCTAGGCGCAAGAGTTGGTAGCAAATTACGCTACCTATCTGTGATTTCAAGGTTGTTTATCAGCTTGCTGCTCTACCTTAGCATGGCTGCTGACTCAGCAACCCTCTGCATCTATCGCATGGGGTTGGTCATTTACTTCTGTGAGGACGCCCCATGAAAGACGAAGTCATCAGCATTTTTACCCTAAGCCTGGCTCCGGAAGACTTCCCTGAATTTAAAACGCTGGTTGCCAAGATTGTCGCCGCTACGAGCGAAGAGCCTGGCACCTTGATGTACGAATACAGCGTCAACGAGGCTCGCACTGAGGTGCACATTATCGAGCGTTACCGTGCCGATGCTGTCGTTAACCATATTGAAGAAACCTTCGCGCCGTTCGGCGAAAAGTTTCTCGAGCTGGTGAAAATCACCAGCCTGCTAGTTTATGGCAACCCAGACGCGCCGACGCGCAAGCACCTGGATGCCTTTGGCGCGGTGTACATGAATCCGTTTGATGGGTTTACCCGGACCTGACACCGCCAGTCAGTAGCCGGCGGACAAGACCGCTGACTATTCAGCAACCGATCTAACCTGCCGGGTACTACCTGGCGCTAGAGGGTCAATACGCATGCACATCAATCTTGCCGGCAAGACCGCTTTGGTTACTGCCTCCACAGGCGGCATCGGCTTCGCCATTGCCCATGGCCTGGCGCTCACCGGCGCTATCGTGATCATCAACGGGCGGAGTGACAGCTCGGTCGAAAAAGCCCTGGCACGTTTGAGCGAAGCGGTACCGCAGGCCACCTTCAGCGGAGTCGCGGCTGATCTGGGCAATGCCGACGGCGTTGGCGTTCTTACAGCTGCGCTTCCCACCATCGACATTCTGGTCAACAACGCCGGCATCTATGGTTTGGCCGATTTCTTCGAGGCCGATGACGACTGCTGGGAAGACTATTGGCAAACTAACGTAATGTCCGGTGTTCGCCTGAGCCGCGCGTTGGTTCCAGCCATGGTCCAACGAGGTTGGGGTAGGGTGGTGTTTATCTCCTCGGAGTCAGCCCGAAATATCCCGGCCGATATGGTTCATTACGGCGTAACCAAGACGGCGCAACTGGCGTTGTCGCGTGGCTTGGCCAAACGTGTGGCCGGCAGCGGCGTAACCGTTAACAGCGTGCTGCCAGGCCCGACACTGTCTGATGGCTTGGCTGAGCTGCTCAAAGGAGAGTCTGCCCGCTCCGGCAAATCCTTGGAGGCCGTCGCTGCCGAATTCGTCATGACCCACCGTCCCACCTCGTTGATTCAACGTGCGGCCACGGTCGATGAGGTCGCCAATATGGTCGTCTATATCTGCTCCACCCAGGCGTCAGCCACCAGCGGCGCTGCGCTGCGGGTCGATGGCGGCGTGGTGGACGATATCCTCTGAACCCTTGACTACCTGGCACGTGTGTTCCGCACGGGTGACCTGAAGGTCACCGGCGCGCACGCTGTCAGTGAGTGAGCAGATCTCCAATCGATTCCGCTGCCAGTTGATACGAACGGCAACGCGCCGTCGGGTCGTAGATGCGCGCATCAATCATCAGTTCGTCTACGCCGGTGGTAGCACTAAACAACCACCGACTGAAGTCGGTGGGTTAGTGAATTACGGATTGAAAGTCCGGATACGCGTCGGCTGAACGACGCGTCGCATTAGTCCGGCTCCATCTTGAAATTATCGTTCGGGCTCGGCTCTGGCATCAAGTGACCCTCCACGATCCGGCACTCACGCTGCCTCGCCAACTCATGTAGCACCTCCCCCCAGGTGCTTGCGGATCGCTCCGAAGATCGCCTTCTTACGCCTCTTCGGGATGAATACAACGTGGTACTTACAGTCCCACTTCGTGTGAGCAAGGCTTTGGTAATCTCTCATTGGGTACCCCTATCTCTTGGTCGAGATAGAAGGTTCCTGATGACCGCATCACACGGTCAACCTCAAGGAGTCCCTCGGCTAAGCCGGGGGATTACCTTGTTTATTTAAGACTTGAAAGCCAAGCGGATAGATCGTCCAACTGCCTCGATATCCCATGCCCACTCGACCCTTTCATGTGCTGCGTACGCCGGACCGGGGCATGACACCAAGGCTGAAAAGCTTTCTGGATTTTACCCTTGCCAAGTTTGGCGAGAACCCGGCAAAGGCAACCTGGCCGAAAGCAGCGAGCGGTTAGTTACGTGCTGAACGTTTCAAGGCGAAGGCTCCGTCATCCAGCAGCGCCAAGGCCAGTGCAGTGAATGCCAGAAAGACCGGGTATTCCCAGCCACCATTGGCGTTGGTGAAGCTCCAGCCATTACCGAAGTGCACGCTTGCTGCCACCAGCAGTTGCACGGTGGCTAGGGCCGCTACCCAGCGAGCGAGTACACCAAGGATCAGGAACAGGCCGCCGACCACTTCAAAGGCAATGACCGGATAGGCAAGAAAGCCGGAGAAGCCAACGGACTCAAAGAAACCTGCTGTGCCGGCCGGGGTGAACACCAGCAGCTTGGTCAGGCCATGAGCGAGAAACATCACGCCAAGGATTAGGCGTAGTACCAGGGCGGCATAGGGGAGGGTGCGGCTAGCGGCGGTCATGGGTGTTTTCCAATACGGGGAGTGTGGGTTGCCCGGGGCCACAGCTGTTTCGGCCGTGGCGCCAGGCATTGGGTAAGTGGGAATTAACGATTGAGCCAGACCGGCGCGATCTGCGTGCCGAGCCCTGCGCCATAGCCGAGGTAGATGTTCAACCCGGCCAACGCTTCCAGATAACGCGCGTTTACCAAACCGCCGGCATCCACGGTTTTCCAACCCAGGCTTTGCGCAAGAGCAACGGCGGTTTGTTTGGCTCGTGCGCTATCGCTGGCCAGGAACACGCTGCCTTGCTGCTCGTTGGCAAATGTGGGACCGCTGGCCAGCACTTGGGCGAACAGGGTGTTGAAGCCCTTGACCAGCTCCACACCTGGCAGCGCCTTGGCGATTTCCTCCGCTGCACTGGTGCTGTGGCCGATGGTCAGACCCATGTAGTCGGCTGTCAGCGGGTTGGTGATGTCGATGACCACTTTGCCTTCGAGACTGCCCAGACTTTTCAGCGCGGTTAAGGCGTCCTGGTAAGCAGTGGCGACGATCACCACTTCGTTCTGGCCAAGGGCCTGATCAGCGGCGAATGCTTCGACGTTTTGATGCTGCGCGGCGAGGGCGTGCGCCTTGTCCAGATCACGGCCGGTGATACGAACATGGTGTCCAAACTGGGACAACTGTTGAGCGAAAGCCGAGCCCATGTTGCCGGTACCGATAAGGGTAATGTTCATGTCTTTTGCCTCGTGCTGTGTGTGATGGGATCCAGTTTAAAGATTCGATTTACGAGATAAACATGATTTAATGTGACTTATAGTTCCGATAAGTGAGGCAATAATGGATCGCGCGTTGGAGATGCAGGTGTTTTGCGCCGTGGTCGACAAGGGCAGCTTTGTCGGTGCCGTCGATGCGCTGGAAATGTCCAAGGCCGCCGTTTCCAGGCATGTAAATGCGCTGGAGGAACGCCTGGGCGTACGCCTGCTGCAACGCACCACGCGACGCTTATCACTGACCGAAGAAGGACGGGTTTTCTACCAGCAAGCGCGGGAAGTGCTGGCGTTGATGGGGGAGGCGGAAAGCGCTGTTTCTTCGGGCAACCATGAGCCTGCCGGCGTGCTGCGGGTCAATGCGCCGGTGAGTTTTGGTGTGTTGCACCTGGCGCCGCTGTGGACTGCCTTTTTGGAGCAAAACCCGAAGATTGAGCTGGATATCAGCCTGAACGATCGCCAGGTCGATTTGGTGGAGGAGGGGTATGACGTCGCGGTGCGCATCGCCCGGTTGGAAAGCTCTTCACTGGTGGGGCGCCGGTTTGCCAGCACGCGGATGCGCCTGTGTGCAGCCCCGAGCTACATCAAAAGCCATGCACCAGTAGAAGTGCCGCAAGACCTGGCCGAGCACCGGGTGATTGCCTATAGCAACTTTTCCAGTGGGAACGAATGGAGTTTTACCGGGCCCGATGGCGAGCATAAGGTCAACACGCGTTCGGTCATTCGCTGCAATAACGGTGATACATGCCGATCTATTGCGTTGACTGCTGGCGGCATTTTGCTGCAGCCAAGCTTTATGGTAAGTGAGGATCTTCGGCGGGGTGATCTGGTGGAGTTGCTACCGGAGTATCGCTCGGTAGAACTGGGTATTTATGCCGTCTACCCAACCCGCAAACACCTGGCATCCAAGGTGCGGGCATTTATCAATTTTCTGGTCGAACAGTTTGAGCAGGTCGACTGGGAGTCCGGCTACCCAGCACAAAAGAGCCAAGCCCGGGCTGCAAAGAAGATGTAACACTCCTTGCAGCCCACTGGCCATTAACGCCGAATGACCTTAGGTCTTCTTCGGATCGTCGCCGAACAGCTTGCCTGCACCGGCCCAATCCGATGGCGCCACGTCTTCAAAAATGACGTAGATGTAATTGGCATCGGTACCGGTGTTTTTCACGATGCTCTGGGTGATTTCTGCAGCGACAGCTTCCTTCGCGGCGTGGTCTTTTCCTTCGAACCAGCTGACTCGTACAACGGGCATGGAGTGATCCTCTATTCAGGTTGGGTTTAGCGCGATTAGGGCTAACCATGCGGTCAGTCCGGGCTCAGCCAATCAATGCAGCAGAGCAGTCGAGAGAGAATAGGAGAGATACAGAAGGCGATAAACACGCTGTAAATCGCCTATATGTAGAAATTATTTCTCCAATCAGCCCGCCATTTACCGGCGCACCGGCGATCAACAGTTGCTAAGTACCGCTAGGGGCTGTTGCCATTTCACATGGGTAGCCATAGGAAGGCACAGGCCATGGCCACCACGCTCTCGTAATTTCTCTTGAGCTTGTCGAATCGAGATGCCACCGCCCGGTAATGCTTCAGCCGGGCAAAGGCGTTTTCCACCAGGTGCCGATTGCGGTAAAGACCTCTGTCCAGATCCGCGTTGCCTTTCACGGAGTTACGCTTTCTCGGGATCACGGCCTTGGCCCCTTGTAGCTCAACCTGCTCCCGGATTCTCTCGCTGTCATAGCCCTTATCCGCGACGATGGTTTCTGCCGCCGGGAGCTTGGAAATCAACGCGGGTGCCTGAGTGCAGTCATTGATTTGGCCACCTGTGATTTCAAACTCGATGGGCAAGCCGTGGGCGTCCACCGCCAGGTGAATCTTGCTGGTATTGCCAGCTCGACTTTTCCCTATAGCCTCATCGTTGCCGCTGGCAGCGCCTGCACTGTGCTGTGCGACCTACTGTGGCGTAGTTGGAATTCCAGTTTCGTGCAGCTACCCCGCAGTTCATCTGGGGGTAGGTTGACGGGAAGCTCGCAGGCTGAGGCTTTCGGGACCACACCAGTGGAACACGCACTCATGTCGAACAACTACCTTGAAGCCAGGATGTGGCGCTATTGAGTCTCGGCGCGACTGGAGCCCAACTGGTGTCAGAGCAGGTGCCGTGTCACCGCTGCGCTTCGCGGATCATGTTACGGGCGATAACCACCTGCTGAATCTGTGTGGTGCCTTCGTAGATACGGAACAGCCGCACGTCACGGTAGAAGCGCTCAATGGCGTACTCGCTGACGTAGCCGGCGCCACCGTGGATCTGCACGCAGCGGTCGGCGACACGACCGCACATCTCGGTGGAGAACATCTTCGCGCAGGAGGCTTCGGTACTGACGTTCTTGCCCTCGTCGCGCTTGCGCGCGGCATCCAGCACCATGCAGCGGGCCGCGTAGATTTCGGCTTTGCTATCAGCCAGCATCGCCTGGATCAGTTGGAACTCCGCGATGGGCTGGCCGAACTGTTTGCGGTCCAGCGCATAGTGCAGGGCATCGTCCAGCATGCGTTCGGCTGCGCCGACACTCAGTGCAGCGATATGCAGGCGGCCCTTATCCAGCACCTTCATCGCGGTCTTGAAACCAACGCCTTCGACGCCGCCTATCAACTGGCTGGCGGGCACTCGCGCATTTTCAAAGATCACGTCGCAGGTATGGGCGCCTTTGTGGCCCATCTTGTGGTCCGTCTTGCCCAGCGACACGCCGGGTGTGCCGCGCTCAACGATAAAGGCGCTGATACCGGAGGCGCCTTTGATTTCCGGGTTGGTACGGGCCATCACCGTGTAAATGCCCGCGTGTGGCGCGTTGGTGATGTAACGTTTGGTACCGTTGAGGATGTAGCTGTCAGCGTCACGCACAGCATTGGTTTTCAACGAGCCCGCATCGGAGCCGGCATCTGGCTCGGTCAGGCAGAACGAGCTGAGCAGCTCGCCGCTTGCCAGTTGCGGCAGGTACTGGTTGCGCTGCTCCTCTGTACCGTCAAGCAAAATGCCGATTGAGCCAATGCCGTTGTTGGTGCCGATGTAGGAACGGAAAGCCGGTGAGGTGCGACCCAACTCGAAGGCGATGTTTACCTCTTCCTCCATAGTCACGCCCAGGCCGCCATAGGCTTCCGGAATCGTTAACCCGAACAGGCCCATCTCGCGCATCTGATCGACGATGTCCTTAGGGATCGCATCCGTTTCAGCCACCTCGTTTTCCCGAGGAATCAGTACCTCACCGACGAACTGGCGAAGAGAATCCAGCAGAATCTGCAGGGTTTCGGTATCACGGATCATGTGCGCTCCTCTGGGCCCGGAAGTGGGCCGATGTAGTACGGTGCACCGTCACCCTGAAGGGTTACCGAGCGGCGGCGCCGATGTTGTTAACCATGTTGATCAGGCGAGGCCCGATATCGTCAGTGAGCTTGTCCCGTGGAAGCTGGAAGCTCGGTCCACCGCAGTTGAAGGTCAGTAACCCGAACTGCGGGTGTAACAGCGGCACGGCGACTGAGTTGACGTCGCGGTGCCACTCGCCGATCGATAGGCAAAAGCCGTAATCGGTGTAATCGCGAAACGCGCGATCCAGGCCCTTGCGGATCACCGGCCACTGTGCTGCTTCGCGTTGGCGCATGTGGTCGAGGAGAAACTCTCGCTCGCTCTCTGGCATCGCCGCCAGGCATGCGCGTCCCGCCGAGCTTTGCGCCAGTGGCAAGTAGCTGCCGATCTGCCGCCGCATCGTGGTATTGCCTTGGCCCTGAACGACGTCCAGGTAAACCATCTGCAGGCGATCCCGGGCCGCCATTGCCACTGCGGCTTGAGCGTGATTGGCCAGCTCTTCCATCAGCGGGTGCGCCACCGAGCGAATCGACAGATTCGACAGCATGGCGTAGCCGAACCCCAGCACACCGACATCCAGCTGGTACTTGCCCGAGTGCACCTCACGCTTGAGGCAGCCAAGGCGCATCAGGGTGTTGGTCAAGCGCGTCACGGTCGGCTTGGGTAGCCCGGTCATCCGCGCCAGTTCCTGATTGCCCAGCACGTTGTCGCGCGGGGTAAAGCACCGCATCAGCTCCAGCCCACGTGCCAGCGCAGTCACGAACTGGCCGCTGGTTTCGTCCTCACTCGACGCACTGGCCGGGTCGAGCATGCCCATCTTCAGTAAAGCGATTTCATCCGCTCCAGTGCTGCTCTCAGCCTTCTGCTGATCCGCTTTGTTGCGTGCCATGGTAGAACCTCATTTTTGGAAATTGCAAGCAAATAAAAGTACGTTTCGTCAGGCGAAATTATATTTGAGCCGAGATGAAATGCAAAACGCTCATTTTTAGATAGATAATATATTGATTAATAAAGAAATAATAAAATAGTTCAGATTTCTGATTTACATGAATTCGCGACCCTACCTATGATATCTCGTAAATACGAAATGCAATTTCGTATAGCGAAACGTGTTTAGAGGTGGGTATGAGTCACGAACCTGAATCTGTAGTGAACCTGGAAATTCGAGAAGACGGCGTTGCCGTCGTACGCATCGACCGGCCAGAAGCCAAGAACGCGCTCAATAGCGCGGTGCGTGAACAACTCGCCGAGCACTTTCGGGCACTGGCTCGCAATGGGCAGGTGCGGGCGATTGTACTTACCGGCGGTGACACCTGTTTTGTGGCCGGAGCCGATATCCGCGAGTTTGCCCAAGCGCGCCCGATTGAAATGTACCTGCGCCATACCGAGCTGCTGTGGGAAGCCATCTCCCGCTGCCCCAAGCCGGTCATCGCTGCAGTGAATGGTTTCGCCCTTGGCGGCGGCTGTGAGCTGGCCATGCACTGCGACATCATCGTCGCCGGCGAGTCGGCGCGCTTTGGCCAGCCAGAAGTCAAACTCGGCCTGATGCCGGGCGCCGGCGGTACTCAGCGTCTGATCCGCGCGGTCGGCAAGTTCCAGGCAATGCGCATTGCCCTTACCGGGTGCTTGGTCTCGGCCCAGCAAGCCTTGGCCATGGGCATGCTGAGTGAAGTGGTGGGCGACGAGCAGACCATTGTCCGTGCACTAGAGCTGGCCACTGAAATCGCCGCCTTGCCGCCGCTAGCCGTCGCGCAGATCAAAGAAGTGATGCTGGCCGGTGCTGACCTGCCGCTGGAGAGCGCGCTGGTGTTGGAGCGCAAGGCCTTCCAATTGCTATTCGATTCGAGCGACCAGAAAGAGGGCGCTCAAGCCTTCCTGGAAAAACGCAAAGCGATCTTCTCAGGAGAATGAGCGATGACACGTGAAATTAACCGGATGGCGGTTGTTGGCGCCGGAGTCATGGGTACAGGTATTGCTCAGATCGCCGCTCAGGCGGGCATTCGCGTCACGCTGTTTGATAGTCGCGAAGGCGCTGCGCAGGGCGCCCGCGAAAGCTTGAAAGGCACGTTGGACAAGCTGGTCGACAAAGGCAAGATTGCCAACGCCGATGCGCTGGCCACGCTCTCCCGCGTGCAAGTGGCGAGCGCCCTTACGGAACTGAGCGACGTCGACCTGGTAGTGGAAGCCATTATCGAGCGCCTCGACGCCAAGCAGGGCTTGCTCGCCGAGTTGGAAGCCGTGGTTGCCGATGACTGCATTCTGGCTACCAACACCTCATCGCTCTCCGTCACCAGCATTGCTCGCAATTGCCGACTTCCCCAACGCATCGCTGGCTTTCATTTTTTTAACCCTGTGCCGCTGATGAAAGTGGTGGAAGTCATCGATGGTCTGGCGACTGACCCGCAGGTAGGCGACAGCCTCCGAGCCCTGGCTGCCCGCATGGGGCATAGGGGTATTCGGGCGAAGGACACACCAGGGTTCATCATCAATCACGCCGGCCGTGCATATAGCACTGAGGCTTTGCAAATTCTCAAGGAAGGCGTAGCCGAACCCGCCGAGGTAGACCGTATCCTGCGCGAGGGTCTGGGTTTTCGCATGGGGCCCTTGGAGCTGTTTGATCTGACGGCTCTTGATGTTTCCCATCCAGTCATTGAGTCGATCTACAACCAGTTCTACCAGGAACCGCGGTATCGGCCTGCAGCGCTAACACGCCAGATGCTGGATGCCGGCTACGTCGGGCGCAAGGTCGGGCGTGGGTTTTACCGATACGCCGACGGCCAGATGATCGATCCACCCGCCGCACAGGCAGTACCTGCGCTGGAAGCATTTCCGCCGGTTTGGCTTGGCACTGAAAACCCCGAGGATCGTGCACGTTTCACCGAGCTTCTTCAGCAGGTGGGCGCGCGGGTCGAAGAGGGCACGGTCCCAAGCAGCGAGGCCCTGTGTTTGCTGGCACCTTACGGTCTGGATGCCACCGGCGCCGTCGGCCTGTTTGGCACCGATCCTGAGCGCACGGTGTGCATCGACCCGCTGCTGGATATCGCCCGCTACCGCACGCTGATGCTAAATCCCGCTACCCATGCCGACATGCGCGATGCCGCCCATGCGCTGTTGGGCCGCGATGGCGTGGGCGTCAGTGTGATCAATGACAGTGTCGGCTTTGTGGCCCAAAGGGTACTGGCCATGATCGTCAACCTGGCGGGCGATATCGTTCAGCAGCGTATCGCCAGTGTCGATGACCTGGATGAAGGCGTGCGCCGTGGTCTTGGTTATCCGCAAGGTCCGCTGGCCTGGGGCGATAGTGTCGGGCCCAAGCGTTTGCTCACCACTCTTGAACGCATGACCGAACTGACGGGCGATCCCCGTTATCGGCCGGGTCCCTGGCTGCGGCGACGGGCCGCCTTGGGCCTTTCATTGCGTCACAACGAACCACTCCCGACTGAACCTCAACGCTAGGATTTTCCCATGCTCGACGCCTACATCTTCGCGGGACTGCGCACGCCATTTGGCCGCCACGGCGGCGCACTCGCTTCGGTACGCCCAGACGACCTCGCCGCCCATGTGATCCACGAATTGCTCGCTCGCCACGCCATCCCTGGCGAAGCCATCGAGGACGTGATTCTGGGCAATACCAACCAGGCAGGGGAGGACAGCCGCAACATCGCGCGTCACGCCGCACTGCTTGCAGGCTTGCCCGTGACCGTACCTGGGCAGACAGTTAACCGCCTGTGCGCCAGTGGTCTGGCGGCGGTGATCGATGCCGCCCGCGCAGTGACCTGTAACGAAGGCGAACTGTTTGTCGCCGGCGGGGTGGAGAGTATGTCCCGTGCACCCTTTGTCATGGCTAAAGCAGAAGCGGCCTATAGCCGCGAACTGACGGTGTTCGACAGTACCATTGGCGCCCGTTTTCCCAACCCGAAGATCGTCGCCGAGTTTGGCAACGACAGCATGCCGCAAACGGGCGATAACGTGGCTCAGGAGTACGGCATCTCCCGTGCTGAGGCCGACGTCTTTGCTGCCGGCTCTCAGGCCCGTTATGAAGCCGCACGTAGCGCAGGTTTCTTTCAGGAAGAACTGCTCGCGGTCAGCGTGCCCACCGGGCGCAAGACGCCACCCAATGTGGTGGAGCAGGACGAGCACCCGCGCCCGCAATCGGACCTGATCGCTTTGGCTCGCCTGAATCCTCTCTCCGAAGGTGGTGTGGTTACCGCCGGCAACGCATCAGGCGTCAACGATGGCGCGGCGGCATTGCTGATTGGCTCGGCCGCGGCGGGCGAACGGCACGGCTTGGTTCCGATGGCGCGCATTCTGTCGGCCGCCGCCGTGGGTGTGGCCCCGCGCATTATGGGCGTCGGCCCGGTGGAGGCTATTCATAAGGCATTGGCTCGCGCGCAGCTCAGCCTGGCGGATATGGACATTATCGAGATCAACGAAGCGTTCGCCAGCCAGGTGCTGGGCTGCCTGAAAGGTCTGGGTGTTGCGTTCAACGACCCGCGGGTAAACCCACACGGTGGCGCCATCGCCGTCGGCCACCCATTAGGTGCATCCGGTGCGCGCCTGGCCCTGAGCACCGCTCGCGCGCTGCAACAGAGCGGCAAACGCTACGCTGTGGTGAGCCTATGCATCGGCGTGGGCCAAGGCCTCGCCATGGTGATGGAGCGTGTGTAAGTGCGCGCAAGCAAAGGTGAAATGAAATGGGTGCTTTGACTGGGTATCGCGTGCTCGACTTGAGCCGCATTCTGGCTGGTCCCTGGTGCGGCCAAACTCTGGCCGATCTGGGTGCCGAAGTGATCAAAATCGAACGGCCGGGCGCGGGTGATGACACCCGTGGCTGGGGGCCGCCATGGATGAAGGGGCAGAACGCCGAGTCCACCGGCGAGGCTTCTTATTACCAGTCCACCAATCGCGGCAAGTTGTCGGTGGCGCTAAACATCGCCAGCCCCGAGGGGCAGGAAATGGTGCGGGCCCTGGCTACCAGTTGCGACGTACTGATCGAGAACTACAAGGCCGGTTCCTTGGCCAAGTACGGGCTGGATTACGCTAGCCTCGCTGCGCTCAATCCACGCCTGGTGTATTGCTCGGTGACGGGTTTCGGCCAGACCGGGCCGCGCGCCGCAGAACCGGGTTACGACTTCATCATTCAGGGTATGGGTGGAATGATGAGCATCACCGGCGAGCGCGACGATCTGCCCGGTGGCGGCCCGCAAAAGGTAGGCGTTGCCTTCGCGGACCTGATGACCGGCCTGTACTCGACGGTGGCTATCCAAGCTGCGCTGCTCAGCCGAGAAAAGACCGGGCTTGGTCAACATATCGATATGGCGTTGCTGGATGTTCAGGTCGCCACACTGTGCAACCAGAGCCAGAACTATCTGGCTTCCGGCAAGCCGCCCGGGCGTTATGGCAACGCCCACGCCAACATTGTGCCGTACCAGGTGTTTCGCGCCAGTGATCGCGACTTCATCATTGCCTGCGGCAACGACTCACAGTTCGTCGCACTGTGCGACGCCATCGGCCTGCCAGAGCTGCCGAAAGATCCGCGTTTCGCGCGCAACGCCGACCGAGTCAGCAACCGCGAGGAGATCGTTGCCATCCTGTCGCGTCACTTTCTCGGAGGGCTCGCCGATGAGTGGGTAGGGCGCATTCACCCGCAGGGCGTACCGGTAGGGGCCATCAACAGCATTGCCCAGGCGCTGGACGAACCACAGATACTGGCGCGCAACATGCTGGTCAACATTCCCCATCCCTTGAAAGCCGACTTCGTCACGGTCGGCAGTCCGATCAAGTTGTCTCGCACACCGGTCGAGTACCTGCGCCCCGCGCCGATGCTGGGTGAGCATACCGATGAGGTGCTCAAGCGCCAGTTGGGTCTCGATGATGAGCGCCTGGCCGAGTTGAAGGCACAAGGCATCATCGAACAGCTTGGTGAACGCTGAACCTGCCATGCCCCGGCCAGCCAGCTTGCCGGGGCAATTTTTCCCATGGAGCCTTTATGAAAGTCCTCGTAGCGATCAAGCGTGTGGTCGATTACAACGTCAAGGTTCGCGTCAAGGCGGACAACAGCGGCGTCGATCTCGCCAACGTTAAGATGTCGATGAACCCCTTCTGCGAAATCGCCGTGGAAGAAGCCGTACGCCTGAAAGAGAAGGGCGTTGCCAGTGAAATCGTCGTGGTGTCGATCGGCCCGACGGCGGCGCAAGAGCAGCTGCGTACTGCTTTGGCCCTCGGTGCCGACCGCGCCATCCTGGTCGAGGCTGTCAAGGAAGAGGGTGCTGACGAGCTGAACTCCCTGGCCGTGGCCAAGCTGCTCAAGGCCGTGGTCGACAAGGAGCAGCCGCAGCTGGTGATCCTCGGCAAGCAGGCCATCGACAGCGACAACAACCAGACCGGCCAGATGCTCGGCGCGCTGACCGGCTTCGGCCAAGGCACCTTCGCCTCCAAGGTCGAAGTGGCGGGCGACAAGGTCAACGTGACCCGCGAGATCGACGGCGGCCTGCAGACCGTGGCGTTGAACCTGCCGGCGATCGTCACCACCGACCTGCGTCTGAACGAGCCGCGCTACGCCTCCTTGCCGAACATCATGAAGGCCAAGAAGAAGCCGCTGGAGGTGCTCACCCCGGACGCCCTGGGCGTTGCCACCGCGTCCACCGTGAAGACCCTGAAAGTCGAAGCGCCGGCTGCCCGCCAGGCCGGCATCAAGGTCAAGTCGGTGGCGGAACTGGTCGAGAAACTGAAGAACGAGGCGAAGGTAATCTAAATGACTATCCTGGTTATCGCTGAACACACCAATGCCGCCCTGGCGCCGGCCACTCTCAACACCGTGGCCGCTGCGCAGAAGATCGGTGGCGACATCCACCTCCTGGTTGCCGGTGCCGCCTGTGGCGCCGCCGCCGAAGCGGCTGCCAAGCTCGCCGGCGTGGCCAAGGTGCTGGTGGCCGACAACGCCGCCTTCGCCCATCAGCTGCCGGAAAACGTTGCGCCGCTGGTAGCTGCTCTTGTTCAAGAAGCAGGGGGCAAGGGTTACAGCCACATCCTCGCCGCCGCCACCAGCAACGGCAAGAACATCCTGCCGCGCGTCGCCGCCCAGCTGGACGTCGACCAGATCTCCGAAATCATCGCCGTGGAAAGCGCCGACACTTTCAAGCGGCCGATCTACGCCGGTAACGCCATCGCCACCGTGCAGTCTTCGGCGGCGGTGAAGGTGATCACCGTGCGTGCCACCGGTTTCGATCCGGTGGCCGGCGAAGGCGGCAGTGCTGTCGTGGAAGCCGTGGCCGTTGGCGGCGACGCCGGCATCTCGGCCTTCGTCTTTGAGGCGCTGGCCAAGTCCGATCGTCCGGAACTGACCGCGGCCAAGATCGTCGTCTCCGGCGGTCGCGGCATGCAGAACGGCGACAACTTCAAGCACCTGTATGCCCTGGCCGACAAGCTCGGCGCCGCCGTCGGTGCTTCGCGCGCTGCGGTCGACGCCGGTTTCGTGCCCAACGACATGCAGGTTGGCCAGACCGGCAAGATCGTCGCGCCGCAGCTGTACATCGCCGTCGGCATCAGCGGTGCCATCCAGCACCTGGCCGGGATGAAAGACTCCAAGGTCATCGTGGCAATCAACAAGGACGAAGAGGCGCCGATTTTTCAGGTGGCGGATTACGGTCTAGTGGGTGACTTGTTCGAGGTCGTGCCGCAGTTGCAGCAAGTGATCTGAAGCCCTAAAGGAATGTGTTGCAATACCTATAGAATTGTGCTATGCGTGCATACTCAAGTGGCGTGCGGGTTTCAGGGCTAATGCATTTGAAACATAGAGTTGACGTGCGGGAAAGACAATTTTTTGACTTACACGTTATGCGGTAAGTCTGATGCTTGAGCGTTTGAGCTTAGGCATTCTGGTTGTTTTCGTTATTCTTTGTACCCGGTTTTGTACCCGGTTTTGACTTCTTGTAGCATGTAGTGCTGGTTGCTGGCTTAGGGTGGTTGTGCCGAGATTGAATCGGCCTCGAGCCCGTCATTGAGTGCTTTGCTTGTAGTCCTACTGGCTTGAAACGTTTAAGCGCTATGTTGTCTGTCTGGCTATCACGCTGAGTGTAGGTGTTGTTAGGTGACTCGCTCGCTAATAACGCTCTCTCGGAAAGAGATGTAAGCCATAGCGTCATTGAGGTCTTTTATTCTGACTTGGACAGCCTGAGAGATTTTCTCATCGCTTTCCGCTGGAGGAGTTTCGTCTGGGTGGGCCATCTTCCAGAGAGCAAGAAGCTTCAGGTATGACAAAAGAGAGTGCGCTCAGCAGCAAGTGGTCGCCCGCCTGAAGTACTTATGATCATGACTCCACTCATTACAAAAACAAGAGAAGAGCCATGGCCGGAAACATCAAAAAACAGGTCGATAGTATCGACTACAGCACCGTCGCGGTTCCGGAAGAACACCGCATGAGCAAAGGCTCACTGACGATGGCTTGGTGGGCCATCTGCAGTGCTATGTTTTGGCTGGTGGTGTCCGCCACCCTGGCAATGAGCTTTGGTACGATGAATGCCATAATCGGCTTACTCTTGTCGGTCGTAACTTATGCGGCCATCAACGGGGTCATTGCCCGCTACGCCATTAAGACCGGATTATCGGTCGCACTCTTCTCCCGGGTGCTATTCGGACGCGCCGGCGCAGCACTGGCCACCCTGATTTTCTTCGCCACGGCGATCTACTACAGCGTGTTTGAAGGCTCGGTGATCGCCATTGCTATCCAACACTACGTGTCCGACATCACGCTCAATCAAGCCTGCCTAATAGTGGTGCTATACAGCGTGCCACTGGTGTTCGGTAGCGTGCAGACCTGGCTGGATAAGTTCAATGGCGTGCTGCTGCCGCTCTACCTGATTGGTCTGATTGCCGTAGTAGCGATGGCCGTCGGTGAATACGGCTACAGTTCTGCCTGGTTGGAAATGGGGCCTGAGAGCGGGCCAGTAAGTAATGGCTGGTGGGACTGTTTCACCTATTTCATGGGAGTGTGGATTCTCATGATGTACACCTGGGACTACGCACGCTTCGGTCGTAAGCAGGACGCCAGCTACCACGCTAAATTTAACTTCGGCCTACCATTCTATATCTTCACCTTTCTTATTAACGGTCTGGTCGGCATCTTTCTCGCCGCCACCATTCCCACAGAGGGCGGCCTGTCTGAGGTCTCGGTGGTGCTGGCCATTGTCGAGCTGATGGGTATCTGGGGGTTGTTGTTCGTTTGGGTCAGCCAGACCCGTATCAATACCGCAAATTTCTTCATGGCCGCTAGCAACATGCATGCGTTCTTCGGCCGTTTTGGCTTGGCGGCTGTGCCTTATATGGCATGGGCCGTAGTAGTTGGCATCGTGGTCTACACAATGATGTTGCTCAATGTGTTCAGCTACATTCTGCAAGCCCTGGCATACCAGAGCATCTTTGTAGTGGCTTGGGTAGCGATCGCTTTGGCGCATATTTTCTCGCCGAAATATACCCAGCTGTTCGAGGGCAATATTGAATTCGCTCTCGAACGAGTCAACGCCTTCAACCCGTGCGGCTTGATCGCCTGGTTCTTTGCCGCTGGCCTGGGGATAGTGCTGCTGAATTTCGGCGGAGCAACGCTGGCGACCTTCTCAGCGCCGGTGACCTTTGTCTGCGCGTTCGCCAGCTACTGGCTGCTACTCAACAGCGCCAAACGCAGCTGGTTTGTCCGCACCAGCTGCAGCTGAAACCAATATCGGCGCCCACCGGGCCGATGTATTCGGCTCCGGCAACTTGCTGCAGCTACCAAACCCGATCCAAAACTAAGCCGCAACACCGCAGCGGCTTAGTGCTGCGTAGCTGAAAAAAAGACTAACAATGCTAAGAGCCAATTCATGAAAATGATCAACCTGCACCCACAAGCAACTCTCATATTACTTCCATTGTTGGCATCGCTCGCGCTACCCGCAGGTGCGGTGGCTATCAATGACAACTTGGACATTGGCGGCGCCGTGCGTGCGCGTATCGACTACGACCCCGACCGGGATATCGAGAAGCTGAGTTTCGATACTGCCTTTCTCACCGCTACCTACAACTCCGATAGTTGGATCGGCGCGGCTAAATACCGTTTCTATGGCGACGCTTACCCTTTCGACTATACCGACAAGATCGGTGACATCGCCTTCGCCGAATATGCATGGATCGGCTACAAGTTCGATGAGTCGCGTCAGATTCAGGTGGGACTAAACAAGATTCCGTTCGGCCTGCTGCCCTATGCCGGCAGCACTTTCTTCTTGACCTTGGGCAGCGTGATCGGCCTGGAAGACATTGCGAACCTTGGTGTTAAATACATCCAGCAGCAGGATGACTGGAACTTCCAACTCGCTTACTACCTAAGCCCGGCTGATCAGGGTCAAGGTACAAGCCGCGGCGGGCGGACCTATGCAACCAGTGTTGCTACGGCAGATGACTACGTCGTCGACGGCAGCGATAACCACGAGCGCGACATCTTAGTCGGGCGTCTGGCCCGCAACCTAAAGCTTGGGAGCTGGCAGTCGGAGATCGGCGCCTCGGCATTGACCTCGACGCTGCAGAACCAGGACAGTCGTGATAGCGGCCGCCGAAATGCCCTAGCAGTCCACTACTCGGGCAAGAATGGCCCCTGGGGCGTGCAACTGCAAGCCACTCGCCAGGACATGAGCCCGGAGAATCCCGGCAGAGACAAGCTGGTTAGCTTCGGCAGCTTCGACGGCACCTTTAACGTTGCCGCCAAGGGTAACCTCTATGTAGCCGACCTCAGCTATGACATTCCTGGCTCACTCGGGTGGCTCTCTGGTGTCAAGGTTTACGGTAACTACAGCCTGTTCGACAAGGATGAGTCCAGCTTCGAGGATTCCCAGCGCTTCATCCTTGGCACATCTTTCTCGCTGAAAGACCTATGGATCGCCGTCGAGTGGTTGCACGGCAAGCACGATCCCTACATCGGTGGCGGTAGCTACACCCAGAGCCTGGGCGCCGGCGGTAGCGAACGCTGGGAAAACCAGTTGTATACCAATATCGGTTACTACTTCTGAGGCAATAAGCGCCCCTAGCAACCACTCACGCTCCTATTTTCGCCAGCCATGTGCTGGCGTTTTTTTATGGTGCGCCAGGCATGGCGCGTAGCGCCGTGACTGGCGCTGTCGGGTTCACTGTGGTGGTGAGCCTGGCGACTTGGAGGTGAAAGTCCTCTACACACCCGGCAAGGGGAAGTGTTAGCTGAAGGCAAGGGTGTCGCGGGCGACTGCGAATCTGAAGGAAGCCCGAGACAAAATGCTGGCCTGACGAACAGGAAGCGGATGAGGCGGCGCAGCGGGGTGAGGTGGCCATAATCGCCAAAGCCCGATACTTGCACGGAACGCTGCGACGTAGATCCGACAGGCATAAGCAGGAAGGTCGCGCGAATTACCCTGGGAGATCTGTACGCTTGCCATTGTGCTACCGATTGTCGAGAGGCGACGGGATGGGCGTGCAGAAGTCAGCCGAGGCCGTAGTAAGTGGCGGTCAACCACGCCATCAAGGGCCGAACAGGTCATGCCGCCAGTAGGCGTCAGCGTCTCGTCGATAACCGAAATGCAGAAATTTCTCCAAGAGAAGACTGTCACCCCGAGTCCCGGCCAGAGGCCGAGGATGACGCCTGACAGCGCAGAGGTATCGGCGGCGTCGGTGACGTGGATGAACGCGGAGCCGGACACGCTGATGGAGCGGGTGCTTGCGCCGCTCAATCTCAAGCGTGCGTATCAGCGCGTGGTCAGCAACAAGGGGGCGCCGGGTGCCGATGGCATGACGGTCGCCGACTTGGCAGGCTACGTGAAACAGTATTGGCCCATCCTGAAGGTCAGGCTGCTGGCAGGTGAATACCATCCCCAGGCAGTGCGGGCGGTCGAAATTCCCAAACCGCAGGGCGGTATGCGGCAACTGGGCATTCCCAGTGTCGTGGATCGCCTGATCCAGCAAGCCCTGCTGCAACAGCTCACGCCGATCTTCGATCCGCTGTTCTCGGACTATAGCTACGGCTTCCGTCCGGGCAGAAGCGCTCACCAGGCTGTCGAGATGGCCCGCACCCATGTGGCGGCGGGTCATAGGTGTTGCGTGGAACTCGATCTGGAGAAGTTCTTTGATCGGGTCAACCACGACATCCTGATGTTCTGTGTTGAGCGCCATGTCGAAGACAAACAGGTGCTCAGACTCATCCGCCGTTACCTCGAAGCGGGCGTCATGTCGGGCGGGGTTGTCAGCCATCGGCAGGAGGGGGCGCCGCAAGGCGGCCCGCTTTCGCCGCTGCTGTCGAACATCCTGCTCGATGAACTCGACCGTGAGTTGGAGCGGCGAGGCCATCGCTTCGTGCGCTATGCCGATGACGCGAACATTTATGTCCGTAGTCCGCGTGCTGGCGAACGAGTGCTGGCCAGTGTCGAGCGGTTCCTGAATCACCGTCTGAAACTGAGACTGAATCGGGACAAGAGTCGCGTGGCTGGGTCGTGGAAATGCGACTACCTGGGGTATGGGATGAGTTGGCACTCGCAGCCTAGACTGCGAGTGGCAACCATGAGCCTGCGCCGTGTGCGCGACCGTCTCAGGGAACTGCTGCGAGGGGTGCGGGGCCACAAGATGGCGAATGTCATCGAGCGGGTAAACCCGGTGCTGCGAGGCTGGGCAGGCTACTTCAAGCTCAGCCAGAGCAAGCGTCCACTGGAAGAGCTGGATGGCTGGGTCAGGCACAAACTTCGCTGTGTCATCTGGCGGCAATGGAAGCAGCCCTCTACGAGGGCGCGCAACCTGATGCGCCTGGGATTGAGCGAGGAGCGTGCCTGCAAGTCGGCCTTCAATGGCCGAGGCCCGTGGTGGAACTCAGGAGCGCCGCATATGAATCAGGCGCTGCCGAAGAAGCTATGGGACAGACTTTGACTGGTCTCGATACTGGATACGATCAATCGGCTTAACCGCATGGCCTGAACCGCCGTGTACGGAACCGTACGCACGGTGGTGTGGGAGGACGGCGGCCGTGAGGCCGCCTCCTACCCGATCGCAGCGTTCCGGCCTCCCGGCATTAGATCTTGAGTAGATGCACCAGTAGAAACAGTTCACTTCAGGCCAAAAAACGGTGCGCTTGAAGACAAGCCAGCCGCTAGGCCCGCGCGTACCTTAGCGATGTGGGCAAGACATCCGTCACGCCTCCCCAGACAAAAACAAGATTTGTGGTGACCCATGAACACAGTAGACCCGATCACCCTGGCAGTCGTGCGCGGTGCGCTCGAAACAGCCCAGCGAGAAATGACCCTGACGCTGGAAAAGACCAGTCGCTCGAGCGTGTTCAACCTCGCCCACGACTATTCCAACGCACTCTTCGATCACCTCCCGGAAATGATCCTGCAAGGCCAGGACATTCCTATTCATCTCGGTTCGCTTATCCCAGCGATGAAATGCGTTGCTGGCTTCTTCGGTGATGAGATTGCCGAGGGCGATGTTATTTATCATAACGATCCAGCCTACATGGGCAGTCATATCCTCGACTGCTGCATGTACAAACCGGTGTTCTATAAGGGCGAGCTGGTGTTCTGGACGGTCTGCAAGGGCCACCTGACCGATATTGGCGGCCCGGTACCGGCCGGCTACAACCCGGACGCAAAAGAAATCTACGCAGAGGGCCTGCGCATCCCGCCTGTCAAGTTGTGGGCCCAGGGCCAGCGCCGGGAAGACGTAATCAACCTGCTGCTGACCAACATGCGCGCCCGCGCCTATCAAGAAGGCGATCTGAATGCCCAGTACGGTGCTTGCAGCGTGGGCGAGCGTCACCTGATCGAGTTGCTCGATCGCTATGGCGTCGACCAGGTCCGAGCGTGCATTACCGAGCTGAAAGATATGGCAGACCGTCATATGCGCGCATTGTTGCGTGATGTGCCAGACGGTTTCTACAGCGGCACTGCCATTCTCGAAGACTCCGGTCATGGTCTGGGAGAATTGTCGATCACTGCCCAGGTGGAAATTCGCGGCGACGAGGCGCACGTTCTGATAGAGAGCCCGCCGCAGGTGCCTTACTTCATCAACTCCTACGCGGGCAATTCGATCTCCGGGGTTTACCTCGGACTGATGATGTTCGCCCAGGTGCCACCGCCCTACAATGAAGGCCTCTATCGCTGCGTGAGTGTAGACCTTGGCCCGTCCGGTACTCTGTGCAACGCCCAGGAGCCGGCACCGCACGTCAACTGCACCACTACTCCGATGGAAACCCTCGCCGATGCCGTGCGTCTGGCCCTTGAACAGGCGGCTCCGGAGCGTGTGACCGCCTCCTGGGGGCATGCCAGCGGGATCAATATCGCTGGGCACGACCCACGCAACAACAACGATGAATATGTGACCATGGTGCTGGCCTCGGTCATCTCCGGCGCTGGCGCTAACAAGGCTATGGATGGTTGGCCTGCTTGCGGCCCGCTGTGCTGCTTCGGCGCGCTGATGTCCGGCGATATCGAACTGCTTGAGTACTCCTATCCGGTACTGATACACCGCTACAGCCTGATGACCGACAGTGGTGGCGCCGGTGAATTCCGCGGTGGCTCTGGTACTCGCCTGGAGCTCGAGCCGCTGAAGCACGCCATGACCGTGGTCGGTTTCGGTGAGGGCCGGCAGCTGCCTACCGCCGGTGCGGCAGGGGCGAAGAATGTTCTGCTCGAGCCCAAGCTCGGCCGCTTGATCCATAGACATGTCGACGGTGAGGAAGACCATTACATCCAGAACACTCTGCTGACCGCACAACCAGGTGAGCGCGTAATCAACGTCAACCCGGGCGGTGGTGGCTATGGCGACCCACTACGTCGTCCGCTGGCCACGGTTCTAGCCGATGTGCGCAACGGCTTGGTCTCGATTGACGGCGCGCGCCTTGAATACGGCGTAGTGATTGACGGCAACGGCCAACTCGATGAAGCCGCAACCCACGCACACCGAGCCGCGCACTGAGCACAGCCCCTTTGAGCAATGCAGAGAATTCGAAAATGAGCAAACAACAATATCGCCTGGGCATCGATGCCGGCGGCACCTTCACTGATTTCATCCTCGCCGACCATCAGGGCAACGTGCAGTTGTTCAAGGCGCCGTCCACCCCACATGACGGCACCCTGGCCATACGCAACGGTCTGGCGCAAATCGCCGATGCCCTCGGCCGTACACCAGCCGAGATCATTGCCGACTGCGATCTGTGCATCAACGGGACGACTGTGGCGCTCAACGCACTGATCGAAAAGACCGGGGTCAAGGTGGGCCTGCTGTGTACCGATGGCCATGAAGACAGCCTGGAAATTCGCCTTGGCCACAAAGAAGATGGCCATCGCTATGACGCCACTTATCCACCGGCGCATATGTTAGTGCCGCGCCACCTGCGCCGTCCAATCGGCGGGCGTATTATCAGTGACGGCAGCGAGTTCAGCCCGCTAGACGAGGCGGCGATTCATGCCGCCATCGACTACTTCCGCGAACAACAGGTGCAGGCGGTGGCGATCTCCTTCGTCTGGTCGGTGCGCAACCCTAGTCACGAGCAGCGCGCTATGGCTATGGTGCGTGCGGCTTTACCTGACGTATTTGTCTGCAGCGGCCACGAGGTGTTCCCGCAGATTCGCGAATACACACGCACCTCGACAACCGTGGTCAACGCCTACCTTAGCCCAGTGATGGGTCGTTATATCGAACGCATCGACGCGCTGTTCGAGGAGCTGGGCGCGCAGCAGCCTACCCGCTATTTCCAGTCCAACGGAGGTCTGGCTCCTGGCGTGGTAATGCGTGAGCGGGCGGTCAACGCGATCAACTCCGGTCCGGCATCTGCCCCGCAAGCCGGCTTGTGCGTGGCCCAGCCATTCGGTATCGACAACGTAATCACCGTCGATATGGGTGGTACCTCGTTCGACATCACTCTTAGCAAAGGCGGTCGCACCAACTTCAGCAAAGACAGCGACTTCCTCCGTTACCGTATCGGCGTGCCAATGATTCAGGTGGAAACCCTTGGCGCCGGCGGTGGCTCGATCGCCCACCTTGACGACTTCGGCATGCTCCAGGTCGGTCCACGCAGTGCCGGGGCTAACCCCGGGCCTGTGTGTTATGGAAAGGGTGGGGTCGAGCCGACTGTAACCGATGCTAACCTGGCGCTCGGTTATCTGGCTGATGGTGCACTGCTCGGTGGCAGCATCCGTCTAAATCGACAAGCCGCGATCGATGCGATCCGCAGTAAAATTGCCGAACCGCTGGGTATCAGTGTCGAGCGCGCGGCCGTCGGTATCATTACCCTGGTTAACCTGAGCATGGTTAGTGGTATCCGCCGCGTGTCCATTGAGCGTGGTTATGATCCCCGTGACTTCGCCCTGATCGGTGCCGGTGGTGCAGCGGGCATGCACGTGATGCGACTAGCTGAGGAAATCGGCAGCAAGGTTGTGCTGATTCCCAAGGTGGCTTCGGGGCTGTGCGCCTTCGGCCAGATTCTCTCTGACATCCGCTATGATCAGCTGACTACTTTGCCGATGCGTTTGGATGACGAGTTCGTCGATTTGGAGCAACTAAACCAGGCCCTGCAGCAGTTACGCGAGCGTGGTATGACGAACCTGCGAGACGATGGTTTCGGTGGTGACAATCGTATTGAATGCCAGTACAGCCTGGAGATTCGTTACCTCGGACAGATCCACGAGTGCAGCGTCGAACTGAGCTGCGACCGGCTCGACCGTAGCAGCCTGGCGGCCCTGCGCGAATCCTTCCACCAGCGGCACAAGGCGCTGTTTTCCTACAGTGAGCCTAACAGCCCGGTCGAACTAGTTAATCTAGAGTGCTCGGTGATCGCGCGGTTACAGCGTCCACCAATGCCTGAACTTGCAACCCCGCTCAAGGCAACGGCCGCGATTCCGGCTGGTCATCGTCCGATGCTGTTCAATGCGCAAGACGATTGGCAGGACACGCCTGTGTACAACGGCGACCGCATAGAAGTAGGGCAGATTATTCAAGGTCCCTGTGTGATTGAGGAAGCGACCACAAACATCCTTGTTCCACCGGGCTGGCGGGTCAGTCTGGATCCCTCGGCCACATATGAACTGACTCCCGGTCATTGACCGTCAGGGATTTTTAACAAAGGATTGTGTAACAACGGCACCGACGGCATTCACCGTTGGTGCCGCCCTCATAATAACTACAAATTGAGGACCTTTCATGACAGATCAATTGTCTACGCGGTATTGGCCTGAGGGAGAAAGGCAATCGCGTTGGGCCGAAGCCATCGGCAATACATATTTTCCATTGTCGTTGGAGTTCAATTCCAGCGCCATTTTCCAAGGCAGCCTGAAAATTTGGAAAACGGGCAGTACGCCGTTGGCGTTATCGCGCCTGCGCTCCAGTCAGCTAGGCTATTCGCGCAGCGAGAGCCAGGTTAGCGAAGATACTGAACCCTGTTACCTTGTAACAGTGCCGCGCCTTACCGAAGTACACTTCGAGCAAGACGGTCGTGAGCTCCATTGTAAGCCAGGTGGGTTCATCTTCGAGCGAGGCGATGCGCCTTATCGTTTTCACTACTCCTGCGACAACGACCTTTGGGTATTCAAGCTGCCTGAGCGCGCGCTACATGGACAGATACGTGGAGCCGAGCGCTACACCCGTTTCTGTTTCGAGGCTCGGCGTGGATTGGGACGAATTTTTGTTGATCAACTGGCGATGTGTGCCGCGCGCTTCGACGAATGCGATGCGGATGCCCGTCATATGCTGCTGGAACAGGTGCTTTCGACGTTGTTAATGGCTCTGCGCCAAGATGAGCGCGTCCTTAATAGTGAGAGTTCGAGTCTAGCTGCCCTGCATTTGCAGCGTATCGAGCACTACATCGACCGAAACTTGTGTTCAGCTGAACTAAACCCGCAGCATATTGCTCAGGCCTGCGGCTTATCGGTTCGCTATTTGCATAAATTATTTTTCAGTACGCCCTACAGTCTCGGTGAATGGATTCGCCTGAAACGATTGGAGGCTGTATATCAACGCCTACGTGATCCCCACTGCCACCTATCAATCGGTGAGCTGGCATATCGTTGGGGGTTCAGTGATCAGGCACAATTTTCCCGGCATTTTCGCCAGCACTTTAGTTGTACTGCCAGTGAAGCCCGAGCCGTTTCGTTAAAGCCGTAGCCGGTTACTTTATTGTCAATGTGCTCTGGGGGATTAGAAGTCACTCGGCGTAGCTCCCCATAAAGGCTCCACGCCTTTTCACCGTTGCGGGAGTACCAGTTATATATCGGCGTCTGATATTCCATACGGGCGCTAACTTGGGTAAGCCTTTGTCGTCTGCATTGGCAAACTCATGCGTAGCTGGTGTTGCTGATCAAGCCAAGCTTATTGTTTTAGGTTCACGCGAGCGGGCTGAGAGCGGCGCAGGCTTCACAAGCGTAAGACGGAACCATGCTAGGTGCAAAGCTATGGTGTTGGGTAGTAATTGCTTCAGGTCTGTCCTGCAAAAAACATGCTGAAATTCCGCAGGCACCCCCTCTAAGGGCGAGACACGGTAACTATCCCATGATTTCAGGGGCGGACTGGGATGCTCTCAGGTTGCTGTTGCGCATGATCCCTTCGATGATCGGTACTGGTGTCATCAGATGAGCCTGCATCATGGCGCTTGCTCGCGTTGCGTCACGGGCAAGGATAGCTTCTACCAGTTCGCTGTGCTCTTGACGTTTCAGGGACAAGGCCTCCTCGGATAGCACCGTGCGCCGCAGCCACAGCTGGCGATAGCGCTCGGCCTGATCGAACAGATAGGCGCGCGCCTGCAGCAGGTGTCTAGACCCACAGCCGGAGGCTATAGCTGTATGGAAGGCCTTGTGTCGGGCATCCCATATTTCCAGCATCTGCTCCTGGGTCTTGACCTCCATTACCTTGGCCAATGTATGCGAATAGGCCAACACCTGGGCCTCCCAGGCGTCATCGCCGCGTTCGATGGCGAGCTTAAGTACCAGCGCTTCGAGATTGGCCCGTGCGTCATAGATGTCCTGCATTTCGCTCAGCGACATAGGAGCGACGCGGTAGCCACGCTGACTGATAGCTACTACCAGATTTTCCGCAATCAGATGCGATAGCGCTTCACGCAGAGGGCCTACGCCTAGGTCGTAGCGCTCCTTAAGCGCAGTCATTCGCAGTTTTTCTCCGGGCTTGAACATGCCCTGAATTATGTCCCGCTTGAGCCACTCATAGCCGCTGACTGCTGAGTTTTGGCGGGGGGCGAGCGTATCCATAAACCATGCTCCTCAACGGGTTTTATCCATCATACGCAACTGCAGAAATATTTACTAAGTGGAGATGCAGTTGCCGAGTGTCGCTATTTTATAAAAGCGTAGACATTTTTATAAAATAGCTATATTTTTAGTCCGGCTGTTCTGGTAAATCTCGGGGCGGCGTACAGACAATTTTTTCGTCAGGACTCTGCCATGAATGCCTTTACCCAGCTCAAAGATCTTGTGATGCCGCTACCGACCGCCGTTAAGGGGTTTTCTCTTTCACCCTCCGCTCAGTCGCCCCGTTTGTTCGAGCTGACCTTCACTAAGGCGACGATAGAGGCTTTCTGTGTAGCAGTGGCCGAGTGGCCGGTGCAGGCGCTGGAATACAAGTCCTTCTTGCGATTTCGCTTCGCCAAAATTCTTGACGATCTCTGCGGTAACAGCCTGCGCCCGGTGCTACTCAACGCCCTAATGGATCGTGCCACCGGAGGGCTGTTAATCAAGCAGGAGGCCCTGAATGATGTGGCACAAGCTGATGATATGGTCAAATTCTCGACTGCTGTGGCCCACCTGCTGGGGCGGTCGAACTTTGATGCGATGAGCGGCCAGTTCTACGCACGCTTCGTGGTCGAGAACGTCGATAATTCGGACAGCTACCTGCGCCAACCTCACCGGGTAATGGAGTTGCACAACGATGGTACTTTCGTCGATCAGATCACCGACTACGTGCTGATGATGAAGATCGATGAGCAGAATATCGAAGGTGGCAACTCGCTGATCCTGCATCTGGACGACTGGGAGGATCGCCATGCTTTCTTCCATCATCCGCTAGCACGGCGCGTCATGCGCTGGACCGCGCCGCCGAGTAAAAGGGTCGATACGGACGTGTTCCATTCGATCTTTGATGTCGACGCCGAAGGGCGGCCGACTATTCGCTATATCGATCAATTTGTTCAGCCCAAAGACTTCGACGAGGGCAACTGGCTGACCGACCTGTCTATCTCCCTGGAGGGCAGTAAACAGAAGCTTTCCGTGCCGGTGCCAGTTGGCTGCTTCCTGCTGATTAATAACCTGTATTGGCTGCATGGCCGCGATCGTTTCACCCCTCACCCTGGGCTGCGCCGTGAACTGATGCGCCAGCGCGGTTACTTCAGTTACCCCAAACTCGGCCATCAGCAAGGCCAATAATTGCCATTAATTGAACAGGGGCTGCGCGGTTTAGCCCTTGTCGTTTGTCCACGGGGCAAAACAGATCGAGTAGAGGTGATAGCGGTGTACGATTTTGTGATCATCGGGGGCGGCATTATCGGCATGTCGACTGCCATGCAATTAATCAAGGCCTACCCAGAGTCGAAAATCTTGTTGCTCGAGAAAGAGTCCGGGCCAGCTAAGCATCAGACGGGGCACAATAGCGGGGTCATCCACGCCGGCGTCTACTACACGCCGGGTAGCTTGAAGGCGAAGTTCTGCCTGGAAGGCAACCGTGCTACCAAATCGTTCTGTAACGAGCACGGCATTATCTACGATGAGTGCGGTAAGTTGCTGGTCGCCACCAATGAGGTGGAAATGCAGCGCATGCGCGCGCTTTGGGAGCGCACTGCAGCCAATGGTCTGGAGCGCGAGTGGCTGTCTGCGGAGCAACTGAAGGAACGCGAACCGAACATCACCGGAATCGGCGGGATCTTCGTGCCCTCCAGTGGTATCGTTAACTATGCCGAGGTCACCGCTGCCATGGCTCGCGAGTTCCAGAGGCACGGTGGCGAGATTCGCTACGACAGCGAAGTCATCGGCCTGGAAGAGCGCGCCACGGAGATGCGGGTTAAAACCCAGCATGAAGAAGTCATTGCACGCTTTTTGGTGACCTGCTCGGGTCTGATGGCCGACCGCATTGTATGTCTACTGGGCTTAGATCCTGGCTTTAGCATTTGCCCGTTCCGTGGCGAATACTATTTGCTGCCTGAGCAGCACAACCGGATCGTCAATCACCTGATCTACCCGATTCCCGATCCCTCCATGCCGTTCCTCGGCGTGCACCTGACGCGAATGATCGACGGCAGTGTGACAGTCGGTCCCAATGCTGTGCTGGCACTCAAGCGTGAGGGCTATCGCAAGCGTGACATATCTTTGTCCGACACGTTCGCAATGCTCACCAATCCGGGCATTCTTAAAGTGCTCAAGGACAATCTGCGGCCCGGCCTGATCGAGATGAAAAACTCGCTGTTCAAGCGTGGTTATCTACAGCAAGTACGCAAGTACTGCCCCAGCTTAACGCTGCAGGATCTCAAGCCTTACCCGGCCGGCGTCCGCGCCCAAGCGGTTTCAGCGGACGGCAAGTTGATCGAGGACTTCCTGTTCCGCAATACCCGCCGTAGCGTCAACGTCTGCAATGCACCATCGCCGGCGGCTACCTCTGCAATTCCCATAGGCGCCTACATCATCAAGCAGATTGATGCACAGCTGCAGGGGCTACCCAGGTTTGTAAAAAACCAACATCCCGCATGAGGCAGTGCGGGGCGAATTCGGCAGTGCACTGGAACGAACAAGACTGTGCGCAAGACGACAAGCCCCGCACCGGCTCAGTCTAATAGGCTATCGGCTAGTGCACTTAACGTCCCCGAGCCAAGTCATCGTTACTGAACTCGTTACCGAATTGAAGTGTGTGATTGTGATCAAAAGCCGGATGCCTACTTATAAGGCTACTCCCAGAAACCATGCTTGTTAGTCATATTGAGAGCGCCCCATGAACCAGTCAGTATCCTCGCTGCCAGAAAAAGACATTCAGTATCAACTGCACCCCTACACCAATGCTCGCCTTCATCAGGAGCTTGGCCCGCTGATCATCGAGCGCGGGGAGGGTATCTATGTTTATGACGATCAGGGCAAGGGTTATATCGAGGCGATGGCTGGGTTGTGGAGCGCCGCGCTTGGCTTTAGCAATCAACGTCTGATCAAGGCAGCTGAGCAGCAATTCAACACCCTGCCGTTTTATCACCTGTTCAGTCACAAATCGCATCGCCCGAGTATCGAGTTAGCCGAAAAGCTGATCGAGATGGCGCCGGTGCCTATGAGTAAGGTGTTCTTCACCAACTCCGGTTCCGAGGCTAACGATACTGTAGTGAAGATGGTCTGGTACCTCAATAACGCTCTAGGCAAACCAGCCAAGAAGAAGTTCATCAGTCGGGTCAACGGCTACCACGGCATCACCGTCGCCAGCGCAAGCTTGACTGGCCTTCCAGGCAACCAGCGCGGTTTCGACCTGCCGCTTCCAGGCTTCCTGCATGTCGGCTGCCCGCACCATTATCGTTTCGCCCTTGCCGGTGAAAGTGAAGAGCATTTCGCTGACCGCCTTGCCGTCGAGCTCGAGCAGAAGATTCTCGCCGAAGGCCCGGAGACTATCGCAGCGTTCATTGGCGAGCCATTGATGGGCGCTGGCGGTGTCATAGTGCCGCCTCGTACCTACTGGGAGAAGATCCAGAAAGTTTGCCGTAAGTACGACATCCTGGTTATCGCCGATGAGGTAATCTGTGGATTTGGGCGTACCGGGCAGATGTTTGGCAGCCAGACCTTTGGTATCCAGCCGGACATCATGGTGTTATCCAAGCAACTGTCATCTTCTTATCAGCCGATAGCGGCGATTCTGATCAATGCCCCAGTATTTGAGGGCATCGCTGATCAGAGCCAAGCGCTTGGCGCGCTTGGGCATGGGTTCACCGGCAGCGGTCATCCGGTAGCTACTGCCGTGGCCTTGGAGAACCTGAAGATTATTGAAGAGGAGAGCCTGGTCGAGCATGCGGCGCAAATGGGCCAGTTGTTGCGCAGCGGCCTACAGCATTTCATCGATCATCCCTTGGTGGGCGAAATTCGCGGTTGTGGACTGATCGCTGCGGTAGAACTAGTTGGCGATCGCGTGAGCAAGGCGCCGTATCAGGCGCTAGGCACCCTCGGACGCTACATGGCCGGCAGAGCCCAGGAACACGGCATGATTACTCGCGCCATGGGTGATGCCGTGGCCTTCTGCCCGCCGTTAATCGTCAACGAACAGGAAGTCGGAATGATTGTAGAGCGCTTTGCCAGGGCGCTGGACGACACCACTCAGTGGGTTGGTTAGATCAATCCGGGGGAGGAGAGAATTGCTTTTATGTGGCTCTCCTCGGCTTAAATTCATAGCTTGGAAAATAGCTGAGCAGCACTGAATGCAGTCTGCGAAGGAGCACGCCATGCAACTCAAAGATACCCAATTGTTCCGCCAACAGGCTTATATCGACGGAACCTGGTTGGACGCGGACAGCGGCCAGACCATTCAGGTCACCAATCCGGCCACCAACGAAGTTATGGGTAGTGTGCCGAAGATGGGGGCAGCGGAAACCCGTCGAGCCATCGAAGCAGCAGATCATGCCCTGCCAGCCTGGCGTGCACTGACAGCTAAAGACCGCGCCAACAAACTGCGCCGCTGGTTTGAACTGATGATTGAAAACCAGGACGACCTGGGTCGTCTCATGACCATGGAGCAAGGTAAGCCACTTGCCGAAGCCAAGGGCGAAATTGCTTCTGCGGCGTCCTTCCTTGAGTGGTTCGCCGAAGAAGCCAAGCGCGTGTATGGCGACGTAATTCCCGGCCACCAACCGGACAAACGCCTGATCGTGATCAAACAGCCCATCGGCGTAACGGCAGCGATTACACCCTGGAACTTCCCGGCAGCCATGATCACCCGTAAAGCCGGCCCGGCCCTGGCCGCCGGTTGTACCATGGTGCTCAAGCCAGCGTCGCAAACGCCTTATTCGGCGCTGGCGTTGGCAGTGCTGGCCGAGCGTGCCGGGATCCCCAAAGGCGTGTTCAGTGTAATCACTGGCAGTGCTGGCGAAGTCGGCAGCGAACTGACTAGCAACCCGATCGTGCGCAAGTTGAGCTTTACTGGCTCCACCGAAATTGGTCGCCAGCTAATGGCCGAATGTGCCAAGGACATTAAAAAGGTGTCGCTAGAACTGGGCGGAAACGCGCCGTTCATCGTATTCGATGATGCCGACCTTGATAAGGCAGTGGAAGGCGCACTGATCTCCAAATACCGCAACAATGGCCAGACCTGCGTGTGCGCCAACCGCCTGTATATCCAAGACGGCGTATACGATGCCTTCGCCGAGAAGCTGAAAATCGCGGTAGCTAAGTTGCAGATTGGTAACGGTTTGGACGAAGGTATCACCACCGGCCCTCTGATCGATGCCAAGGCGGTGGCCAAGGTCCAGGAGCACATTGCCGACGCCATTAGCAAGGGTGCCAAGCTACTCGCTGGTGGTAAGCCGCACGCCCTCGGTGGCACTTTCTTCGAGCCGAGCATCCTCATTGACGTACCGAATAACGCCGCCGTAGCCAAGGAAGAAACCTTCGGTCCGCTGGCGCCGCTGTTCCGTTTTAAGGACGAGGCCGACGTGATCGCGATGTCCAATGACACCGAGTTCGGCCTGGCCTCGTACTTCTATGCCCGCGATATGGGGCGCGTGTTCCGTGTGGCCGAAGCCCTAGAATACGGTATGGTCGGCGTCAATACTGGGCTGATCTCCAATGAAGTTGCGCCTTTCGGTGGTATCAAGGCATCCGGCCTGGGTCGCGAAGGATCCAAGTACGGCATTGAGGATTACCTGGAGATCAAGTACCTCTGCCTGGGTGGTATCTAAGAGCCCGGCGAATAGGCACGTGATTCTCGCTCAGGCCCCACTTGGCGAGCATCATTAATCTTGGCCCGGTCTATAAAACCCGGGCATGCTACATCGGTTGTGGCGCAGACAAAGATTGACGCGGGCTATTTCTACGTCACCGTCTACTTCTCACGGCTGTTGCCGCGCAACCAGAGTCTGGAGGCCTGTATCCGCGTCGACAGCGCCCCCTGTTCGAGCTAGGTGCCTAACATTTCTAACGATTGAGCGTTGCGCGGAGTCCTACACCTAGGCTCTGCGCCTTTTTAATCCCGCCGCGCTAGATTAGGCGAAGTAATGCTGCCTTCACAGCCAGTCCTGCTGGTATGGATAAAGGTGATATCCATCACCTATGCCATGTTAGGGGCGACGGTGAACTCTCTCTAAGATGGTTTGGTGCGATGATTTAAGGCGCCCCAGCGACCGTTGATTGCATCCAATGTGCTCATTAGCTTTTCTGTTCGAGCTGGCTGTTCCTGTGCGAATAGATCCTGTGTGTACTCATCACGCTTACACAGGTCTAGCAGCAACACTTGGGCTTTGGCATAGCTGAAACCCTCTCGTTACAGCCTTTTGATTCCCTCCTGTGCCGCTGCAATGATCAAACGCGTGTCATCGGTCGGGTAGGGCAGTTGGCAAAGCAGGCCGTTGGCGTACTTACCATCATTGAATTCGCTCGGTCGCAATCAGGCGAGCATTCGGGGCTTGGATCACGATCCCTCCAGTCGTAATAGCCACTGGCAGAAATCTTCAAGCAGAGGCACATAAGGTCGTAAGAACTGCGTAGCTGGTGACCCCGTCTTCCGTGCCATGAAAGTTGACCTGACCAACCGCTATCCGTCAGTCGGTGAGGCGAAGCAACTTCCTTTATGGCATGGTGCCACAGTCCCTTATTACGGAACGTGTAGTACCCGCATTGATTTCGTAGGGCGAGCAGCAGTGCCGCGTGATGAAGTGAAAGGCTTGGTCGCTTGCCCGACCTTCTACACGTAGGATCGCTATGGCATGTCCATGTCCTGTCAGCAACAGCAACAGCAACAGCAACAGCAATTGCTTATGGCTTGGGATCGACAGTATCCTTCCACCTGCAGCAACTGACCCACATCATGATTCTCGCCCTGGTCGCTCTCAGCCTCGACCTGTTGGTGGGCGTGACCGGCATGGTCAGCCTGGCCCAGGCGGCCTTCTTCGGCATCGCCGGCTACAGCCTGGTGTTGTTCGCCCCGGAGTTCGAGGCGGTGAACTTCTGGCTGGCGCTGCTGCTGTGCCTGGGCGTCAGCGCCGCAGCTGCGCTGCTGATGGGCCTGCTGATCATCCGCACCTCGGGCATCTTCTTCATCATGGCGACCATCGCCTTCTCGCAGATGCTCTATTACCTGTTCCACGACTCGGCCTTCGCCGGCGGCTCGGACGGCATCTACCTGTTCCTCAAGCCCGAGGTGGCCATCGCCGGGGTGCATCTGCTCGACCTGGAGAACCCGCGCAGCCTGTTCTACCTGGTGCTCGGCTCCCTGGTGCTGGTCTATCTGCTGCTGCGCACCTTCCTGCGCGCGCCGTTCGGCCGGGTGCTGCTGGGCATCAAGCACAACGAGGAACGGGTCCGTTCCATGGGCTACAACCCGCTGTTCTACAAGCTGGCGGCCTTCGTCATTGCCGGCACCATCGCCGGCTACGCCGGCATGCTCTCGGCCACCCAATACGGTTTCGTCAGCCCCGACCAGGTCGGCTGGCAGCTCTCGGCCCACGCCCTGGTGATGGTCATCCTCGGTGGCATGGGCAGCCTGTTCGGCGCCATCTTCGGCGCCTTCGCCTTCGAGGGCCTGCACCATCTGTTCGCCGGCCTGACCCCGCACTGGGAGCTGCCCATGGGGCTGGTGGTCATCGCCATGGTTCTGTTGCTGCCGCGCGGTCTCGCCGGGTTGCTGCTGCAGCTCTGCGACCGGCGCACAGCCACGGCCTGCGACGCAAGTACGGTATCCACCCCCGACGCGATGAAGAAGGAGGCCGGCGTATGACCGCCCATGTTCTAGAAACCCGCGGACTGAGCAAGGCCTTCGGCGGCCTGCGTGCGGTCAACGACATTTCCCTGAGCGTGGCGCCCTGCGAGGTACACGCGATCATCGGCCCCAACGGCGCCGGCAAGAGCACCATGGTCAATCTGCTGTCCGGCCATCTTCAGCCCAGCGCCGGGCAGATCCTCTTTCACGGCCGCGACATCACCGGCTTGGCGCCCAACCGGGTGTCGCACCTGGGCATCGGCCGCAGCTTCCAGCGCACCAACATCTTTCCCAGCTTCACCTGCCTGGAAAACTGCTGGCTGGCGGCGCAGTCGCGGCTGAAGAACTCCTTTCGTTTCTTCCGCCGCTGCGAGGCCTATGTCGAGGTACGCGAGCGCGCCGAACGGGCGCTGGAGCTTTGCGGCCTGGCCGCCCACCGCGACACCCTGGCCGATGCCCTGAGTTATGGCGAGCAACGCCAACTGGAGATCGGCATGGTACTGGCCACCGAGCCGAGCTTCCTGCTGCTCGACGAACCCATGGCCGGCATGGGCAAGGACGAATCGGCGCGGGTGGTCGAACTGCTCGCCAGACTGTCGCAGCAGTACGCCATGGTCCTGGTCGAGCACGACATGGATGCGGTGTTCAGCATCGCCCACCGTCTCACCGTGATGGTCAACGGCGAGCTGCTGGCCAGTGGCCCGCTGGACCAGGTGCGCAACGATCCGGCGGTACAGCAGGCCTATCTGGGCGACGGCGAGGAGCAATTCTGATGAGCGCACAAGCCCTGGTGCAGGCCACCGGCCTGCACACCTATTACGGCAACAGTCATGTGCTGCATGGCGTCGACCTGCAGATCCAGCCGGGCGAGACCCTGGCGCTGATGGGCCGCAACGGCATGGGCAAGAGCACCACCATTCGCTCGTTGCTCGGCCTGACGCCGGCGCGCCGCGGCGAGGTGCTGATCCGCGGCGAGCGCTGCAGCGGCCGCGCCACCCACCAGATCATCCGCCGCGGTATCGGCTATGTGCCAGAGGGCCGCGGCATGTTCCCCAACCTGAGCGTGCGCGAGAGCCTGATCATGGCCGCCCGCCCGGGCCTGGACGGGCGCCGCGACTGGAACCTGGAGCGGGTGCTGGCGACCTTCCCGCGCCTGGCCGAGCGCTTCTCCCACCTGAGCGGCAACCTTTCCGGCGGCGAGCAGCAGATGGTCGCCATCGGCCGCGCGTTGCTGACCAACCCCGAACTGATGATCCTCGACGAGGCCACCGAGGGCCTGGCGCCCTTGATCCGCAAGGAGATCTGGGACGTGATCCGCCTGATCAAGGCCAGCGGTATCGCCACTCTGGTGGTGGACAAGAACGTCAACGTGCTGCTCGACCTGACCGACCGCAGCATGATCATGGTCAAGGGACGGGTGGTGTTCGACGGGCCCAGCGTCGAGCTGAAGTGCCAGCCGCAGATCCTCCAGGAACATATTGGCCTGTGACGCCGGGGAGACTGACGATGAACGAGAAGACCGACGCCCCTGCCCGAAACTGGCAGAAGCCGCTGGCGGCGTTGCTGCAAGCGACGGCGGCGCTGGCCGCAGCCGGCCTGCTGCTGTTGGACAGCGGCCTGCACGGCCCACTGGCGGCCCTGGCGCTGGCCGGCGTCGCCCTGGCCGGCCTGCTCTACCACAGGTTGCCGCCGATCCTGGTCGAGTTGCCGCCACCAGCGCCAGCGCCAGCGCCGCCACCGGCGCCTGAGCCTGAACCGCCGGTGCTGCTGGCGGCGCCTGCTCCCGAGCCGCCTTCCGACCCTGGCCTGCCGCTACGCGCACCCCTGGCGAAGTTGCTCGAGAGCATCCTGCGCACCGAGCAGGACATGCTCTTCGCCACTGAACTGGCGCGCGCGGGCGGAGAAAAGGTGCAGTTCAGCGCCGCCAGCATCCAGGCCTGCGAGGCGGCGATCCGCGAGCTGGCCGGCTACATGGGCACCATCGATCAGGTATTCGACGAACTGTCGCAACAGTCGATGCGCATCGGCGCCATCGTCGGCAGCATCCAGGACATCGCCAAGCAGACCAACCTGCTGGCGCTCAACGCGGCCATCGAGGCGGCCCGCGCCGGTGAGCATGGCCGCGGCTTCGCCGTAGTCGCCGACGAAGTGCGTCACCTGGCCCAGCGCGCCAACGAGTCCAGCGGCGAGATCCAGCAGATCGCCGGCAGCCTGCAGAAGTCGGCGCAGGAGGCGCGGACGGGAGTCGAACACATCGGCCAGTCCACCAGCACCGGCCTGGAGAAGTCCGCCGCGGCCCTGGGCGCCATGGCAGAGATGCGTGCCGGCGCCGCGGTGCGGCTGGAGACGGTCGAGCGCATCGTTCGGCGCCTGAATGAGCAGCGCACCTTGACCCAGGACATGGTCGAGCTGCTGGGTTAGCGGGCTATCGCTGAAGTGGGCACCTTGCGACCCCATCGTTGTGACGCAGTCTTCGTCAGCCGATTCGACTGGCTGTGGAATCACGATCTGCAGCAAGACCTGAACTTGGCCTACAGCCGTTTAGGCTGGAAAGCGGCCCTGGCCGCATGACTCCGCCATTGCCGTGGACGTGATGCCTTCTCGCCTGGAGTTGGCTCGCAGGGTGGGCACAACGCCCATCTTCAATAGCCGGGTAGCAGATCCGGCTACGCGTAGTCGCGCAATCACTGACGCAGCTGCGCAGCGCAGTCCCATTCTGCGTATGCCCGGAGCTGCCGACTGAATGCGGTCGCGTCACACAATTTTCCTACTGTCTAAAAGGTCTAGAAATGAGTGCACAACTGGTAATCGACAATATCAAGCTGGACGCTACCGGAGGCAAGACGATCCAACGGCTTGACCCTGTGTCCGCCAAACTGGTCAGCACTGCGGCTGCCTGCACCCTGGAAGACGCAAAACGGCTCGCGGCCTCATCCGAGCGAGCATTCCGCAAATGGTCCAAGACCGGACCGACCGAGCGGCGTCGTCTCCTGCTCGCAGCAGCGGATGTCCTCGAGGCCAAGATGTCGGAATTCTGCCGGATCATGGCTGAGGAAATTGGCGCATCGCAGCTCTGGGCGCAGTTCAACGTAGGTGCATCGGCGAATCTGCTGCGCGAGGCTGCAGCGCTCACTACTCAAATCAAGGGTGAGACGATTCCAACCGATAAGCTTGGCGCTTTCTCGTTGACGCTTCGCCAGCCGGTGGGCACCGTGCTGAGCATTGTGCCGTGGAATGGGCCGGTGATCCTGGGGGCTCGCGCTATCGCGTATCCGCTGGCGTGCGGCAATACCGTGATCTTCAAAGGCTCGGAAAACAGTCCTCGCACTCATGCCCTTGTGGCCGATGCCTTCATTGAGGCAGGCCTGCCGGCGGGTGTGCTCAATTTCCTGATTACCGCGCCCGAAGACGCATCGGCTGTCACCGAAGCGTTGGTGGCCCACGATACCGTGCGCCGGGTCAACTTCACGGGCTCCACCAAGGTCGGCCGCATGATCGCCGAAACCTGTGCGTCCCATCTCAAGCGCTGTTTGTTGGAGTTGGGTGGCAAGGCTCCTTTCGTAGTGCTGGAGGATGCCGATATCGACGGCGCAGTGAATGCCGCAGTATTCGGCTCGTTCCTGTATCAAGGGCAAATCTGCATGTCGACCGAGCGTTTCGTGGTCGATCAGCGTGTTGCCGACGAATTCGTGAGTAAGTTTTCCGAGCGAATCGGCAAACTGGAGCTTGGCGACCCCACCGCATCTCCGACCTGCGTAGTCGGACCGGTCATCGCCCAGGGCTCGGTAAAGCGGATCAACCATCTGATCGAAGATGCGCTCGGCAAAGGGGCTGTCATCGCCGCGGGCGGTATCGCCGACAGTGCCTTGATGCAGCCCACGCTAGTCGACCGCGTGACCAAGGACATGGAAATCTACGACGAGGAAACCTTTGGTCCTATTACCACGATCGTTCGTGTCGACGGGGCAGAGGAGGCGTTGGAAGTGGCCAATGACACGGCTTATGGCCTCTCATCTGCAATTTTCAGCGCCAATGTCTCCAAAGCGCTTGAGCTGGCAAGTCGGTTGGATGCAGGTTGTGTCCACATCAACGGCGCCACCGTACAAAACGAAGCGCAGGCCCCCTATGGTGGTATGAAGCAGAGTGGATACGGCCGTTTCGATGGAAGCGCTGTGATTGACGAGTTCACAGAAATCAAGTGGGTCACTGTTGAGCCATCTGATCAGCCTTATCCCTTCTGATGTTTCGGGGCCGGCGGAGCAAGTGGATTCGCCGGTTCACGCGCGTTCGCATCATTTCTCCCAGATGATCGTAAAACGCTCGGATCCACGGCCAAGCGCGTCTTGCCGCGAAAGTGTTGCACGCGTGATAACAAATTGTAGCGGTGCGCGGTCGCCGGCTTTGTGTACGAGCAGGAAAAACGCGCGCTGATCTGACAATCGCCGTGGCCGCAGCTGTTGGCTTCAATGGCTGCTGTGGCGAGTAGTGACAAAGCGGTTGAGCAAGCGGTGCACCATGAACACGACGAACAGGGTCAACAGCACCGAGACACACACCGAACTCAGCCGGTAGAGGGTCGCAAATATGATGTCGTGGCTGGGCGTAAGCGACTGGCCGAACAGGATGGCCAGGGTGGTCAAAGCGCCGAAGCCGACGCCGGGCACCCCCTTTTCCAGCATGTGCCAGCGCGCGCAGACCATGGCGGCGATCCATAGCAGCAGGGCGACCAGCGGCAGTAGGTCGTGGTGATCATAGAGCAGCAGCATGATCAGCAGGGCAATCACGCAGCCGAGCAGGGTGCCATGCGCACGGGTACGGCCGGCGAAGCGTGAGCCGTTCCAGTGCATGGGAAACAACAGCAGGATGCTGGCGACCTGAGCCGACAGCGAGTCCTGCAGATCCAGGCACTGGAATACGCTGAACGACAGCGTCGCCACCGTTGCCCCGAGCAGTGCCTCGTGGCGCCGACTGGCGCGGTCTTTGGGCGGCGGCGTGCGTGCGGGGCGCGGCTCGCAGTCGGGAAACAGGTAGAACATCAGCACGGCGATCGCTGCGGCCAGCACGATGGCCAGGCCATTGCTCCCAAGCATGGCGATGACGTCGGTGTGCGGGTAGCTGGCGAAGTTCAGCTGGATCGACAGAAATACTGCGCCGAGGGCGCCGAACAGGAAGTTCGGGCCGCTGGCCATCAGCGCGAAACGGTAGAGAAACAGCAAGAACACCAGCGGAATCATCAGCAGCGGTCGGCCGCCGAACAGACCGTAGAGCAACGCGACCTCCAGGCTGACGACCAGTCCCTGGGTGAAGAACTGGCGCATCAGGTGGGCAGTCAGGCGCGGCACCAGGCCGAGCAGTAGCATCGGATAGACGCAGAAGAAGGCACCGTACTGCAGGTCGAACAGCTTGCACAGGACAAAGGCCAGACTGCCGCCAGTGGCGATGCGCAGACACTGGCGCAGGTCGTTCTTGCCCAGTGACAAACGGGGCGCTGTGGCCCTTTCGGCAAGTGTGTGTGCCGCCGCGGAGGGTTCAGTAGACATAGTGCAACCAACTGATCAGGCGGATCTGCAGCGTAGCGGCGAGGTTCACCAGCGGGTTGTCGAAGGGCTTCAGCTGAACCGTGGCCTTAGCCCCGGTGGGCAGCAGGAACGGCAGCTCTTCATCGAGTGCCAGGTGCACGCGTTGTCGTTGCGCGTCGCGAACCCAGCGCTCGGATTGCGCGGGCGTTGCCAGCTCGCCGTTGGCATCGATCTGGCCTTCCCGGACTCCGGCGTCGAAATGACTGACCCGGGCGCTGAACAGCTCGCCTGGACGGGCGTCGAATACGACCACGGCTGGGGTGTCGACGCCGATGTAGCGCAGGGACTTCTCGCGGAAGTCGGCGATGATGTCCAGGCGGTCCTCGACCAGAGCGGCCACCGGCGTTCCTGCCGCGACGAAGGTGCCGGGGGTGAGCTGCAGGTTGCTGAGCACGCCGCCACGTTCGGCGCGAACCTCGCTGTAGTCCCGCTGCAGGTGCGCCCGGAGCAGTGCATTGCGGGCTTGGCGTAGCCGTAGATTGGCACCGTCGGCGCCGCCGCGACGGGCCTGCAGTTCACGGACTCTGGCCTGCGCCGTACGCAGTTGGGCCTGGGCCATCAGATGCTGCGCTTCGGCCGCATCGTAGGCCTGGCGCGAGACATGCTGGCGTTCGAGCAGGCGCGACAGGCGTAGGGCCTGAGCGCCCGACTCGTTCGACTTGGCTTGGGCCGCGCTGACCTCGGCACGGGCGGCGGCCAGCAGGGCATCGAGTTCAGTGTTGTCCTGGTGTGCCTGTTCGAGCGCCAACTCGGCCCGCTGCACCTCCAGCTCGAATGGCTGCGGATCGAGGCGAAACAGTAACTGGCCAGGTTGTACGTACTGGTTATTGCTCACCGCCAGCTCACTGACCTGGCCTGCGACCCGCGGCGCGACCTTCAGTACCGGTCGGGTCAACTGCGCCTGTGGTGTCAACGGCATGCTCAGGTCGGCGGTTAGGAAGTAGATGAAGCAACAGGCTAGGGCCGAGATAGCGATTTGAACCCAGCGGGCAAATCGTTGATCGGGAGTCATGAATACCTCGGTTAAGCAAAGCGTCGGGGGACGGGCGCACGCTGGAAAGTCCGGGCCGGCCCGCGAAGGCGGCAGTATATTTCCCATGCTTTCATGCAAAAATAGCCGTCTTATGCAAAGAACACTTACTAAATAGGTAACAGTCAGATGGATGTTTTTCAGGCAATGCGGGTGTTTACTCGCGTGGTGGACGCGGGCACCTTCACGGCTGCTGCACAGACGCTGGGCTTGTCCACCGCGCAGGTGTCGCGGCAGGTGTCCGAACTCGAAAGTCATCTGCAGGCACGCCTACTGCAACGTACCACCCGCCGGCTGGGGCTGACCGAGGTAGGCAGCCGTTACCTGGAGCGCTGTCGGCATATTCTCAGCGAGCTGGAAGACGCTGGCGCCGAGGCCGGTGGTGCCTACCTGATGCCCAGGGGGCGCCTGCGGGTGCACGCGATCACCGGTTTGGGCACCCATCTACTTGCACCCTTGGCCGCCCGCTATAGCGAGCTCTACCCGGAAGTGAACCTTGAGCTGACGCTCTCCCAGCGCCACCCTGACCTGCTCGAGGAGGGGCAGGATGTGGTCATTACTCTGGCCCGGGAGTTGCCCGACTCCGAACTGGTCGCTCAACTGCTCGGCACTACCTACAGCGTGGTCTGTGCGGCGCCGAGCTACCTGGGGCAGCACGGTATTCCGATGACTCTCGACGAGCTGAGCCAGCATCGCTGCCTGCGCCTGCTCGACCCGGTTTTTGGCGACAGCTGGACCTTTACCGACAACGGCGTCGAGCGGGCGATCCGTCTGGGAGAAACATTTCAGGTCAACGTCGCCGAGGCGATGGCCCAGGCGGCAGGAGAGGGTATGGGTATTTGCGTACTGCCGGACCTGATAGCGGCCAAGGCCTTCGCACAGGGCCGACTGGTACGCCTGCTGGCCGAACATCGCCTGCACGAGCGGGGTATCTATGCGCTGTACCCGTCGCGGCGCTTTCTCGATGCCAAGGTGAGAACCTGGGTGGAGTTCCTCAAGGAGCAATTACCCCTGGTATTCCGCGGTAATCGAACCCTGGTGGAAAACCCCACCTATTGGGCGTGACCCTGGGAGCAAACCGGTGTGGCCAGGGTTGATGCCCTGTCGCTTAGCGCTCTTCGATTATTACGCTAAAGGCAAAACTACCTTGCCTGGAGTTCGCTGTTTCTTGCCGGAACCACTCCTTAAGCTGATGCTCATCGAGTCATTACGAGGTGCAGCATGAAAGCAAGATACTGGATGATCGGCGTGACACTTGTCGCTCAGTGGGCAGTCGCCGACGATGCGCAGCCATACCATTATGGCCAGGCCATGGATGTCGCCAGGGTCATTTCGATCGAGATGCCTCAGGGCTGTGAGGTGGGCGAGGCGACCATGGTCTATGAGGATTCACACGGCGAGATCCATACCCTGGTGTATCTGCGCCAGGGCGAGAGCTGCGTGTATTGAGTCCGTCGCAGGACTCGGCAGTCAGCCCGATCCCTCATGGCAGGCAATGGGCTGTCAGGCACTTCGGGCGCCGTCAGTCCGCAAATAGCTCGAACATCAGTTGCCTGAGCCAGCGGTTGGCGGAGTCTCGGTGATACTTGGCGTGCCAGAACAGGTTGATATCGATTTCCGGTAGCTGCACGGGGTGGGGCAGGGCCACCAAACCGAAGGGCTGGACGCAGCACTCGGCAAAGCGCTCGGGTACCGTGGCCAGCAGATCGGTGCGCTGGAGAATATGGCCCACAGCGACGAAGTGCGGCACTTCGAGACGGATGTCCCGCTCTATCCCCAGACGCGCCATGTGTGCGTCCACTTCGCCGTGGCCGGTGGTGGCGGCGATGACCCGCACATGACCGTGAGCGCAGAAGCGCTCCAGCGTGAGCGGCTCGCTGGTGACGGGGTGGTCCTTGCGACACATGCATACGTAACGATGATGGAACAGACGGCGAGTGAAGAAGCCTGCCTGCAGGTGTGGCAGCAGGCCTACGGCGAGGTCGACGGTGCCGCTCTGCAGCGCCTCGATCAGGGATACGGAGGTGTTGCGCACGGTACTGATGCGGCAGCCTGGTGCCAGGCGGGAGAGGGCATCCATCAGGCGCGGGGTGAAGTAGATTTCACCGATATCGGTCATCGCGATGGTGAAGGTGCGTTCGCTGGTTAGCGGGTCGAAACTGTCTTGGCGACTCAGCGCCTCGCGCAGGGTATGGATGGCCAGCGACACTGGCTCAGCAAGTTGCTGGGCGTAGGGGGTAGGCTCCATACCCTGATAGGTACGCACGAACAGGTCGTCCTGCAGGGCTGTACGCAGGCGCCTGAGGGCGTTGCTCACGGTGGGCTGGGTCAGACCCAGGCTTTCCGCGGCGGTGGAGACGCGGCGGTCGATCAGCAACTGGTTGAACACCACTAGCAGGTTCAGATCCAGGTCGCGCAGGTCCATGGTCTGCCTCATAGGTTGGTAGGAATATTCAGGTTTGAAATAGTTTGTATGCAGGCTGCGGTATTTATCAATATTTCTCGTGCGCCCATGATGACTTCACTCCAACAACAACATCATGGGTACAAACATGATCACCAAGCCTGCCCTGCGTATCGGCATCATCGGCGGCGGTATTTCCGGCGTCGCCCTGGCACTGGATCTGTGCCGCCATTCCCATCTCGACGTCCAGCTCTTCGAATCCGCACCGGCCTTCGGTGAGGTGGGAGCGGGCGTTTCCTTCGGTGCTAACGCGGTGCGAGCCATTGCCGGTCTCGGCATTGCAGAGCCTTACGCCCAGGTTGCCGATCGCACCCCCGAGCCCTGGCAGGACGTGTGGTTCGAATGGCGCCGCAGCGTCGACGCCGGTTACATTGGCGCGAGCGTGGCTCCTGGCGTGGGGCAGTCTTCGGTGCACCGGGCGGATTTCCTCGACGTGCTCGCCAGCCGACTGCCGGAGGGCATTGCCCGATTCAATAAGCGCGCCGTGGGCGTGGAGCAGCACGGCGATGAGGCCTGTGTGCGCTTTACCGACGGTAGTGAATATCGCGGTGACTTGCTGATCGCCGCCGATGGCATCAAATCGGCTATTCGTGGCCATGTCCTCGAGGGTATCGGGGCCCCGCCCGCCGTGCCGCGCTTCAGTGGTACCTGCGCCTACCGTGGCATGATCGATAGCCTGCACCTGCGCGAGGCCTACCGTGCCGCTGGCGTTGACGAGCACTTGGTGGACGTGCCGCAGATGTACCTGGGCCTGGATGGCCACATCCTTACCTTTCCGGTTAAGCGGGGGCGCATCATCAACGTGGTGGCCTTCGTATCTGACCGCAGTCAGCCCGCGCCCACCTGGCCCGAGAATTCGCCCTGGGTTCGTCAGGCCAGCCAGCGTGAGATGCTCGACGCCTTCGTCGGCTGGGGCGATGCTGCGCGAATCCTGCTGGAGTGCATTCCCTCGCCAACCTACTGGGCTCTGCACGACCTCGCCGAGCTACCTGGTTATGTCCACGGCCGTGTGGCGCTGATCGGCGATGCCGCCCACGCGATGCTGCCGCACCAGGGCGCCGGGGCAGGGCAGGGGCTCGAGGACGCCTACTTCCTCGCCCGCCTGCTGGGAGATGTTCAGGTGAGTCGCGGCAACCTCGATGAGTTGCTGGCTGCCTACGACGCCTTGCGCCGCCCGCGTGCCTGCCGCGTGCAGCGTACCTCCTGGGAAGCCGGTGAACTTTACGAACTGCGTGACCCGGCAGTGGGTGATGACAAACAGGCGCTGGGAGCTACCTTGGCTAGCCGCTTCGACTGGTTGTGGAACCACGACCTCGACGCTGACGTGCGAGATGCCCGCGCTCGACTAGGTTGGACAGCCCTGAGCCACTGCGCCTAGTTGCGCGTCGTTCTACCGGAATCGGCCTCGATGCCGGTTCCGGCTCTATAACAATGACAAGAAGAGCTATGCCATGCGTGATATCGACGTTTCCGCCCTGCTTGACGGGGCCCGCTTCAATACCTTTCACGGGCGCGTGCTGTTCTGGTGCGCGCTGATCATTATCTTCGATGGCTATGATCTGGTTATCTACGGCGTGGTGCTGCCGTCGCTGATGCAAGCCTGGAACCTCTCTGCGCTGCAGGCCGGTCTGCTAGGCAGCTGCGCATTGGTGGGCATGATGCTCGGTGCACTGTTCTTCGGCCCACTGTCGGACCGGATCGGGCGCCGCAAGACCATCATGACCTGTGTGGTCCTGTTCAGCGGTTTTACCGTGATCAACGGATTCGCGCGCACTCCCGAGGAGTTTGCCATTTGCCGCTTTTTCGCCGGGCTTGGTATCGGTGGGGTGATGCCCAATGTGGTGGCGCTGATGAACGAGTACGCGCCGAAGAAAATCCGCAGCACCCTGGTGGCGATCATGTTCAGCGGTTACTCGGTGGGGGGCATGCTCTCTGCGGGTCTGGGCATGGCGTTGATGCCCAGCTGGGGCTGGCAATCGGTGTTCTTCGTGGCGGTTGTACCGCTGCTGGTGCTGCCGTTGCTGGTGCGCCAGCTGCCGGAGTCGTTGAACTTCCTGCTGCGCCAGGGGGAGGTCGAACGCGCCAAAGAGCTGCTGGCCAGGGCAGAGCCCGACTACGTGCCCAAAATGCACGACCGGCTCAATCTGGCAAAGGGGCAGGCGGGCAAGGTGGCCATCTCCCAGTTGTTCCAGGATGGTCGCGCACTGAAAACGCTGATGCTCTGGGTGGCCTTCTTCTGCTGCCTGCTGATGGTCTACGCCCTGAGTTCCTGGCTGCCGAAGCTTATGAACGCTGCCGGCTACGGCCTCAACTCCAGCCTGGCGTTCCTGCTGGTGCTGAACTTCGGCGCCATCTTCGGGGCAATCGGCGGCGGCTGGCTGGGAGATCGCATAGGCCTGGGTCGGGTACTCCTGGCGTTCTTCGCCACCGGTGCGCTGTCGCTGAGTCTATTGGCGCTGAAGTCACCGCTGCCGGTGCTCTACCTGCTGATCGGCGTGGCCGGGGCCTGCACTATCGGTACGCAGATCCTCGCCAATGCCTGCGCCGTGCAATTTTACCCCGCGCATATCCGCTCCACTGGTCTGGGCTGGGCGATGGGAATTGGCCGTATTGGCGCCATCATCGGCCCGTTGCTGGGCGGAGCTTTGCACGCCGCGCAACTGCCGTTGCAGGCGAGCTTTCTGGCGTTCGCGCTGCCGGGGCTGGTGGGCGCCGCCGCCATTATGGGTTTTCTCTGGCACCGGCCGGGTCAGGTCTGCACGCTGATGGAGAAACCTCTGGAATCGACTGCCGGCTGATCCACTGCTATCAGGAACTGAGCACCGCACCCATGTCGGGTGTGGTGCTCTGGTTGACCGCTCGCAACCGGCATATGGAACCACCATGGTCTCGGCTGCTATAGATGCCGATCCGCTGTGCGTAGTCGGATCCTAGGCTAGGCGTTGGATCATGAGAAAGCCTTGAGACTCGAAGCGGCTGCCAACTCGATGGTTAGCAGGTGCTGAGGCGCCGGTCATCACATCCATACTTTTCAATGAACGTGACGGTTGCGCTGCACGTAGCCGTACTGACAGATCTTGAGCAGATTAGCCGGATCATAATCAGGACGCCCCGTACGATGAGACCGGGCCTTGTCGAACCCCAACGCCTGAAGATCGCAGCCTGCGAAATGGGTGGGTGAAGTCCTGCACGGGATTATCAAAGCACAGAGAGTCATCGCTGCCGGCCACCAGTTCTTCACTGCCGCGAACATCGAGAGGCTGGTACATCTCGGAGCCAAGTACAGCACGAAGGCTGCAATGATCGACGATCTTCGAGACGGTCGCTGAAGACCAGTAAGACCAAGACCTCAGCGATTTCGGACGCATCTCCCGTGATGACTTTTTCAATGACGACGGAAGCGCGACCTCCTGATTTCTTGCTGGCGCAGAAACGCGCCAGCAAGCAGATGGCATGTCCGCGAGTCGAGGTCGAGCATGCGCTGGTTGCATAACTCACCCATCACCTGAGCCAAGGAAAATTTTCTCGTTCTCAAGCTATGCGCGATGGCTAAACAAGTGTGTGTTTAATGGGCGTCTAACGTCTGATTGGAAGGCTTTTCACCGAGTGTGCCCGTTGTTCGTCCAGCGAGTTGTAGTACGTATTTTGGGTAGTGCTGAGACTATTGTGACGAAGGTCAGCCTGGAGGTCCTTCATCTCTCGATATGGTGCATCAAAGGTTGCGGAGGTGTGGCGTAACCAATGCAGTGAAGCTGAACGCAACTGGTCTATTTCGTCATCGCTCCAGCCTTCCTCAGCCATACGCCCCATAGCGCGATCAAATAGCCCTTGGAGCAGCAGGCGAATATGTCGATCAGATAGCCCACCACGCCCCTTCAGGGAACTGATCAACGGTGTTTTCTCGTGGGCAGATGGCTGGGGGGAGAGCTGTAAATGCTGGCGATAGCGTATCAGGTAGTTCTGGATGTATTCGTCGCGGATGCTGATCTTGGCGGCCTTGTTGCCTTTGCCCACCACATGAAACCACCAGTTGCCCATGCTATCGCGGCGGATGTCGCCCATGGTAGGCGTCCAGTTGTCACGCCCGACCAGATCGGAGACTCGCAGGTACATGGAGAACAGAGTCGCAACGATGAACAGAGTGCGTTCGTGTGTCGGGTCGGTCGCGGCCATCTGCTCGGCAGTCTCGATCACGTAGCTCCACTGCAGCGGAGTCAGGGAACGTGACGCCACATCCAAGGTGTTGCGTTGCTTGTAGATGGATTTCTGTTTTACCGCCCGGAAGGGGTTCACCTCGGTGAGACCCTCATCAATCGCGTGTTGGAAGAAGCTGCCGCAGACTGCGAATACCTGAGCCACCGATCCCTGGGACAAGCGGTAGGGACGGGAGGGAAGGGCGGCAACGGCCTCTTCGGCAATCTTGCGTTCGCGCTTGGCCACAGTGTGACTGAAAGGTCGCCATTGCAAATTGACGATGTAGGTGTCCGTGTCGAGCTTCTTGCGACCACCCACGCGCAGGAAGCGGGACTTTACGACCGGACCTATCCAGTCGGCGGGCGGGTTGAGGCAGAACTCCATGAAGGCCTCGGCGTCCCGGCGACGCAGTTCAACAAGGGGCTTGACAGCCACCAGTAGGGACCAGAGCAGCAGCCGCTCGACGTGGGTTCGATAGGAGTTGAACGTGGCTTCGTTGCCGGCGTAGGACTTCAGAAATCCCCGAACGGCGCGATAGCCCTCGACGGCCTGGAGCTCATCGGCACAACCATGGAGGAAGTCCCGAACCGCTGGAAGCTCGCCATTGAGGTGAAGAAAGTTGAGTTCGTGGAAGCGATCAAAGGTCTCGAAAAGCGGCTGGGGATGCTGCGACATGAAGTGGTTCAACCTGGGCGAATGCGTCTATATCGGTCTTTCAGCGTAGTATAGAGCAATATCCGGGTCTGGTGATTATCGGATATTGCTTAGATTTCTCCGATCAATCCTCGCTGTCCTTCTTAAAATCTGTAACCCCATGATCCTTACAAATAATACGTTTAATAACATGCAGTTACGATTGGAGTCGGATTTTTAAATGGGAGAAATGAGTCTGCCGGGCGTCCCGCCAGAGAAGCTTATAGGCCAGGAATTTAAGCTAGCGGGGAACGCTCTATCAACCATAATACCTTCCATAGGTATAAGCCAAGCTGAAAATGCCTAGATATTTCTGCAACTCGGCAGGGCGGAAGCTTTGCGCACGAATCTTTGCGCCGCTTTCTTTCAAAAAACGCATACTGCCACCAAGCAGGATATTCCAGTGCTCACCGCCTTTGTCTGTAGAAGTAATGCTTGCATGAGCTTTCATAAGCGCTTCTTTAACAATGCTTCGTATTTGTCGCACGGAAAGACCGGGGCGCCCGTGACTAGCCTCCAAGATAGGGATTTCTTCGTTCTGCTCTGGGAACGGGGGTAGTCCTCGGCTTTTTCGATAGCGTCTCAAGTAGGGCAGGAACTCTGGAGTGACTTCAACTTTCCTTAGCAGCCGACCTGGCGCCTCTAGTATCAACCACCATCTGGCATCGTCTAGAACAAAGCAATTCATGCATGGGCAGTAGTTATCAGCATTTGCAAGGTCTGCAGCATGCAAACACATAAGAGTCGTTGCTGCTATTATAAAAAGAGCACGCTCACCAGCAGGATCACCCAGCGCATGAAATTCTAGCGCTTGCAGAACCTGACCTAATTGCTCGGAAGTTAAATATCGTTCCACAGGGTAAGTAGCGCGCATTCCTCTTCCATAGAAAGTTCGTGATGATATAGCTGGATTTATCGCTATCACATCTTCCTCGCAGAGAAAACCATAAAATGAACTACAAACGCTACGAATGAAACGCAAGGTTTCCACTTTAGGGCTGCGCGCCCCTACATCTTTAGATGCTCGAATATTGAAAGGCCGCCATGATTCATTGAAAACCGAATTACCATCGACTTGAGCGAATCTAGCGGTTGTAGAAAATCCAACCCAATTTGAAGGTGGCATCTTGCAAAAAGTAATAAAATTCGTAAACGTCTCTTTATCTAGTGTCAGTACAGTTTTTTCGGCGACAATCCAGCTCCATAGGAGCAAACGTTCAACGAATGTTCGGTAATTATTAAAGGTTCCAAGCGGGTGACTATGATATGCAAGAAAGCGGATAGCGCATTTTAAGTCCGTTTCTACATCAAGATTAGCGGAGAGACTACTGAGGAAGGCTTCGATGCAGGGGTAGCGAGCGTAGTACAGCCCGAGATCGAGAGACATACTTTCGGGACCAGCAAGGACAGGCCGAGGGTCTATGACTTTTGACATTGACGATCCCATTGGTCTAAAAGGAAGTCACGAGTACTCTTGAAAAATAGCACAGTATTTAGTCTTCTTTTTAGGCTTTTTAAACAGGCAAAAGCCTCATCAGGATTCTCCTTTTTTAACCGTTAACGAGGGGGGGCAAGGGAAACCTTGACAGCGGAGAATGCTGCATCTCACTGATATCTTGGTATTTTTTTTAATCAGTCATTTTCTACTTTTTCATCAGGCGTCACAACCACAGCAGCGCATAGGACCTTATAGGATAATATCATATTTAACATAATATACATTATGCGTAGCATCATATATCCCTACACCAGGCGTACCCCCTGGAAAATCACGGACCATCCCCCTCGTATTTTCCCCCAGGCCAATGGCAGCTCTTCCAAGGCTCATCTTTACTCATTCCACGGATGTCGTGCCCCAGGAGGTTTTGCATGAAGCTATTTGCCATCGTGTTGCTCAGCGCCGCGTTGCTCAGTGGTTGCGATGTCAGTTTCAACAAGGGCACACCCAAGGTCACGGCGTCCGACCCTGGTACACAGCAACAGCAGCAACAGATATTCGATGCGGCCTTGGCGTTTCTGGTTTTGCTTGATGCTGGTAAAGCTGACATGAGCTGGTCCGTGGTCAGTCCGACGTTCCAGGCGAAAATCCCCGAGCCTGTCTGGGTCAATGGGCTCAAGGCCTTGCGTATTGGATTGGGCTCATTCAACAAGCGAGAACCCCTGGGCTTTGGTTTTACCGATCAGATGCCTGACGCCCCTGCGGGACACTATGCTGTCATCGAGTTTGCCTCGACGTTTGCCACGACCTCCGTCAAGGAGAAAGTGATTTTGCGTGATGATGACGAACGCTGGGGAGTCGTCGGATATTTCGTGCATAAAAGCGTTACTTTTGGTGATGACAAGAAGGCGCCCTAGCCCTTCATTTATTACCAAAGAATATAACTAAACTAAATGATTGTTTAGTTTAGTTATATTAAGTATTGCCGAGTCGCCAGTAAATCGCAGCCACCCTCTCCCTATCGATTTAGCTGATTCACGCTATCGTCACGCATGCTTTCAGCCTCTGGCCACAGGCCTCGTAACATAACAACCATAGTCAGTCGCCACCGTCGTGGCGTTGGAGGTTGTCATGCGTTACCTGATTGTTGCCTTATTAAGCGTGTTCAGCACTTTGGCCCTGGCTCAGGGAGAAAGCGCCTCAAGTCCGGCAGTCCAGGCCTACGACTACTCCCAGAACCTGGATATCGCGAAGGTTGTGCAGATCAGCACCGACCCTTCTACCGAGTGTGGTCCGGTCAAAAGCCATATGGTCTACCTCGACAGCCAGGGCGTGCGCCATGGGTTGGACTACATGCGCCTGAGTGATGCATGCCTGCAAGGCTGATTTGAAAAGTCACAGGTCAAACCGATCAATCGCCCTCCGCCGCTCGTTGTCATCACGCACATCGTAGCTGGCGGTGGTCTGGATATTGGTGTGGTGCGCCAGTTTCTGGGCGATCGACAGGTCATGTTCCTCGATTACCCGGGTGATAAACGACCGCCGGAAATCGTGGGGCATAATCTTTACTCCCACCTGTTCGCCACGCTGGCGGGCGATGTAGTAAATCGCATGTTTGGTAATACGTTCGCGGGTGATATGGCTGCCGCGACGAATGCGGTTGAACAGGAAGCTATCGTCCTGCTCTCCTTCCTTTAAGTGCTCACGGCGAAACTCCAGCCACGCCTGCAACTTGGCAAACGCCCAGGCCGGTGCGTACTTGACCAACTCTTTATTGCCCTTGCCGATCACCCGCAGACTGCGCTCTTGAAAACTCACCTGGGCCAGGTCGAGGTTGACCGACTCCGACTTGCGCATTCCTGAGCCATAGAGGATCCCGATCACTGCCGCATCCCGTAGGCCCTGCGGCCGGGGATCAGCGGCGCAGACGTCCATCAGCTCGCGGATCAAGGTGCGACGCAGGTTGCGCCCCTGGCTCAAACGCGTACCGGCGCTGGCCTTGACCGAACGCATTTTCAGCAAGTGTTCCTGGCTGATCAGGCTAATGCGCCAGGCTTCGTTCATCACCCCGCGCACGGCGTTGACGTACAGCGATGAAGTGTTGGGCGCGTACCCGTCTTCGCGCAACACGGCGACCAGTGCCATCACGTGTTCGGGCTGCAGCAGATGCCAGTCGATATCTTCCAGATTGATCTCTTCGAAACCCAGGCGGTCGGCGGCATCTTGCAGCACGTAGCGCATGGTCAATTGGCTGGAAGGCGCCAGGCGTGAGAGATAAAGGGTCAGCGGGTTGCGGGAAATCTCAGTCAAAATAGATCAGCCTTGAGATTAAATATTGATACTAAGCCTATGTTTAGTATCGATATTTAGTGGTTTGGCGAGCGTCGAGTCTAACGCAGGTCGGCGCTGCATACCAAACCAAGGCTCATCCTGCGCAGGCGCCTGCCGCCTTGCAGCATTGCAAAATGCGGATTGAAAACCCGATTAATTCGCAGTGATCGCGCACTAAAACACTTACGGATAAGGATTACAGCGCAAACAGTTATCGTTTGTCTGTCTTCTTAATTGTCTAGCTGAACACTAGCTGTCTGCCCAACAAATAAACGAGTTTTTCATCCGCCTTTCATATTCGCTGGACAAATTTGCGCTTAACCTTGGTCCTAATACTTGAGGGTATGCCGCGTTTTGCTGACTAACCCGTTGATAATGCTTTACCTTTGGCGGTCATGAGCTTTACTGAGGATGGCTTTGCCACCGGCTGTTTTTTATTGAAGTGCCCGCACTTTCATCTGCTGTTTGTTGTCATCTCTACGCGCAAAGTTGCTCTAACCCGAGGTCATGAATCTTTGAAACCCTACCCTATTCATTGCGTGTCGATCGTTATCCCGGTCTACAACGAAGAACAGAGCCTGCCCGAGTTGCTACGGCGCACCCGTGCTGCGTGCGAGCAGCTGGCCTATGAGTACGAAATCATCCTGGTGGACGACGGCAGCCGCGACAGTTCCGCGCAACTGCTGGAAGACGCGGCAAGCGAGCCCGGCAGCCACGTGGTCGCGGTGATCCTTAACCGCAACTACGGTCAGCACGCGGCAATCATGGCGGGCTTTGAGCAATGCCGGGGCGAGGTGGTGATTACCCTCGACGCCGATCTGCAAAACCCGCCGGAAGAAATTCCGCGCCTGGTCGAGCAAGCGGCCCTGGGCTACGATGTGGTTGCCACGGTGCGTAACAATCGCCAGGACTCGGCCTTTCGTCGCTGGCCTTCGCGCCTGATCAACCTGGCGGTGCAGCGCTCCACCGGCGTGGCCATGACTGACTATGGCTGCATGCTGCGCGCTTACCGGCGCACCATTGTCGACGCCATGCTCGCCTGCCGTGAACGCAGCACTTTTATCCCGATCCTGGCCAACGGCTTTGCGCGTCATACCACGGAGATCCTGGTACACCACGCCGAGCGCGAACATGGCGAATCCAAATACAGCGCCATGCGCCTGATCAGCCTGATGTTCGACCTGTTGACCTGCATGACCACCACGCCCTTGCGCCTGCTGTCCATCGTCGGCTTCAGCCTGGCGGCCCTGGGCATGCTGTTTGCGTTTGCCCTGATCGTCATGCGCCTGGCCTTCGGTGCCGATTGGGCCGGTGACGGCCTGTTCGTGCTGTTTGCCGTGTTGTTTGTGTTTACCGGCGGCCAGTTCATCGGCATGGGCCTGTTGGGTGAATACCTGGGACGCATGTACAGCGATGTGCGCGCCCGCCCACGTTTCTTTATTGAAAAGGTGCTGCGCAACGAACCGGCAGCACCTGCACCGGTGGTCATCGTCGATGGCCTGCCCTCCTCCCCGTCTTCCACTTCCTCTTCCAGTCAGGTTTCGTCATGAGTTCAAAAGCTGTTGTCTTCGCTTACCACGACATTGGCTGTGCGGGCATTGAAGCCCTGCTCAATGCGGGTTACGAAATTGCTGCCGTGTTTACCCATGCTGATGATCCGAAGGAGAACACCTTCTACGGCTCGGTCGCTCAACTGTGCGCACGCCACGGCATCCCGGTACACGCGCCAGAAGACGCCAACCACCCGCTGTGGGTCGAGCGTGTCGCCAAGCTGAACCCGGACTTCATCTTCTCCTTCTACTACCGCAACCTGCTGGGCGAGGCGCTGTTGGCTATCGCGCGCCAGGGCGCGTTCAACCTGCACGGTTCGCTGCTGCCTAAATACCGTGGTCGTGCCCCGGCCAACTGGGTGTTGGTCAACGGTGAAACCGAAACCGGCGTGACCCTGCACCGTATGGTCAAGCGTGCCGATGCCGGCGCGATCCTCGCCCAGCAAACAGTCATGATTGAGCGCAGCGACACCGGCCTGACACTCCACACCAAGCTGCGTGAAGCGGCGACTCAACTGTTGCGCGATGCATTGCCGCAACTGGCCCAGGGCAAATTGAGCGAAACCGCCCAGGACGAAAGCCAGGCCACCTGCTTTGGCCGCCGCACACCGGCTGACGGCAAGCTCGTCTGGCAAAAGCCCGCAGAGCAACTGTTCAACCTGGTACGCGCGGTTACCCAGCCGTACCCAGGCGCTTTCTGTGCAGTGGGCGAGCACAAGCTGATCGTGTGGCAAGCCGAAGTGGTCAAGGGCAACGAAGGCCAGGCGCCGGGCCGGGTGATCAGCGTCAACCCGCTGCGCATTGCCTGCGGTGAGGATTCCCTGGTCATCAACTTCGGCCAGCGCAACGACAATGGCCTGTACCTGACCGGCCCGGCCCTGGCCGACGAGTTGGGCCTGGTGGATGGCTCGATCCTGCGCGGCGCCGAGTCGGGTGGCAAACCGCGCCGCACCCGGGTGCTGATCCTGGGCGTCAACGGCTTTATCGGTAACCACTTGTCCGAGCGCCTGCTGCGTGATGATCGCTACGAAGTCTATGGCCTGGATATTGGCTCCGACGCCATCGACCGCCTGCGCAGCCACCCCAACTTCCATTATGTGGAAGGTGACATCAGCATTCACTCCGAGTGGATCGAGTACCACATCAAGAAATGCGACGTGGTCTTGCCGCTGGTGGCCATCGCCACGCCGATTGAATACACCCGTAACCCGTTGCGCGTGTTCGAGCTGGATTTCGAAGAAAACCTCAAGTTGGTGCGCTACTGCGTCAAGTACAACAAGCGCGTGATTTTCCCTTCGACTTCCGAAGTCTATGGCATGTGCCAGGACCAGAACTTCGACGAAGACACTTCCAACCTGGTGGTCGGCCCGATCAACAAGCAGCGCTGGATTTATTCGGTGTCCAAGCAACTGCTGGACCGGGTGATCTGGGCCTACGGTGCCAAGGGCCTGAATTTCACCCTGTTCCGCCCGTTCAACTGGATGGGCCCGCGCTTGGACCGCCTGGACTCGGCACGTATCGGCAGCTCCCGTGCGATTACTCAGTTGATCCTCAACCTGGTGGAAGGCACGCCTATCCGCCTGTTTGACGGCGGCGAGCAGAAACGCTGCTTCACCGACATTGCCGACGGTATCGAAGCCCTGGCGCGGATTATCGACAACGATAACGACGTGTGTAACGGCCAGATCATCAACATCGGCAACCCGGACAACGAAGCCAGCATCCGTCAGTTGGGCGAAGAGCTGCTGCGCCAGTTCGAGGCTCACCCGCTACGCGGCAACTTCCCGCCGTTTGCAGGCTTTCGCGAAGTGGAAAGCAAAGCGTTCTACGGCGCTGGCTACCAGGACGTGGCGCACCGCAAGCCGAGCATTGCCAACGCCAAGCGCCTGCTGAACTGGGAGCCGAGCGTGGAAATGAGCGAGACCATCGGCAACACCCTGGACTTCTTCCTGCGTGAAGCGATGCTCGAAATCGCCCAGTCCAGCGAAGCAGGCAAATAATGAAGGCAGGTCTGCGCATCGACGTCGACACCTACCGGGGCACCCGCGATGGAGTGCCACGGTTGCTGGAGTTATTGGATGAGGCGGGGATCAAGGCGACGTTCTTCTTCAGTGTCGGGCCGGACAATATGGGGCGCCACTTATGGCGCCTGATCCGTCCGCAGTTCCTGTGGAAAATGCTGCGCTCCAACGCCGCCGGCCTGTATGGCTGGGACATCCTGCTGGCCGGCACCGCCTGGCCGGGCAAGCCGATTGGCCGCGACCTGGGGCACCTGATGCGCCAGGCCAGGGCTGCCGGTCACGAAGTGGGCCTGCACGCCTGGGATCATCATGGCTGGCAGGCCAATGCCGGCCGCTGGAGCGATGCGCAACTGGTGGAACAGATGCGCCGTGGGCTCGACACCCTGAGCGAAATCCTTGGCGAGCCCGTGGACTGTTCCGCCGCCGCTGGCTGGCGTGCCGACGAGCGTGTGGTGCAGGCCAAGCAAGGCTTTGGCTTGCGCTACAACAGCGATTGTCGCGGCACCGGCCTGTTCCGCCCGATCCTTGCCGATGGCCGTGCCGGTACGCCACAGGTCCCGGTGGACTTGCCGACCTTCGACGAAGTGGTCGGGCCACAGGTGACAGCCAAGGACTTCAACGCATTCATTCTTGATCGGTTCACCGAATCGACACTCAACGTCTATACGATCCACGCAGAAGTAGAAGGGATTCTGATGGCCAATGAATTTCGCCAGTTGCTGGCCCAGGCCGGGCAGCGCGGCATCCAATTCCAGCCCCTGGGCAATCTGTTGCCGGCCGACCCGGCGAGCCTGCCTCTGGCGCATTTGACACGCGGCGTACTCAATGGCCGCGAAGGCTGGCTGGGAGTACAAAAGGCATGATCCGACGTTGGGCGCTGCCCCTGCTCCTGTTGGTCTTCGGCCTGTGCTACCTGTTGCCGATGGCCACCCATGGCCTGTGGATCCCGGATGAAAGCCGCTACGCGCAGATCAGCCAGGAAATGCTGCTGACCGGCAAATGGGCGTCCCCGCACTTCATGGGCCTGCGTTATTTCGAAAAACCAGCGGCCGGTTATTGGATGATTGCCCTGGGCCAGGCCGTGTTCGGCCAGAACCTGTTTGGCGTGCGTGTGGCCTCGGCGCTGGCCACGGGCCTGAGCATCCTTTTGGTGTACTTCATGGCCCGGCGCCTGTGGAACGATCCACGCAAGAGCCTGGTCAGCGCTGTGCTGTACATGAGTTTTGTCAGTGTGGCGATGTCGGGTGGCTACGCCAACCTCGACCCGCAGTTCAGCTTCTGGGTCAACCTCAGCGGCGTGGCGTTATGGCTGTGTATCGACAGCCACAGCCGGCGCGCCCGCCTGGGCGCCTGGGCATTGCTGGGCCTGGCCTGCGCCATGGGCTTCATGACCAAGGGATTCCTGGCGTGGCTGCTGCCGGTGTTGATCGCCCTGCCCTACATGGTCTGGCAAAAACGCTTTCGTGAGTTGCTGACTTATGGCCTGGTCGCGGTGCTGGTGGCAATTGTGGTCAGCCTGCCCTGGGCGCTGATGGTGCATGCCCAGGAACCCGACTACTGGAACTTCTTTTTCTGGCACGAACACATCCAGCGGTTTGCCGGTGAAGATGCCCAGCACGAAGAAGCCTGGTGGTACTACTTGCCGTTGCTGGCCGCGTTCAGCCTGCCGTGGCTGGCGCTGTTGCCCTCGACCCTGAAACAGGCGTGGCAGGAAAAACGTACGCACAAGACCGGCTTCCTGTTGTTGTGGCTGCTGATGCCCCTGGCGTTTTTCAGCCTGAGCAAGGGCAAGCTGCCAGCTTATATCCTGCCGTGCCTGCTGCCTTTGGCATTGCTGATGGGCAATACCCTGGCGGACAAACTGGCCCAGGCCCGTGGCCGGGTGTTGCAAGTCAATGGCGGGCTCAACCTGATTCTCGGGGTGCTGGGGTTGCTGGCAATCGTGTATTTCCAGTTGAAGAAGCCGATTTTTGCCCACCAGCAGGAACTGCTGAGCCTGGTGCTGGTGTTTATCGTGCTGCTGGGCTGGATCATCGCCAACCTGCTGCAAGTGGCACGCCCGTTGCGCCTGTGGGCGGCGCCTGCCCTGGGCAGTTGGTTGCTGGTGGCCCTGGTGCCGGCGGCGTTGCCGCACTCGGTGGTTTATAACAAGACCCCGGACCAACTCATTATCGATCACGTTGAAGAGTTGGCAGGCACCCAACGTTTGCTGAGTAACGACCTGGGCGCCGCCTCGTCCCTGGCGTGGCGGCTCAAGCGCCCGGACGTGACGCTGTACGACACCCTGGGCGAAGTCAAATATGGCCTGGCCTACGCTGACGCCGCCAATCGCAGGGTCGACACCACGCAAGTCCAGCAATGGATGACCGAGGCCCGCAAACAGGGCTCGGTGGGCGTGGTGATGCGCGTCAAGGGCGAGCGTGAAGTGCGTGAAGTCGAGTTGCTGCCCCAAGATGGCAAACGCTACGAGCAAGGCAACATGGTGATCCTGGTGTTCCCACAGGTGGCGCCTTGATCACCCTGCTGCTGCTCCTGGCTGCGTGCCTGCTGACCTGCATGGGCCAGATCGCGCAAAAGTATGCCGTCGAAGGTTGGCGTGACCAACCTGCGGGCTGGGGCCTGAAACTGCGCTCGCCCTGGCTGTGGCTGGCCCTGCTGTGCCTGGGTTTCGGTCTGCTCGTATGGCTGCTGGTGCTGCAGCGCCTGGAGGTGGGAATTGCCTACCCGATGCTCAGTCTTAACTTTGTGTTGATCACCCTGGTAGCGCGCTTTGTATTCCATGAACCGGTGGACCGTCGCCACTGGATCGGTGTGGCCCTGGTGATAGCCGGTGTGCTGCTGCTGGGTGGCCAGATATGAGCCGACTGCGTGGTTTCACCCTGGCGTTATCCAGCGTGGCGCTGGTCAGCACGGCCCAGTTGGGGATGCGCTGGAGCATGACGCGCCTGCCATTACCTGCCGACTGGCTCACCGCCCTGGCCAGTGCCTCGGTGGATCCGCTGGCGCTGGGCGTGGTGGCCCTGGCGATTCTCGCCTACGCGCTGTCAATGCTCTGCTGGCTCGGCGCGCTGCAGCATCTGCCACTGGGCCGCGCCTATTCGTTGCTGAGTATCAGCTACGTCCTGGTGTACCTGTTGGCGGCCAGCCTGCCGGGCTTCAACGAACCCTTTTCCCTGTCACGGACCTTGGGGGTGGCCCTGGTCATCCTCGGCGTCCTGACCATCAACTCCCGTCGTATCGGCAACACAAGCCCCAGGAATACCCCATGAAAATCAGCGTATTTGGTAGTGGTTACGTTGGCCTGGTACAGGCCACCGTATTGGCCGAGATCGGTCACGATGTGATCTGCATGGACGTTGATGAAAGCAAGGTGCAACTGTTGCAACAGGGCCATGTGAGCATTTTCGAACCGGGGCTTACCAGCCTGGTCCGGGAAAACCTGGAAAACGGCCGGCTGACCTTTACCACCCAGGAAAAGCTCGCGGTCGAGCACGGTGAAGTGCTGTTTATCGCGGTCGGTACGCCCTCGGACGAGGACGGCTCGGCAGACTTGAAATACGTGCTGTCGGTGGGCGATGCGGTGGCCCGGCATCGTGTCGAGCCGGTGATCCTGGTGGAGAAGTCCACCGTACCGGTCGGCACCGGCGACACCCTGCGCGCCCATATCGACAAGGCCCTGGCCGGGCGCAAACTGGTGTTCGATATTGTCTCCAACCCGGAATTCCTCAAGGAAGGCTCTGCCGTGGCCGACTGCCGGCGCCCCGACCGGATCATCATCGGCTGCGAGCGCGAAGAAGTGCGCGAGGTCATGCGTGACCTGTACGCGCCCTTCAACCGCAACCACGACCGCATCATTTTTATGGATGTGCGCAGCGCCGAACTGACCAAGTACGCGGCCAACTGCATGCTGGCGACCAAGATCAGCTTTATCAACCAAATCGCCGAACTGGCCGAACACCTGGGCGCCGATATCGAGTCGGTGCGCCTGGGCATTGGTGCTGACTCGCGGATTGGCTACCACTTTATCTACCCGGGCTGCGGCTACGGTGGCTCGTGCTTCCCCAAGGACATGCGTGCCTTGATCCATAGCGCTCGGCAAGTCAACTGCTCCAGTGACCTGCTCGAAGCGGTGGAGGCCATCAACCAGCGGCAGAAAAGCAAACTGTTCGAACGGATCCGCGCGTTCTACAAAGGCGAACTGCGCGGCAAGACCTTCGCTTTGTGGGGCCTGGCGTTCAAGCCCAATACCGACGACATGCGTGATGCGCCCAGCCGGGTGCTGATGGAATCGCTGTGGGCCGCCGGGGCCAATGTGCGGGCCTTCGACCCCGAAGCCATGCAGGAAACCCAGAAGCTGTATGGTGATGATCCGCGCTTGATGCTGATGGGCACCCCTGAATCGACCCTGGGCGGCGCCGATGCCTTGATCGTCTGCACCGAGTGGCAGCAATTCAAAGCGCCGGATTTCGACCTGCTGCACGCACGCCTCAAGGCGCCGGTGATTTTTGACGGACGCAACCTGTATGACGCCGAGCGCCTGGCGCGCAAGGGCTTCCATTACTTCCCGATGGGCCGTGGACAGTCCTGTGACTTGCCGATCCCCCAGCAACAGTGGCTGCCACGGTTGCTGGAGGCCTGAGGCGTGGACAAGAGGCTCCTGCGCCGCCAGTCCTGGGGCATCGGTCTGCTGGCGCTGCTGCTGTTTATCGCGGGTAATTGGGATCAGGCGATTATCGGCTTCGACTCGCGCTTTGTGCTGTTCGCCCAGGAAATGCTGCGCCACGGGCCGGGCTTTTTCCCCACCACCTATGGCCAGCCGTATGCCGATTACCTGTCCACCTCGACCCTGTTGACGTGGCTGTTGTCGCTGCCTCTGGGGCGGGTCACCCGCTTCAGTGCCTGGCTGCCGACAGCCATCGCTTCGGCGGCCATCGTCGCCCTGGTCTATCGCCTGACCGCGCCCTACTCCCGGCGCTGGGCGCTGCTGAGCATCGCGCTGCTGTTGCTCAGCAGCACGTTTATCAGCGAAACCCGCTCGGTATCCCTGGACCAGATGCTGGCGGCGGTGACTCTCGCGGTGTTCTATCTGGGCTATGCCCACGATCATTTCTCCAGCCCCCGGCGCCTGCCCTGGGTATTGCTCCTGTTATTGCTCGGCTTTGCGATTCGCGGGCCCATCGGCCTGGTGATCCCTACTGGCGTGTTGTGCAGCTATTACCTGCTCAACCGCCAGTGGCGCGCGTTGTTCAGTGTCGGCCTGCTGGCCCTGGCATTGCTGGCAGCATGCGTCGGCCTGCTGCTGTTGCTGGCCAAGCTCAGTGGTGGCGAAACCTTCCTGCAAGACGTGATCCGCATGCAGTTCCTCGGGCGTATGGACGGCCGCGAAGGCTCCAGCAGCGTGTGGTATTACTTCACCAGTTCCGTGGGCAACTACGCCTTGGCGTACCCGTTGGCATTGCTCGCGCTGCTGGCGGTGCTGCTCAATGGCCGACGCGCTGGCGATGGCGGGTGGCCGTTGTTGCTGGCGTGCATCGCCGCAGGTTTGATCGTGATGCTGGGGCTGTCGATCCCCGAGGCAAAGAAAGCCCGCTATGTGTTGCCGATGATGCCCATGGTGGCGATCATCGCCGCGTACCCGTTCCATAGGCCCGATGGGCATCTGTTCAAGGGGCTGCGGGGCCTGATGCTGGGATTATGGACGGTGACCCCGGGCTTGTTGATCGGCGCGCTGCTGGTGGCGCGCCATCGTTTCGGGGCGCAGTTGGAGCATTTCCAGGGCGTGCTGGGCCTGTTGATCGGCTTGCAGGTCTTTATCATCGGAATGCTTGCCAGGTGGCGCTTGCACCCCATAGGCCCAGCGTTTGGCGCGGTGCTGGCGGTGTGGGGCAGCTATATCCTGGTGGTCGAGCCCCTGGAGCGCAGCCTGTATGACACTCGTACATTTAGCCGTGAGGCTCATGCACTGATCAGGCAACAGCCAGCGCCGTTGGTGTTGCATGGCCTGGGTAAAGACGCCAAGGCCATCAAGTTCATGGTCAACGTTGAATGTGACCGGGTTCCGCTGTTCACCCAGGCACCTGCCGACCTGTCCTTGATCCAGGGACCGGCATGGCTGGTGATGGACAAGGCAGACTTCACCCGTCTCGACGCGCCACGCTGGCGCGCATTGGCACCGGTACTGACCGGGCAGTTCGATAAAAACACCTATGTGCTCCTGCACCTGAACGGGGCTGGGTCTTGAGCACGAACTATCAAGAAAGCTCCTACGTTTGTATCCGTAAATGCCGGTACCGGCTCCCTTACCGACCCTATGACCCCAACGGTAAACTCGCCTCACATTTGCATTACATAGTTACCGCCCGCCTCCGAGGATCGCTGCCGTGCCTGATGAGCAATTGCCTGTTGTCCCTGCTATCGAGCCTGTACACGTCGGCTATATCCCGGTGTTCCCTCTCGATCGGCTGATGGAATTGCGCGATGCCCTTGTCGCGCTCAAAGGGCCATTGGCCAGCAACCCACAACTGCAAGAAAGCGTGCAGAAGTCGCTGATCAATGCCGAGAATCATGAGCGGGTATTGGGCAACATCAGCCCAGGACGTGAGCGGTTTTGATGCAAAATTACTGCACTTAACCTGCATTAATATGCATTGGCGGCAATAGTGTTTGATCGGCACACTGCGCCGGTTCCTCCCCCAAATGTTGGAACTTTCGAAGGGCTTTGCGGGCAACCGCCAAGCCCTTTTTTTGCCCTCTCCCTTTTCCGATTGGACTGCCCCGCAATGCTCGCTCGCTGGTTCCCCGCTGCCATCAATACCCGCCCCGCCGAATGGAGCCGTGCCGCCATCGGCATGGCCCTGGGCACCCTGTTTACCGTATGGCTGTGTGCCCAGGTGTATGGCCTGGAAGTGGCCATGCACCTGCTGGGCCCGTTGGGGGCCTCCGCCGTGTTGTTGTTTGCGGTGTCATCGGGTGCCCTCGCCCAGCCGTGGTCGATCATCGGCAGCTACCTGTGCGCCTGTGTGGTGGCTTTGCTGGTGGCCCGCGTCTTGGGCCGGACCCTGGGCAGCGCCTGTCTCGCGGCGGGTATGGCCTTGATCCTGATGTGCTGGCTGCGTTGCCTGCACCCGCCTTCGGGAGGTCTGGCCATGACCCTGGTCCTGGCGGACCCGGCCACCATCGCCCTGGGCTGGCAGGAAGTCGGCCCAGTGATGCTGGGAGCCGGCACCTTACTGCTCTCGGCCTTGGCCTACAACAACCTGACCCGTACCCGCTACCCCAAGGGCCCCACTGAAACCCCAGTCGTGGTGCCATTACTGTCGCCGCAGGTGGACGCAAAAATCACCGCTGCAGACCTGGAACAGGCATTGGCACAAATGGAGCAGTTTTTCGACGTTACCCCCAGCGAATTGGAAGAACTGATCCATATTGCCGAAGACCATGCCCGCCGCCGCAGCATTGGCCAGGTCCTGGCCAGCCGGGTCTAGACGCGCCTACCCTGGTTTTTTATCGAATACTCCCTGCATAAATGCAAAGATGACCTGCAGGATTCCGGCTTGTACTGGGCAAATTTGCACTGGTACGATCCGGAGATGGTTCGCCCGCGAACATTTTGATAAAGAACAATAAAAGCAGGGAGTTACAGATGACTGCTCAGGCTCAGTCCCAGGCGACAAGCACCGAGTCCCCCCAGAACAGTGTCCTGGCCGAAGTACGCAACCACATCGGCCACCTGACCCTCAACCGCCCCGCCGGTCTCAATGCCATCACCCTGGACATGGTCCGCAGCCTCTCTACGCATTTGCGCGCCTGGGCCGATGATGCCCAAGTGCACGCCGTGGTCTTGCGCGGCGCCGGTGAAAAGGCCTTCTGCGCGGGGGGCGATATCCGCTCGCTGTACGACAGCTTCAAGAGCGGCGACACGCTGCATGAAGACTTCTTCGTTGAAGAGTACGCCCTCGACCTGGCCATTCATCACTACCGCAAGCCGGTCCTCGCGCTGATGGACGGCTTTGTCCTGGGCGGTGGCATGGGCCTGGTCCAGGGTGCCGACCTGCGGGTGGTGACCGAACGCAGTCGCTTGGCTATGCCGGAAGTGGCCATCGGTTACTTCCCTGATGTGGGCGGCAGCTACTTCCTACCGCGCATTCCTGGCGAACTGGGGATTTACCTGGGCGTGACCGGGGTGCAGATCCGCGCCGCCGACGCCCTGTATTGCGGGCTCGCCGACTGGTACCTGGACAGCGCCAGGCTGGCGGAGCTGGACCAGAAGCTCGACCACCTGCAATGGCACGATTCGCCACTCAAGGACCTGCAAGGCCTGCTGGCCAAGCTCGCGGTACAACAATTGCCGGATGCACCGTTAGCGGCCCTACGCCCGGCCATCGACCACTTCTTTGCCCTGCCGGACGTGCCAAGCATTGTCGAGCAACTGCTGCAAGTGACGGTCGCCGACAGCCATGAGTGGGCCGTGAGTACGGCGCAACTGATGCAGACCCGTTCCCCATTGGCCATGGCCGTCACCCTGCAGATGTTGCGACGCGGGCGGCACCTGGCACTGGAAAACTGCTTTGCCCTGGAGTTGCACCTGGACCGCCAGTGGTTCGCCCGTGGCGACCTGATCGAAGGGGTGCGTGCGCTGCTGATCGACAAGGACAAATCCCCGCGCTGGAACCCGCCAACGTTAGCGACATTGGATCAGAACCATGTCGACAGCTTCTTTCAAGACTTCGTGAAGCACGGGAACTAAGCCATGCAAGATATTGAATTTACAGAAGAACAAGTAATGATTCGCGACATGGCACGCGACTTTGCCCGTGGCGAAATCGCTCCCCATGCACAGGCCTGGGAAAAAGCCGGCTGGATCGATGATGGCCTCGTGGCCAAAATGGGCGAATTGGGCCTACTGGGCATGGTGGTGCCGGAAGAATGGGGCGGTACCTATGTGGACTACGTAGCGTACGCGCTGGCTGTCGAGGAAATTTCTGCGGGTGACGGTGCGGTCGGCGCACTGATGAGTATCCATAATTCAGTGGGTTGCGGTCCGATCCTCAACTACGGCACACCCGCGCAGAAAGAGACCTGGCTGGCCGAACTCGCCAGTGGCCAGGCCATCGGCTGCTTCTGCCTGACTGAACCCCAGGCCGGCTCCGAAGCTCACAATCTGCGCACCCGCGCCGAACTGCGCGATGGCCAGTGGGTGATCAACGGCGCCAAACAGTTTGTCAGCAACGGCAAGCGCGCCAAACTGGCGATAGTGTTTGCCGTGACCGACCCGGACTTGGGCAAGAAAGGAATCTCTGCGTTCCTGGTGCCCACCGACACCCCAGGCTTTACCGTGGACCGTACCGAACACAAGATGGGCATCCGCGCCTCGGACACCTGCGCCGTGACCCTCAGCCAATGCACCGTGCCCGAGGCCAATCTGCTGGGCGAGCGCGGCAAGGGCCTGGCTATCGCCCTGTCCAACCTGGAGGGTGGGCGCATTGGCATTGCCGCCCAGGCCCTGGGGATCGCTCGGGCGGCCTTTGAAGCGGCGTTGGCCTACGCCCGTGATCGGGTGCAGTTTGACAAGGCCATCATCGAACACCAGAGCGTGGCCAACCTGCTGGCAGACATGCAGACCCGGCTCAATGCCGCGCGCCTGCTGATCCTGCATGCCGCGCGTTTGCGCAGTGCTGGCAAACCGTGCCTGTCCGAAGCCTCCCAGGCCAAGCTGTTTGCGTCGGAAATGGCCGAGAAGGTCTGTTCATCGGCGATGCAGATCCATGGTGGCTACGGTTACCTGGAGGACTACCCGGTGGAGCGTTACTACCGCGATGCACGGATCACCCAGATCTATGAGGGGACCAGCGAGATCCAGCGCATGGTGATTGCCCGGGAGCTGAAGAACTATCAGCTATAGCGGCTGCTGAAAAAGCGTCGAAAAAAGCCTGGTGACTCCCGTGCGTTGTGCGGGAGTGCGACTATTCTGACAGTTCCTAGCCACACAGGAGGTGTGTCATGAATGCAGTTGAACACCCGGTTCGTGTCGAACGAATCAGCCAGGAACGCTATATCCAAGCCCCCATTGAAGCCGTCTACGACTACGTGACCCAGCCGGATCGCTGGCACGAATGGCACCCCACATCCTTGAGCGCGGACACCGGCACCAGCGGTTCACTGCCGGCCGGCCAGCGCTTCACCGAGATGATCGACCTGCTTGGGGTGCGCGTACCCATGAGCTACCGCGTGCAGATTGCCGTGCCGCCCCGGGAGTTCAAGACGGTTTTCACTTCCCTGGCCGTCGATGGCTGCATTCACTACCTGCTTCAGCCCCATGGCAGCGGCACCCTGTTCAAGCGTGTGCTCAGCTATGAAACCGAATTACAGCTCACCACGCTGAAAACGCGCATGGTAGAGCTGTCGAACCAGGCCATGGACCAACTCAAGCAGCGCCTGGAGTCGTCCTGAGCTGACAATTTTGTCATCTCTCTCTCAGTTTGCTGACAGCAGCGGACACTAAATTCCGTGGTTGTCGCATGCTCGTATAATTTCGAAACATAACCACCTCACCTGGCGCGTAAAAGCGCGGAGAATGCACCCTCTTTGCGCACTCCGTAACCGATGGGACCTGTCTATGAAAACCACCCTGCGCCTGACTTTGCTGTCCGCCCTGTTCATGACCACCCTGGCCCAGGCGGCCGAACTGATCCCGATTGACGTGCACCGCGATGCCAATTGCGGCTGCTGCAAGAAATGGATCAGCCATCTGGAAACCAATGGCTTCAAGGTCAACGACCATGTTGAAACCGACATGAGCGCGGTCAAGCAACGCCTGGGCGTGGCTCCGCGCCTGGCGTCCTGCCATACCGCCGTGATCGACGGCAAATTCGTCGAAGGCCATGTGCCCGCCGAGCAGGTGTTGGCCCTGCGCAAGCGCAGCGATCTGTTGGGTATCGCGGCACCGGGCATGCCCATGGGCTCTCCGGGCATGGAGATGGACGGCATGAGCGACGCGTATCAAGTGATTGGCCTGACCCGCGAAGGCAAAGATGTGGTGGTAGCCGACTACCCGGCCCACTGATCAATGTTTGCAGGGTATGCAGGGCTGTTTTTCAGCGCCTTTGGCGCGGCCACGCTGTTGCCGCTGCAATCGGAAGCGGTGCTGGTCGCGCTGCTGCTCAATGGCAGCTACTCACTGTGGCTGCTGCTCGGCATTGCGACACTGGGCAACGTGTTGGGTTCGTTGGTCAACTGGCTGCTGGGACGCTCGGTCGATCTGTTCAAGGACCGGCGCTGGTTCCCGGTCAGTGCAACGCAGCTGGAAAAGTCCCGCGGCCATTATCGACGCTGGGGGCATTGGTCACTGCTGCTCAGTTGGGTGCCGATCATCGGCGACCCGCTGACCCTGGTGGCCGGTGTGATGAAAGAACCGCTGTGGCGTTTTGTGTTGATCGTCAGCATTGCCAAGGCGGCCCGTTATGCTGTGGTGGCGATGCTCACGCTGCATTGGATGTAACAGCCAGTTGCAAGTGCTTTAAATAGGCTGACGATCCTCGCGGGTGTGCCACAGGCGCAGTAAATAGAGAGTGGAATCCACTATTTCGTAACGCATCTCATAATGGCCGATCTGAATTCGGCGCACTTCCCTTGGCTCGAACTCTTCCAGGCGTTCGCCGATGCGCGGGTTGACCAACAGCGTAGTGGGTGCACCAGTGAGTTGTTGCACTGTACGTGCGGCGGCGGGTTGATTCACTGCTGCCAGAAACTCATAAAGCCGGCTAATGTCGGAAAGCGCCTTGCTTGTCCACATCAATTCCATTAGCGCGGTACCGGCAACGGGGCGTCGGTGCTGAGGCTATCTGCCCAAGCCTGAACCGCTTGGTGGTCAATGACGCGTCCAGCGTCAACATCAGCCAAGGCTTCGCGTGTCAGGCGGCTACGTTCTTCTTCCTGCTCGATCCAAGCGGACAGGGCCTGTTTGACGATCCAGTTTTTGGAGCGCTCCAGGCGCTCTGCCATCAAATCGACTTTTTGGGCTAGTTGCTCAGGGACGTGGGCCGTGACAGATCGGGTTTTCCCTGGGGTTGCCATGATGGAGGCTCCTGATAGTTAATCGATTCAAAGTTAATCGTAGTAAATAATTCTACACCGTCAAGCGTACTGTCAGGTTGCTGTAACCGGTTAATCCCCGCTTAATCCACCCGCCACAGCATCCGGGATGCATCGTCCCTGGAGCTTTCCCATGGCGCTGACACGTTCGTTTCTTCTTACCGGTCTGCTGGCCACTTGCGCTCTTCCTGCCGTGGCAGCCACGCAAGACCCAAGCTATGGCTCGCAGTTGCAAGGTTTCCAATACCCCTATCCGGTCGAACATTTCGATTTCCAGTCCCAGGGCCAATCAGTGCAAATGGGCTATATGGACGTGCCGGCCAAAGCTCCCGCCAATGGTCGCAGCGTAGTGCTGATGCATGGCAAGAACTTCTGCGGCGCGACCTGGGAGGCGTCGATCAAGGCCTTGAGCGAGGCCGGCTACCGAGTGATCGCCCCGGACCAGATCGGTTTCTGTACCTCCACCAAGCCTGAGCACTATCAGTACAGCTTCCAGCAGTTGGCAATCAACACCCATCAGCTCCTGCAAAAGCTCGGGATCCAGAAGGCCACCCTTCTCGGCCACTCCACTGGCGGCATGCTGGCTACCCGCTATGCCCTGCTCTACCCCACACAAACCGAACAACTGGCACTGGTCAATCCTATCGGCCTGGAAGACTGGAAAGCCCTGGGTGTGCCCTATCGCACGGTCGATCAATGGTATGCACGCGAGTTGCAACTGAGCGCCGAAGGCGTACGCGAGTACGAGCGCAAGACCTACTACGTCGGGCGCTGGAAGCCCGAGTACGAACGCTGGGTGGAGATGCTCGTCGGACTGAACAAAGGGCCCGGCCATAAACAGGTGGCGTGGAACTCGGCGTTGATTTACGACATGATCTTCACCCAGCCGGTGTACTACGAGTTCAAGGACTTGCAGGTGCCGACCTTGCTGCTGATTGGCACGTCTGATATCACCGCCATTGGCAGCGATAGCGCACCACCCGAGGTCAAGGCCAGGATCGGCCACTACAACGAACTGGGCAAACAGGTAGCCAAGCTCATCCCCCGCTCGACTCTTGTGGAGTTCCCGGGCCTGGGGCATGCGCCGCAAATGGAAGAGCCCGCGCGCTTTCACCAGGCGCTGTTGCAAGGGTTGAAGACGTTCTAATCCCACTAAACGCGAGGCATGGGTGTATGTCGGTACAGATCGCAGTCATTGATGATTGGCAAGACGTGGCGCGGGGCGCGGTGGATTGGTCCACCCTGGAGGCTATCGGCCAGGTGCATTTTTTGCACGACTATCCTGCCGACACCGCCACGATGGTCGAACGCTTGCAGGGCTTTGAGGTGATTTGCGTGATGCGCGAACGCACGGTCTTCGACCAGGCGCTGCTGCAAGGACTGCCGAGCCTCAAGCTGCTGGTCACCGGTGGGATGCGCAATGCCGCCATCGACCTTGCTGCTGCCAGGGCCCTGGGCATTCAGGTCTGTGGCACCGACAGCTACAAACACGCGGCGCCGGAGCTGACCTGGGCCTTGGTCATGGCGTCCACCCGCAACTTACTGGCCGAGGCGTCCTCCTTGCGTGCCGGCCAGTGGCAGCAAGGGTTGGGCGGCGATCTGCATGGCAAGACCCTGGGCATCCTCGGGCTGGGCAGCATTGGTCAGCGGGTGGCGCAGTTTGGCCAGGTGTTCGGCATGCGGGTGATTGCCTGGAGCGAGAACCTCACTGCCGAGCGTGCCGCAGCATCCGGCGTGACCAGGGTCAGCAAGCGTGAATTGTTCGAACAGGCCGATGTGCTGTCGATTCACCTGGTGCTCAGTGAGCGCAGCCGTGGCCTGGTGGATGCCCAGGCCCTGGGCTGGATGAAACCCACTGCGCGGCTGGTCAATACCGCACGCGGGCCGATCGTCGATGAGGCGGCGTTGATCGACGCGCTCAGCCATGGGCGCTTGGCGGGCGCCGCGCTGGATGTGTTTGGACAGGAGCCATTACCTGTAGATCATCCATTTCGCCATTTGCCCAATGTTCTGGCTACGCCCCATGTGGGCTATGTCAGCGAGCAGAACTATAGGCAGTTCTACGGGCAGATGATTGAGGATATCCAGGCGTGGGCGGCGGGGCAGAGTTTGCGCAGTCTTACTTAATGTCAAACCTAATAAATATCTCCTAATTAATTGATTTATATGGATATATCATCCTGATAAATCACTTTAAGTAGCCGCTCGCACTACTATCGAGCAACCCAAACCCAATGCCCCATCAAGAGGCAATTCCCCTGTAGGAGTCGGCTTGCCGGCGATAGCGACCTTGAGTCATGTGCCGATGCCAAGGACCTCATCTCCGGTAAGCCGGCCACAGGGTGGTGACGTTACAAAAAATATTGTCCTACAAAACCTTCCGACAACCCGTGCAGGCTCTGGGGTCTGTCCTAGACTGATGACCGATGGGTCACGATCAGAACAAAAGCCCCCGCAATAAATCGAAACTTTCCAACTCTGCCGCAGGTCAGGTTTAAGGTAGGACGCACGCTACCGGCTCCCGCCGGACGTCCGCCCATCCAATCTATTTATCAGTTCGGTGCAATTGGCATAAGCCTTGCCAGTCTGTGCAGTGCTAGTGCGCGTGACCGCAGGACGCGGTTGACTTTCGCTGAGGGCGCCTGGCTCTCAGCTGACCAACACATGGGAGAGAATTATGATCAGTGCCGCCTCGGGAGTTCAGGGACAGCGTTTTAGTCAGTCGGTCGATGGGCCAACCAGCATGGTTGACCTTCCCGGCACGGTGCGGCCGGTCTCGTCTCCAAACCCCAATCGCAAGAAAGTCCTGTTTGTGACCTCGGAACTGGCCGATCTGGTGAAAACCGGTGGCCTGGGGGACGTGTCCGCGGCCCTGCCCCGTGCCATGGCGCACCTGCACGATGTACGGGTGCTGATTCCGGGCTACCGCCAGGTGCTGGACAGCGACAACCCGATCCATATCATCGGCGAGCTCGGTGGTCATGCGGCGCTGCCGCCCTGCAAGATCGGGCGCATGGACCTCAAGGACGGCCTGGTCATCTATGTGTTGATCTGCCCCGAGCTGTACGAGCGCGAAGGCACACCCTATGGCGCCAACAATGGTCGCGACTGGCCCGACAACCATATCCGGTTTGCCCGCCTGGGCCTGGCGGCCGCCGACATTGCCGCCAACCTCGCGCAAATCCACTGGTGCCCGGACCTGGTGCACGCCCATGACTGGCCTGCTGGCCTGGCCCCGGCATACATGCACTGGCGTGGTTCACGCACCCCCACGCTGTTTACCATCCATAACCTGGCCTACCAGGGTGTCGTCAGCCTGGCCTCGTGCCCGGAACTGGGGATTCCCGAGCATGCCTTGCAACAGGAAGGCATGGAGTTCTACGGCAAGATGTCGTTCCTCAAGGCCGGTATGGCCTATTCCAGCCATATCACTACAGTCAGCGCCACCTACGCCCGGGAAATCACCACGCCCGAATTCGGCTGCGGCCTGGATGGGTTCCTCGCCAGCAAGACCCAGCAAGGCCTGCTCAGTGGCATCCCCAATGGTATTGATGAAAGCTGGGAGTCCTCCACTGACCCGCACCTGGATCACCCATTCAATATCGGTGACTGGCAAGGCAAGGCCATCAATGCCGGCCACGTCCGCACGTTGTTCGGCCTGGAGGCGTCCACCGGCCCGCTGTTTGCCGTGGTGTCACGCCTGGTGTACCAAAAAGGTCTGGACCTGACCGAGGCCGTCGCCGCGTTTATCGTGGAAAACGGCGGGCAGATTGCGATCATCGGCCGTGGCGAACCGGAGGAAGAACAGGCCATGCGCGCCCTGGCCCTGCGTTTCCCAGGCCGCATCGGCGTGCGCATCGGTTTTAACGAAACCGACGCCCGCCGCATGTTTGCTGGCAGCGACTTTCTGTTAATGCCCTCGCGCTATGAGCCGTGCGGCCTGAGCCAGATGTACGCCCAGCGCTTCGGCTCGCTGCCGGTGGCGCGTAATACCGGTGGCCTGGCTGACACCATTGAAGATGGCGTGACCGGTTTCCTGTTCGATGAATCCACCGTGCAAAGCTACGAAGCCGCCCTCGCCCGCGCCTTCAAGGTGTTTGCCTTCCCCGGCCTGCTCAATGCGATGCGCTGCAGGGCCATGGCTGCGCCATTCAACTGGTGCCAGGCGGTAGAACCCTATGCCGAGCTGTATGAACAACTGGTAGCGAAAGCGTTGGGCAAGTCGGGGAAAGCCTAAAAGAGGTCGGGATAGATGCCGTTACGGACTCTGGCAACATGGCCCCACGGCGCGATCCTGCAGGATGCGCAACACACCCGCTTCGCCCTGTGGGCGCCTGATGCGTCTCATGCCAGCGTTGAGCTGCACAATGCTCAGTCAGTACCCATGCAGCCCCAGGCAGAGGGCTGGTTTGTCGCACATGTGCGCTGCGGGGCCGGCACCCGCTATCACTACACCATTGATGGCGAGCAGGATGTGCCCGACCCGGCGTCACGCCTGCAGCACGGGGACGTGCACGGCGACAGTGTGGTGGTCGATCCCTTGGCCTACCCCTGGCGTCACGGCTCCTGGCAAGGTCGGCCCTGGCATGAAGCGGTGATCTACGAGCTGCATGTGGGCATACTCGGTGGTTATGCCGCTGTGGAGCAGCACCTGCCGCGCCTGGCAGAGCTGGGCGTCACCGCCATTGAGCTGATGCCCCTGGCCCAATGCCCCGGTGAACGCAACTGGGGCTACGACGGAGTCTTGCCCTATGCGCCGCAAGCATCCCTGGGCACTCCCGATCAGTTGAAGCACTTGATCGACAGTGCCCATGGGCATGGCCTCGCGGTGATCCTTGATGTGGTCTACAACCACTTCGGCCCCGACGGCAATTACCTGGGCCGCTATGCCAAAGGCTTTTTTCGCGAAGACCGCCACACCCCCTGGGGCGCCGGGATCGATTTTCGCCGCCGCCAAGTGCGCGACTTTTTTATCGACAACGCCCTGATGTGGCTTGTCGAATACCGTTTCGACGGCCTGCGCCTGGATGCGGTGCATGCCATCAACGACCCGGCGTTCCTGAAGGAGCTAGCCCAACGGGTACGTGAGCAAGTAGATCCAGGCCGCCACGTATGGTTGGTGCTGGAAAACGAATTCAACCAGGCCCGCCTGTTGCAGCAAGGCTTCGATGCGCAATGGAACGATGATGGGCATAACGCCCTGCATGTGCTGTTGACCGGCGAGACCGACGCCTACTACGCCGATTTCGCCGACGATCCCACGGCCAAATTGGCCCGCTGCCTGGGCGAAGGGTTTGTCTACCAAGGCGACACTACCCGCCACGGCATCCAGCGTGGCGAGCCCAGCGGGCATTTGTCGCCCAGTGCCTTTGTGCTGTTTTTGCAGAATCACGACCAGATCGGCAACCGCGCCCTGGGAGAGCGCCTGCACCAACTGTGTTCGCCCCAGGCGTTGCAGGCAGCGACCACCCTATTGTTGATGTCGCCGATGATCCCGCTGCTGTTCATGGGCGATGAAGTCAATGCCGAACAACCCTTCCTGTTTTTTACCGACCATCACGGCGAATTGGCCGAGGCCGTGCGCGAAGGCCGGCGCAATGAATTTGCCGACTTCACCGCCTTCAGCGATCCCGAGCGCCGCGCGCGGATTCCCGACCCCAACGCAGTGCAGACCTTTCGCCGCTCCATACCACTGTTTAGCCAGGCGCCTGTTGCGTTGTATCGCCAATTGCTGGGCCTGCGCCAGCAGCGCATCGTGCCCCACTTGCCCGGCAGCATCGCCCTTGGTGCGCAAGTCCTGGGCCAGGGCGCAGTGTCTGCGCGCTGGCGCTTGGGCAATGGCTGCGTATTACAGATCGACCTCAACCTGGGTCCGACCGTCCTGCTGCATCCGGCAGGCATCAGCGAGCTGTTCAGTACCAGCAACGACCCGGCGTTACTCACACCCTTCTCTGCCCGCGTCAGCCTGGCGCCGGGTGACACCTCATCCTCTGTTGGAGAGCACTCTTGAGCGAAGCGCAACTGGAAATACTCGCCAGCCGTGCGGGCCTGGCGGTCGATTGGATCGACGCCAACGGCCGCCCGCAGCATGTCAGTGCCGACGCGTTGCGCGCCGTGCTCCAAGGCCTAGGCCACCCCGCCGACACCGACGCCGCCATCGCCTCCAGCCTGCAAGCCCTGGAGCGCGAGCAGCAAGACAGGCACCTGGCGCCGCTGTTGACCGTGGACGTAGGCGCCGGCCTGGACCTGGCTGCTTACTTCGCCCCCGGCACGCCGTGCCAGGCTCATCTGGAGGACGGCAGCAGCCTCAATCTTGAGCTGGATACCGAGGCCGTCCTGCCCGGCGCCCTGCCCGTGGGCTACCACCGGGTGCAGATCGCCGACCAGTCCTTCACCCTGGCCGTTGCCCCCCATCAGTGTTTCAGCGTCGCCGAGGCGGTGGACAGCCAACCCGCCCGTGCCTGGGGCCTGAGTGTCCAGTTGTATGCCTTGCGCCGCAGCGGCGATGGCGGGTTTGGCGACACCCAGGCCCTGGAGCAATTGGCCCGCGCTGCCGCAGAACGAGGTGTCGACGCCCTGGCAATCAGCCCGTTGCACGCGATGTTCAGTGCCGATACCGAGCGCTATAGCCCCTATTCACCGTCCAGTCGCCTGTTCCTCAATAGCCTGTATGCCTCCCCCGGTTGCATCCTCGGTGAACGGGCGTCGCTCAGTGCCATCGAATCCAGCGGACTGGCCGATGAGCTGCAAGCGCTTGAGCAACAAAGCCTGATCGACTGGCCGGCCGCCGCCAAGGCCAAGCAGCGCCTGCTGCGTGCCCTGTATGAAGATTTTCGGCAGGGCGAACACCCGCAGCAGGCTGACTTCCTGAGTTTCCGCCAGGCCGGTGGCGAGGCCTTGGAAAACCATTGCCGCTTCGAAGCCGTGCAAGCCGAGCGCGCCGCCAATGGTGAAAGCCTTGACTGGCGCCAGTGGCCCGAGGACTGGCGTGATCCTGGCAGTGCCGCGCTGGCACAATTTGCTGTCGAGCAAGGCGATGCCATTGGCTTCTACGCCTTCAGCCAATGGCTGATTGCCCGTTGCCTTGCGCGCGCGCAACACGCTGCGCGTGGCAGTGGCATGGGTATCGGCCTGATTGCCGACCTGGCCGTGGGCGCCGATGGCGCCGGCAGCCAGGCCTGGAGTCGCCAGGATGAACTGCTGGCCGACCTCACCGTGGGCGCGCCACCGGATATCCTCAACCGTGCCGGCCAGGGCTGGGGCATCTCCGCGTTCTCCCCCGAGGGTCTCAAGCGCAATGGCTTTCGGGCGTTTATCGAAATGCTGCGGGCCAATTTCGCCCATGCCGGCGGCCTGCGTATCGATCATGTGATGGGCCTGCAACGGCTGTGGGTGATTCCCCGGAACGCTTCGCCCAAAGACGGTGCGTACCTGTATTACCCGGTGGATGACCTGCTGCGGCTATTGGCCCTGGAATCCAGCCGGCACCAGGCGATTGTACTGGGCGAAGACTTGGGCACAGTACCCGAGGGCCTGCGGGAAAAACTCAGCGCCCGCGCGATGCTCGGCATGCGTGTGCTGTTGTTCGAACAGGACCATGGCGGGCGATTTACACCGATCCTCGACTGGCCGGATAACGCCCTGGCCACCACCAGCACTCACGACCTGCCGACGCTTAACGGTTGGTGGCACAGTCGCGATATCGACTGGAATGTGCAACTGGGGCTGATCGACACACCGACGCTAGAGCACTGGAGTGAACACCGTCAGCGTGAACGCCAGGCACTGCGCCAGGCCCTGGCCCAGGACCCGCAGAACTTTCGCGATGAACTGCGCAACGAAACCGACCAGATGCTCGATGCCAGCGTGCGCTACCTCGGCCACACCCGTGCGCCGCTGGTGTTGCTGCCCCTGGAGGATGCCCTGGGCATCCTAGAGCAAGCCAACCTGCCCGGCACCCTCGATACCCATCCCAATTGGCGGCGGCGCCTGCCGGGGGATGCCGCCGGCCTGCTCGATGACGACAACGCAGCCCGGCGCCTGGAGCTGCTGGCGGTGGCGCGCAATCAAGCCCTGGAACGTGACCAGTGAACAGCATCGCGTTACGGGCCACCCAGCGCCTGCAGTTTCACCAGGGTTTTACCCTGGATGATGCAGTGCCGCTGGTGCCGTATTTCGCCAGCCTGGGCATCAGCCACCTGTATGCCTCGCCCCTGCTCAAGGCCCGCGCCGGTTCCATGCATGGCTACGACGTGGTCGACCCGACCACCGTCAACCCGCAACTGGGTGGCGAACCGGCGCTGCGCCGCCTGGTGGCGACCCTGCGTGCCCACGACATGGGCCTGATTCTCGATATCGTGTCCAACCATATGGCCGTCGGCGGCAGCGACAACCCCTGGTGGCTGGACCTGCTGGAATGGGGGCGCCTGAGCCCCTACAGCGAATTCTTTGATATCCAGTGGCACTCCCCGGACCCGCTGCTCAAGGGCCAATTGTTGATGCCCTTCCTCGGCAGCGACTACGGCGAGGCCCTGCAAAACGGCACCCTGCCCCTGCGTTTTGACCAGGCCCAAGGCCGTTTTTTTGTCGAGCACTACGAACACCGCTTCCCGATCTGCCCCAGCGACTACGGCGATATCCTGCGCGCCCATCCTGCCCTCAAAGACCTGGCCGATCGCTTCAGTGCCCTGGCCTATCAGGCCGATGCCTGGCCCTTGGCGGCCAGCCTGAAACAAGAACTGATGCAGCAGGCTTGCGACCCACTGATCCTGGCGGCCATCGAACACGCCCTGGGCGGGTTTGATGCGCGCCAGCCCGAAGGTTTTTCGCGCCTGCATCAATTACTGGAACAGCAAGCCTATCGCCTGGCCAGTTGGCGCACGGCGGCAGATGACATCAATTGGCGACGTTTTTTCGACGTCAACGAGCTGGGTGGCCTGCGGGTGGAGCGGGCTACGGTCTTCGAGGCCACTCACCACAAGATTTTCCAGCTGATCAGCGAGGGCCTGGTGGATGGCCTGCGCATCGACCACATCGATGGCCTGGCCGACCCGCGTGGCTACTGCCGCAAGTTGCGCCGGCGCGTGGATGCATTGTCGCCAGGCCGGCATTTGCCGATCTTTGTCGAAAAGATCCTCGGCGCCGGCGAAACCCTACCCGCAGACTGGCGGGTAGACGGCACCACCGGCTATGAATTCATGAACCAGGTGTCGCTGCTGCAGCATGATCCCCAGGGCTTCGAGGCGTTGAGCCAACTCTGGAGCGGGGTCAGCGAACGGCCCTCGGCCTTTATCGAAGAAGCCTGGCTGGCCCGCCAGCAAATCCTCAACGGCTCCCTGGCCGGGGATTTTGAAAGCGTGGCCCAGGCCCTGCTGCAAGTGGCCCGTGCGGACGTGATGAGCCGTGACCTGACCCTGGGCGCGATCCGTCGCGCCTTGCAGGCACTGGTCGTGCACTTCCCGGTCTACCGCACCTATATCAGCGCCTGCGGCCGTAGCGCCACAGACGAGGCCGTGTTCCAGCAAGCCCTGGCCGGCGCCCGCGTGACCTTGAGCGAAGCCGACTGGCCGGTACTCGACTACCTGCAACAGTGGCTCGGCGGCCAACCCTGGCGTGATCGCCCTGTGGGGCAGCCGCGCAAGATCCTCAAGCATGCCTGTGTGCGTTTCCAGCAACTGACCTCGCCGGCGGCCGCCAAGGCCGTGGAAGACACCGCCCTCTATCGCTCGGCGGTACTGCTCTCGCGCAACGATGTGGGCTTCAATACCGAACAGTTCAGCGCGCCCCTGGCCGACTTCCATGCCGCCAACCGCCAGCGCCTGGCAACCTCTCCCGACAACTTGCTGGCCACCGCCACCCACGACCACAAACGCGGCGAAGACAGCCGCGCGCGGCTGGCGGTGCTTAGTGAGTGTGCGCCGTGGTATGCCGAGCAGGTGCAACAGTGGCGTAGGCTGGCGTTGCTCTTGCGCGATGATCCGGCTGTTCCTTCGGCAGGCGATGAACTGATCCTCTATCAGGTGCTGCTGGGCAGTTGGCCCCTGGACCTGGATCTTCAGGCCCCCCGTGGCTATCAACAGCGCCTCTGGCAGTGGCAGCAAAAAGCCCTGCGTGAAGCCAAACTGCACAGCAGTTGGAGCGCACCCAACGAGATCTATGAGCAGGGTGTCGAAGCCTTCCTCTCCCGTTTGTTGCTCGAACCGTCCGGTTTAGCCTTGCGTACGGCGATCCACGCCGCAGCCGAGGCCATCGCCCCCGCCGGCGCCTTGAACGGGCTGGCGCAATCCTTGCTGCGTATCACCGTGCCAGGCGTGCCGGACCTGTACCAGGGCGATGAATTCTGGGACTTGAGCCTGGTGGACCCGGACAACCGGCAGGCAGTGGATTTCAGCGTCCGCCAACGGGCACTTGCGGCAGAGCCACAGGCCTTGCTTGAGCGCTGGCGTGATGGGCACTTGAAGCAGGCGCTGATTGCCCAGGTGTTGAACCTGCGCAAGGCCCACCCGCTGCTGTTTGCCAGGGGCCGCTATGAACCGCTGGAGGTGTTGGGCCGACATGCCCAACGGGTTGTTGCCTTCAGTCGTGAGTATCAGGGCCAGTGGCTGTTGGTGGTGGTGCCACGCTGGGCCCACGCCCTGCTTGAAAGCAGCGCCAAACCCCGGGTGGATGCGCAAGTTTGGGGCGATACCCGGGTCACATTACCGTTCGACGCCACGCTGCAAAACTGGAAGGGACTTTTGCAGACAGGCGCAGTCACACCCAACAAGGAGCTAATGGTCAGCGCTGCCCTGGGGGATGTCCCGGTGAATGTCTTTATCCATTCTGACGATCAAGAAAGCTGAAATTTTCTGTGAGGAGCATTGCGATGAGCACCGAAGACAAACGCGTTCGTGAATTTGCGTATCAGATCTGGGAGTCCGAAGGTAAGCCCGAAGGCCAGGAAGCGCGCCATTGGGAAATGGCCCGCAAATTGGCCGAAGCCGAAGCGTTGACCCCCAGCAAGCCCAAGGCAGCTACCAAGGCCAAGCCAAAACCGGTCGCAGAAAAACCCGCCGTCGCCAAAAAGCCACGAGCCCCGCGCAAGCCAGCCGGCTGAGCACTCTCCTGTAGACGCCGGCCAGCCGGCGTCTACAAAAAGCTCAACTGTTTACCTGAGCCGATGTCAGCACGGCCCCATTCGGCCTGAAAAAACCTTGCAGGAGCAACGCTATGAGCAAGACACCCATTACCGAGCCGTCGCGGATTCGTGAAGGTCTGCCCTTCCCCCTCGGCGCGACCTGGGACGGTCTGGGGGTCAACTTCGCGCTGTTCTCGGCCAATGCCACCAAGGTCGAGCTGTGTCTGTTCGACGATACCGGCGAAGTCGAGCTGGAGCGGATCGAACTGCCGGAATACACCGACGAGACCTTCCACGGCTACTTGCCCGACGCCCACCCGGGGCTGATCTATGGCTACCGCGTGTACGGTGCGTACGACCCTGGCAACGGCCATCGTTTCAACCCCCATAAATTGCTGATCGACCCCTATGCCAAGCAGTTGGTCGGCGAACTCAAATGGTCCGAAGCGTTGTTTGGCTACACCATCGGCCACCCGGATGCCGACCTGAGTTTTGATGAGCGCGACAGTGCGCCCTTCGTGCCCAAATGCAAGGTCATCGACCCGGCCCATACCTGGGGCAACGACCAACCAGTGCGTACGCCCTGGGATCGCACCATCATCTACGAGACCCATCTGCGCGGCATCAGCATGCGCCACCCCTCTGTCCCAGAGATCGTACGCGGTACCTGCGCCGGGTTGATGGTCGACGATGTGCTCAAGCACATTCGCCAACTGGGCGTGTCGTCGGTGGAGTTGCTGCCGGTCCATGCTTTCGTCAATGACCAGCACCTGTTGCACAAAGGCATGACTAACTATTGGGGCTACAACAGCATCGCTTTCTTTGCCCCGGATCCACGCTACCTGGCCAGCGGCAAGATCGCCGAGTTCAAGGAAATGGTCGCGCACCTGCACGAAGCCGGGCTGGAGGTGATCCTCGATGTGGTCTACAACCACACCGCCGAAGGCAACGAGCAAGGCCCGACCCTGTCCATGCGTGGCATCGACAATGCCTCGTACTACCGCTTGATGCCCGACGACAAGCGCTTCTATATCAACGACTCCGGCACCGGCAACACCCTGGACCTGAGCCATCCTTGTGTGCTGCAAATGGTCACGGACTCCCTGCGTTACTGGGCCACGGAGATGCATGTCGACGGTTTTCGCTTTGACCTGGCGACGATTCTGGGGCGTTATCACGATGGTTTCGACGAGCGTCACAGTTTCCTTGTGGCCTGCCGCCAGGACCCGGTGCTGCGCCAGGTGAAAATGATCGCCGAGCCCTGGGATGTGGGCCCCGGCGGTTATCAGGTGGGCAACTTCCCGCCCGGCTGGGTGGAATGGAATGACCGTTTTCGCGACACCGTGCGCGCCTTCTGGAAAGGCGATGACGGCCAACTGGCCGATTTTGCCGGGCGTATGACCGCCTCTGGCGAGATGTTCAACCAGCGCGGGCGCCGCCCCTACAGCTCGGTGAACTTCATTACCGCCCACGATGGCTTCACGCTGCACGACCTGGTGTCCTACAACGACAAGCACAACGAAGCCAACGACGAAAACAATCAGGACGGCAGCAACAACAACCTGTCATGGAACCATGGTGTCGAAGGCCCCACCGACGATCCCGAGATCAACGCGTTGCGCCTGCGCCAGATGCGTAATTTCTTCGCCACCCTGCTGCTGGCCCAGGGCACGCCGATGCTGGTGGCCGGTGACGAGTTCGCCCGCACCCAGCACGGCAACAACAATGCCTACTGCCAGGACAGCGAAATCGGCTGGGTCAATTGGGACCTGGATGAAGATGGCAAGTCCCTGCTCACCTTCGTCAAGCGCCTGATCAAACTGCGCCTGGCCTACCCGATCCTGCGTCGCGGGCGCTTCCTGGTGGGCGACTACAACGAAGACATCGGGGTCAAGGACGTGACATGGCTGGCCCCCGATGGCAACGAAATGACCATTGAACAGTGGCAAGACAGCCAGGGCCGTTGCCTGGGGATGCTGATGGATGGCCGAGCTCAGGAAACCGGAATTCGCCGGCCAGGAGCCGATGCTACCCTGTTGCTGGTAGTGAATGCGCACCATGACCTGGTGAGTTTTCGCTTGCCCCAGGTGCCGGATGGTGGCTTCTGGACCTGCATGGTCGACACCAACCAGCCAGCGGTACACGGCCAGGAGCGTTTCGAGTTTGATCACGAATATGCAGTGACCGGGCGCTCGCTGCTGTTGTTCGAGCTGCAGCAGGCCCCCTGAAAAAAATACGATTTTGCCCGCAGACGGCGCGACGAATCCCGGGCTATGAACAATACTCATGCTTGGCAATCCAGGATTCGGAACGCCAGCGTGCCGCACGAGCCTTGCGCCAGTGCGACAAAAAGGAGAGTCGACCCGTCAACGGGATACGACCTGCATCATCAGGACAAGGACGTGACATTGATCAAACCCGCCACTTTAAACGACGGTCGCCGCACGTCGGCGCAGATCTGGAACAGTGCGCCGCAATTGGCGCAAATCCCCACCATTAGCCCTTCCCTACTGGTACCTCCCGGCTCGCGGGTGGTGGTGGTCGCCCCTCATCCAGGTGACGAAGTGTTGGCCTGCGGCGGCTTGCTGCAACTGCTCAGTACCCTGGATTATCCCTTGAAGTTGATCTCCGTTACCGACGGCAGTGCCAGCCATCCGGGTTCCAACCAGTGGTCAGCCCAGCGCCTGAGCGTGTTTCGCCCCCAGGAAAGTGTCGAGGCCCTGCGCCGCCTCGGCTTGCCCTTGCACAGCCTGAAGTGGATTCGCGGTGGCTTTTGTGACAATGCCCTGGCGGGCCGCGAACAGCTCTTGAGCCAATTTATCGCGCGTTACCTGCAACCCGGCGATGCCGTGTTTACCACCTGGCGCAATGATGGCAATGACGACCACGATGCCGTTGGCCGCGCCACTGCCATCGCCTGTGCGCTAACAGGGGCGCGCCTGCTGGAGTTGCCGATCTGGGCCTGGCACTGGCCCGCCCGCGACGCCGGCCGGATGCCCTGGCAGTGCGCGCGCAAGGTACGCCTCGACACCTGGAGCGTGGCGCGCAAACGCCACGCGGCCCATGCCTACGCCACCCAGTTGCTCGGCGATCCGCTGATCGGCCTGGCGCCGATGATGCCTGCGGTGCTGCTGGAGCGGATGCGGGAGCCGTACGAGATTGTGTTCCTGTAACGGGTTCATACCTGTGAGTTCTGACAGTGGCAGCCCTTTGCGGCTGTTGCTAACGAGGTACAAGCACAGCAGCGGATCTGATGCAGCGATGTCCCCTGCTGTACCTGGGCGCCAGGATGGCCGCCGACTGATTATTGGAACACTTGGGCCTCGCCGTAGACGGTGGCATTGATCCAGTGTGGCTCCATGGGGTCGCTCCATACCGACTGTGGCGGTGTCCCACCATCGCCGATCATGATGCGCCGGCCCGACAGACTCCACTCCTGCATCCGCGCCTTGAACTGGGCCGGATAATCCACCGCTCGGCAGGTGATACCGGCCCAAGGGTCGACGACCCATGCCTCATCCCACTCCGGCCCGACGAAGCCTTTGCTCCGAGGCTGGCCTGGAGGCCCGCCGATGACCGCGAACGTATGGCCCTTGACCTGTGCGATCCGCGCATGGCCACCACTGGTATTGATCGTATCAACAGCCACCTTGGCCATTTGGTCACAGTTGCCGGCCCCGGTCTTCAGGACCGTTTCGGAATAGTTGGACGCGCCCGTGCGCGTATAAAGCCAACCCACCATTTCCGACGCAGTCTGGCTGCGCGTGACCTCCCCCGCAAGACCTAGGACCTGTTGATTGGCAGATCTGATGCCCGTCGCCTGGAACTGCTCGTCAACCGCTTTCCTGCCCCCCTCAGCATATAAACGGTTCTGCTGTTCAGCCGGTAGTTGGGCAAAGTCAGCCTGTTTCTTGATCGGCGCGAGCCGCACCGGTTTTGCCGCGACCACCACATGCCCGGGATTATTCCCAGTCGCATACACCCCCATCAGGACTTCGCGCTGTTTCTCGGGGGAAAGCCCCTTCAATACGTTGGCAAGATGGTCCATTTCCGCAGGCGACATGGGCTCATCAGCAACGATCTTCTTGACCAGGCTGTCAAGGCTAGGCAGTACCACCAACTGATTGTCTGGAAGACCTTGCGCCACAAAGCCATAGACATCCTTGTATTGGTCGTACTGCTTGATGAATTGAACGTCCAGCGGATCACTACGGGTCATGCGGTGAAAATCGAGCTGGCCGTTGCCGTTCAGTTCGGCATAGTAATGAACGCCGGTATCAGCCTCGACCACCACGTATTGCCGATTGTTGTGGCTGATCTTAAAACCCCTGATAACACGCTGGTCATTGCTCAAATCGCTGATCGCATCCATTTTGATCACGAGCGTTTCCTGGTTGATCGTCCGAGGCACACCAAAATCGTCATAACCAAAATCCGGCTCATTGAGCACGGCGCCAGTGGTACGGTCCTTGTAGGTCACAGGTTGTGTGCTCGCCATCGGCAGCAGTTCTTGATTGCCCGCTTCATTGACGCGGTAACGACGATGCTCGTGAATGACCGTGCGCGGACCTTTCGCCTGCCCTGCCCCCGGAATCAGGCGGCGATGCTCCAGGGCCTGAGCGTCCTGGAACACCGGCGTGCCGCCAGGATCGATCTGCTTGGTGTAACACAGGTCGTTGAGGTCGCGCTTGTGGCGGCGCCCCCCGGCGCCACAGGTCAGCACAAACCCTTCAAACGGCCCTGTATCCTCAGATCCGCCTAGTTTGACCAGGCTTTCGGGTTTGTCCGGGTTGTAGCGGTAGACATCATCGCCGACCACCACATCGCTATGCTTGCGCCGGTTCAACACGCGTGTCTGGTCACTGGAAATACCTTCGGGCACTCGCAGGGTCTGTCCCTGGGCAACAGGCCTGGGGGTCAGGGGGATTTTTGGGGATATGTCGTAACGCCCTCGTCCGGGCAATTTAAGCACGGCGTTTTTTTTGAACTGGGCAATGCCAGCCTGAACATTTTGCAGGTGCGCGCCCCCGAACTTCAGCAGCCTGTTCCCACTGCTACTCAGTGCAGGCATCACGGGATCAAGGGGGTTGAGATTGCGAACCGTAGAAACCGCAAATTTCTTTACCAGCGAGCCAAACTTAGGCAGCAGTGCGCGCACTCCGATCTTGCCTGCGGTAGAAAACAAGCGCACCGAGCCTGCAGCGAATTTTCCCACAGGGCCGGTAAACGTAGACAGCCCATCGCCAACGAGATCCAAAATACCCTGTTTGGTATCCCCCTTGACGAGGCTTTCAATGCCACTCCAGAACGGAATGACCATCTGCGCAGTACCTTTGACACGGTCCCAGAACGCCTCATCGTTTTTCTGTGCTGCACTTTCTCGCTCAGGGTCGGACTCGGCCCATTCTTTCAATCTGTCTGTATCGACATAGAACAGGTCATCAGTAGCGGTCTTTGCAATGGCCGCAGAGCGTTCGGAAGTGATGGTGTGTGGCACGGCGCTTTTAGAGGCGGTGGCAGATGCCGAAAAGTGAGCGAGCTGTTGTGGGACAACGATAGAGAAATTGGGAGGTCTGGGACCTTTGCCTGATTTATAGGCCGTCCACCTTTTCTTGAACTCTGCCCTGCTATCTGCGCGAGTGTCGCGGACAACCAATTCTTCGGAAGGTACACCGTCATCGGAGTGCTCAATCGAAATGAAGTCTTTGCCATAGCTTTTATCGGCTGGGTTATAGGACTCCAGAATCGGTTTCAAGTCGTCACGGCGCCGGGCAATACCCTTGACCGGATTCATTTCGTAGTAGTTTGTCTCACCCTCATGCACCGCCTTGAGAATAAACGCTGGACGTGTGACGGCTGCCTTTTTCTCGTCATCGGTCTCCTTGGCGGAGTTGGATCTTGTCCTGAGTGCATATACCGTGACATCACCCTGCTCGATGGCTCTGCGGTCTTTTAGCGGGAGTTGGGACAAATGGCCGGTGATCAGCTTCCCGTAGGCTGTTTTTGTATCCGTCAGGTACTGGTCGAACGTCTTTTTGAACGTGGCCTCATCATAGACAGGGTATTGATAGCTGATCTCGGCCGGTGTGATTTTCTCGCCATTGAGATGCCTGTACAGAAGGAAAAGCGGGCTGAACAGGCTCAGCACTTCAGTGCGTGAAGTGCCCTTCTGCATGCGCTCGAAAAAATCCTTGCGCAGTGGTACATCGGTTGCTAATTGCTGGGTTGCCGACACCACCGTCTCGACGTGCGCATCAAGTGCGGTTACTGCAAAATTGATCTCCTCCTGCGAGTAATCCTGTTTTTGTGGGAGCAATCCTTGCGCCACCGCCCAATCCAACGTCGCCGGGATACGGGTTGACGCAATAAGCGCCCACTGTTCGTCTGTGGTCGCTTGCCCGCTGAACTTGCCTGGCAGGTCAACCAGCGCCTGAAAGCTCATGCGCTGCGCAGAGCCTCGCTCAATCGCTTCGGCCAGTCTGACACCGTGCTTGAAGTTCACCCACACCGCCGATCCCTGGTAACGCAGGTCTGGCGGTACATCACGGACGGCAAAGTCGGCCGGGAACTGGGGCTGCAGGATATAGGCCGCCAGATACGCCTGGTCGTTGGACAACTGCCTTGAACCAACCAGGTGCTGCCTGAACTCGGACTTGATGGCCGGGTAGCCTTGGTTCCAATGCTCACTCGACGCCGGGTCAAAGCCGGCAATATGCCCAGGTTTGCGCCCTTGCAACGGGTCCAGGCTCAGGGTCAGGGCCTTGAGCAACAATTTGACCTTGACCCCAGGCGTAATGATGCCATCCAACGGGAATTCGGCTCCGCCCAGGGTTCTCAACAGTTGTTGAATCAGTTCATTGGCTTTGGGCGATTTGAGTATCAGTTCCAGCACCGCCGCCGGTGTGTTCTGGGCTTTTTCAAGGGTCTGCGGGGAAAGCCCTTCGGTTAACAGGCTGAGCAAGGGTTTCTTATGCTTGGTCTCCTGCGCGGCGACCCATGCAGAGATGGCTGGGTCATTGCTCTTTTGCAACAAGCTATCCACATCGCTGGAGGCATTATCCAGGCCCAGGGCTACTTCACTACGGGCATCTTCTACCGCGTTGATCGCCGCTTGCTGTTGCGCAGGTGTGTTGGGGGCGGATGGCACGATGCCATAAAATGTGAGCATATTACCCAGCCGGTTCGTACCCGGCTGGGTTGAGCCGTTCGGCGGTATCAGCGGTGAGTCTTTATTGAGAAACAAACTTTTGTTCACGACAGCGCCGGGAGGCGTCAAGGCATTAGGTTCGCGCAACACCCTGAGCATTTCGTCCAGATCCCCCAGCTTTCCCCGCACCTCGGCTTGTTGCGAACTGACGGATTGCGCCGCAGTTTCCACCCGCCTCAGGCTGGATTTGCCCTGGATTGTGGGAGGTGCATCAACTGGGGGCGCTACAAGAGGGGAAAGAGCTGCGTGTCGCGTATTCAAATGGACAAGCGTCATGGTGTTTTCGTCTCTGGCAGTGATACACAAGTTCAGCGACGAAACGAGGAAAACCCAAATGCTGCGCCTGATCGCTGACAGTCTTGTGTGGATCACACGTAAGAAAATGTTCCAGAGGGATTGGTAACAGCGTTCGTCAAGCCAGCGTGTAGGCGCTGGCTTGACGGCTTCTACAGTTTTACTCCTGGCGCAAAATCAGCACCCCGAGCGGCGGCAGATTCAGCGCCAGAGACACCGGCTGCCCATGCTGCGGTTCTTCCAGGGTAAAGGCTGCGCCGCCATTACCGTAGTTGGAACCGGAATAGGTGTCGGCATCACTGTTGATCACCTCTTTCCAACTGCCGGCAAAGGGTACGCCCACTTTGTACGCCTCACGGGGCACCGGAGTGAAGTTGGCCACTACCAGTACCGCCTTGCCGTCCTTGCTCCAGCGCAGCCAGGCATAGACGCTGTTGATTGCATCGTCGCCAATCAACCACTGGAAACCTTGCGGTGCAGCGTCCTGCTCATGCAGTGCCGGTTCTTCGCGGTACAGGCGGTTGAGGTCGCCCACCAGTTTCTGCACGCCCCGGTGTTCCGGATATTGCAGCAGGTACCAGTCCAGTTGCTGGTCGTGGTTCCATTCGCGCCATTGGCCGAACTCACAGCCCATGAACAGCAACTTTTTGCCCGGATGCATCCACATGAAGCTCAGGTAGGCCCGCAGGTTGGCGAATTTCTGCCAGCGATCGCCGGGCATTTTGTCGATCAACGAGTGTTTGCCATGCACCACTTCATCATGGGAGATCGGCAGCACAAAACGTTCGGACCAGGCATACACCAGGCCGAAACTCAGTTCATTGTGATGATGAGCGCGGTACACCGGGTCTTGCTGGATGTAATGCAGCGAATCGTGCATCCAGCCCATGTTCCACTTGTAGTTGAAGCCCAGGCCGCCCTGCTGGGTCGGCTGGCTGACGCCCGGCCAGGCCGTGGATTCCTCGGCGATCACCAGGGCGCCGGGAGCCTCCAGTGCAACCACATCATTCAAGTGGCGCAGGAACTCGATGGCTTCAAGGTTCTCGCGCCCACCGTGGCGGTTGGGTACCCACTCACCGGCCTTGCGTGAATAGTCGCGATACAACATCGAGGCCACAGCATCCACGCGCAGGCCATCAATATGGAAATGCTTGAGCCAGTGCAACGCCGACGCCAGCATGAAACCGTGGACTTCGGTGCGCCCCAGGTTGTAGATCAGCGTGTCCCAATCCTGGTGAAAACCTTCCAGCGGGTTGCCGTATTCGTACAGCGCGGTGCCATCGAACTGCGCCAGGCCATGGGTGTCGGTGGGGAAATGTGCTGGGACCCAGTCGAGAATGATGCCGATATCCGCCTGGTGGCAGGCGTTGACGAAGGCGCCAAACTCATCCGGTGAACCGAAACGCGCACTGGGCGCGAATTGCGACAGCGGCTGGTAGCCCCAGGAACCACCGAAGGGATGCTCCATGATCGGCATCAGTTCGATATGGGTAAACCCCAGTTGCTGCACATAGGGAATCAGCCGTTCGCCCAGCTCGCGCCAGCCGTATTGGCGCGACACTTCGCCCAACTCGTCGAGCTCGCATTGCCAGGAGCCGACGTGCAGTTCATAGATCGACAGCGGCGCACTGGCCGCCTGCCGTGCGCCACGGGCTTGCATCCAGGCCTCATCCGACCAGTCCACTTGCAACGGTGCGGCGACTTTCGAGGCGGTATCGGGCGGCAACTGTGTGGCCAGGGCCATGGGGTCGGCCTTGAGTGGCAGGATGCCGGCAGCGCCGAGGATTTCGTATTTGTAGGCGGCCCCCGGTTGCAGGCGCGGGATAAAGATCTCCCAGACCCCGGCCGGGTGACGCAGGCGCATGGGGTGGCGGCGCCCGTCCCAGATATTGAAGTCGCCCACCACCGAGACCCGCCGCGCATTCGGCGCCCATACCGCAAAGCGCACGCCCTGGATGCCGTCGACGCTCGTCACCTGGGCGCCCAGGCAGTTGCTCAGGTCACGGTGATTGCCTTCGGCGAACAGGTACAGGTCCATTTCCCCGAGCAACTGGCCGAAGCTATAGGGGTCTTCGGTGATCTGTTCGCCGCCGGCCCACTGGATCTTCAGCAGGTAGCCCTGGCGCGTGGCGAAATGCCCGACAAACAGCCCCGGGATTGGCGTGGAGTCCAGGCCACCCAGCACATCACCGCTGTCACGGGCCAGCACTTGCACGCTCAAGGCTTCGGGCAAAAACGCGCGGATCACCTGACCGCCCGCCTCGTCCTCATGAGGCCCGAGGATCGCAAAGGGATCCGGGTGTTCGGCCCGCACCAGAGCTTCGATATCCTTGGGCGAAGGCATGACAGCAAATTTCGATTGCAGCGGTTCTTTGTGTGTAAAGCTCATGATTTCTCCCACTGCTTGTGACACCGGAGATCAAATGTAGGAGCTGGCTTGCCAGCGATGGCGTCGTGTCAGCCAACATCAATGCTGGATGACACACCGCCATCGTAGCTTCGCTGAAGCTCGACAACTCCTACATTCGTTCTGCTTTCATTGTGAGGTACGTGCTACATCCTCAGTCCAACAACCCATGCAATCCGCGCAATGGCACCGCCAGCCACGCGGGGCGGTTCTGCGCCTCGTAGGCCACTTCATACGCAGCCTTCTCCAGGCTAAACAAAGCCAGTGCCGCCTGCGCGCCGTTGGCATCCTGCCAGTCATGCGCCAGTGTAGACGTAGCCTGTTGATACGCTTGGATAAATGCCTGCCGTGCTTCGCTCAGGTAACGATCAGCCACGCGCTGGCGGGCAGCCTCGGCATCGGCCGAGTGGTCCAGGCCTTGCCCTTGCACATTCAGGGCCATGGCGGCGGCATAGTCGAATGAACGCAGTACGCCGCTGACGTCCTTGTACGGGCTGTGCTTACCTCGCCGTTCGTGCAGGGGCCGCGCGGGCTCGCCTTCGAAGTCGATCAGATAGGCATCGCCCTTGACCACCAGCACCTGGCCCAGGTGCAAATCACCATGGACCCGAATGCGCAAGCCGCCCACCGTAGCTTTCGCCAGATTCTGCACATGGCTGGCAATCGCCTTTTTCTGCGCCAGCAGTTGAGTGACCAACGCCTGGTCGGCGGGGTTCAATTGGCTTTGGTGCTGTTTGAGCAACTGCAAGGCGCGCTCGATCTGCGCGCCCACCTGTTTGGCCCAGCCCTGGCTGTCCTTGATCGACGTCACTTGTGGCTGGAAGTCCGGATTGGCCGTAGGCGCGGCCAGGACGTTGTGCATCTCCCCCAGCCGTTGCCCGAGCAACCCGGCGAAATCCGCCAGTTCGCCGAGGGCGTTGTAGTGCTGCTCCTGCTCGGAAATGGCTTCGGCCAGTTCATCACGAATGGCCCGTTCCAGGTTGTTCTGGGTCCAGCCCCAGGCATCGCCCTGGTTACTCAGGTAACCCTGGGCGATCATCAGCAGGCTGGCCTGGCCCTCGTTATCGCGGCGGATCACCGAGCCCAGCAGCGGCGAGATATGAGCGTAGCCAGCGGCGGTCAGGTAGGCGCCCATTTCCAGTTCCGGGTGAACCCCGGCGCTGACTTTGCGAATCAACTTCAGCACCAGGCTTTCGCCGACCACCACTGAACTGTTGGATTGCTCGGCGGCCAGGTAGCGCACTTGCAACTCGTCGCCCACCGGCAAGTTGGCCAAGTGTGGGGTCGACTCGAAACGAATCTCGCCATCGCTGCTGCTGAGCACGGTCTGCGCGCGCAGGCCCTCGATGACCGCGCGGATATAGCTATCGAGGCTGAAGGCATCGGTGATCAAGCCCACCTGCCGCACCCGTCGCACCCGCGCCAGGGCCAGTTGTTGCGGCAAGGCGCTGGTGAACTGGTCTTCACCCAACAGGCCGAATGGCAATTGATAACGACTGGTCTGCCCAGCGCTGGTCACTTCTATCTCACTGAGCAGCACCGGATGCTGGGCATCGCCAAAGCGCACGCCATAGGCGATATGCACGTGCTCGATGGTTGACTCCTTATTGGCGAACCAGCGCCGCTTGGGCAGCCAGGTGGGCAACGAGGTTTGCTCCAGGATGGTGCGGCATGGCACTTCGAGCAATTCTTCGAGGCGTTTTTTCAGGACCAGGGTGGTGAAGTCCGGCAGACTCTGGGCCGGCTCCACATGCCAACTGGGCATCTGGTTTTCTGCTGCGAGGACGAACCAGTAGAAGCCATAAGGGGCCAGGGTCAGCAGGAAATTCAGCTGGCCAATGGGCGGGAATGCGTTGCCGCCGAGCATCTCCACTGGAACCATCCCCGCGAAGGCCGACAGGTCCAACTCCGCCGCCTGGGCCGTGCGCGAGACGTTGGCCACGCACAGGATGATTTCGTGCTTGCCGTCGGCGCCAGTGTATTCGCGGGTGTAGGCGAGGATTCGGCGATTGCTCGGTGAAAGCATTTTCAGGCTGCCGCGCCCGAACGCCTTGGACTGTTTGCGGATTGCCAGCATGCGTCGGGTCCAGTGCAGCAATGAATGCGGGTCCTGGGCCTGGGTTTCGACGTTGACCGACTGATAACCGTAAAGCGGGTCCATGATCGGCGGCAACACCAGGCTGGCTGGGTCGGCGCGGGAAAAACCGCCGTTGCGGTCGATGGACCATTGCATCGGCGTACGCACGCCGTCACGGTCACCCAGGTAGATATTGTCGCCCATCCCGATTTCATCACCGTAATACAGGGTCGGTGTGCCAGGCATGGACAGCAACAGGCTGTTGAGCAACTCGATGCGCCGGCGGTCGCGTTCCATCAGCGGCGCCAAGCGCCGGCGAATCCCCAGGTTGATACGCGCACGGCGGTCCGCGGCGTAGTAGTTCCACAGGTAGTCGCGCTCTTTGTCGGTGACCATTTCCAGGGTCAGCTCATCGTGGTTGCGCAGGAAGATTGCCCATTGGCAATTGGCCGGGATTTCCGGGGTCTGGCGCAGGATATCGGTGATCGGGAAGCGATCTTCCTGGGCCAGGGCCATGTACATGCGCGGCATCAGTGGGAAGTGGAAGGCCATATGGCATTCGTCAGCGTCGTCGCCCTTTTGGTCGCCAAAGTACAGTTGGGTGTCTTCCGGCCACTGGTTGGCTTCGGCCAGCAGCATGCGGTCCGGGTAATTGGCGTCGATCTCGGCGCGGATCTGCTTGAGCACCTCATGGGTTTCGGGGAGGTTTTCGTTGTTGGTGCCGTCGCGCTCGATCAGGTAAGGGATGGCATCCAGGCGCAGGCCGTCGATGCCCATGTCCAGCCAGTAGCGCATCACTGACAGCACCGCCTTCATGACTTGCGGGTTGTCGAAGTTGAGGTCCGGCTGGTGGGAGTAGAAGCGGTGCCAGAAGTATTGGCCGGCCACCGGGTCCCAGGTCCAGTTGGACTTTTCGGTGTCGAGAAAAATGATGCGCGTGCCATCGTATTTCTGATCGTCGTCGGACCACACGTAGAAATCCCGGGCGCTGGAGCCAGGCTTGGCCTTGCGTGCGCGCTGGAACCACGGATGCTGGTCGGAGGTGTGGTTGATCACAAGCTCAGTGATCACCCGCAGGCCGCGCTTGTGCGCCTCGGCGATAAAGCGCTTGGCGTCGGCCATGGTCCCGTAGTCGCTGTGTACACCACGGTATTCAGCGATGTCATAGCCGTCGTCCCGACGTGGCGAGGGATAGAACGGCAGCAGCCAGATAGTGTTCACGCCCAGGTCGGCGATGTAGTCGAGTTTGGCGATCAGCCCGGGGAAGTCACCGATACCGTCGTTGTTGGCGTCGAAATAGGATTTGACGTGAACCTGATAAATCACCGCGTCCTTGTACCAGAGCGGGTCTTTGATGAAGGTGGCTGCCTTGGTTTTCTTCGCCATTGGAAACTCCTGGAGAATTCAAAAAAACTTACGACGGGACTCGGTCTATGTGAGATCGGGCCTGTGTGGGAGCAAGCCCGCTCCCACATTTGATCTGCATCCCATTCAAGACTGGGTGATGCGCCAGATGCCAAACGGCATTTGCGGCTCGATGCGCATCCATTGAGTCTTGCCGTACCAGGTCCAGCGATGGCCACTCATCAGGTCTTCGCCCTGGGCCTGGGCATCGTCCGCCAAGCCCATTTCCCACAGCGGCAACTCGAAATGAGCCTCCTGGGCGTTGAACGGGTCGAGACTGACGGCAATCAGGATGAAGTTGCTGGCGTCCTCGCTGCGTTTGCCGAAATACAGGATGTTGTCGTTAAAGGCGTTGTAGAGCCTCAAGCCCAGGTGCGTCTGCAGCGCCGGGTTCTGCCGCCGGATACGGTTGAGTTGGGCGATCTCGGCAATGATGTTGCCGGGTGCGCTGAAGTCTCGGGGGCGAATCTCGTACTTTTCCGAGTCCAGGTACTCTTCCTTGCCCGGTACCGGCGCGCTCTCGCACAGTTCAAAGCCCGAATACATGCCCCACAGGCCCGAGCCCATGGTGGCCAGCGCAGCGCGGATGAGAAAGCCGGCGCGGCCGGACTCATGCAGGAAACCGGGGTTGATGTCCGGTGTATTGACGAAAAAGTTCGGCCGGTAGCATTCACGCCAGGGCGATTGGTTCAACTGGGTGAAGTACTCGCTTAATTCGGCCTTGGTGTTGCGCCAGGTGAAATAGGTGTAGCTCTGGGAGTAACCGACCTTGCCCAGGCGTGCCATCATGGCCGGCGTGGTGAAGGCCTCGGCGAGGAAGATCACGTCCGGGTGTTGTGCGCGTACATCGCTGATCAACCATTGCCAGAACGGCAGCGGCTTGGTGTGCGGGTTGTCGACGCGAAACGTCTTCACGCCCTCCTCGACCCAACCCAGCACAATGTCGCGCAACTCCAGCCACAGGCTGGGGATCGCATCGGCGGCATAGAAGTCGACGTTGACGATATCCTGGTATTTCTTCGGCGGGTTCTCCGCGTATTTGATCGTGCCGTCCGGGCGCCAGTTGAACCAGCCGGGGTGTTGCTTGAGCCACGGATGGTCCTGGGAGCACTGGATGGCAAAGTCCAGGGCAATCTCCAGGCCGTACTCGGCGGCGGCGGCCACCAGGCGGCGGAAGTCTTCGCGGGTGCCCAACTGCGAATGGATTGCGTCGTGACCGCCCTCCTCGCTGCCGATGGCATAAGGACTGCCGGGATCATCGGGGCCGGCGCTCAGTGAGTTATTCCGGCCCTTGCGATGGCTGCGGCCGATGGGGTGAATCGGCGGGAAGTACAACACGTCAAAGCCCATGTCGTGGATCATCGCCAGGCGTGAATGCACGTCATTGAAGGTGCCGTGGCGGGCCGGATCGTCAGTGATCGAGCGCGGGAACAGCTCGTACCAACTGGCAAACAACGCTTGTGGACGCTCCACATCCAGTGCATAGACCGGGCTGATACTCAGGTAGGGCCGCAGGTCAGCCTGGGCCATCAGCTGTGCACTGTCTTCGTGCAGGAACAACGCGACCTGCTCGGTTTCCAGCAGCCCGGACAACTGCTCATGCAACAGCCGCAAGCGTTGTTGCAACAGGCCGTCGCTGCGTTCAGCCGCTTGCAGGACCTGGTGGCGACCTTCCTGCAGCTCCAGGCTGACGGGGACGCCAGCCGTGTGTTTCTTGCCCAGCTCGTAGCAGAAACTGGCGAATTGATCGATCCAGGCTTCGATACAAAACTGGTGTGGGCCTTGCTCGGTCACGCTGAACGCGCCCCGCCAGGCATTGTTGCCCTGGTCGCCCATGGGCACGTCGTGCCAAGCCGCTTCGCTCAATGACCGCCAGCGGATCAACACCGCCAACGAGTCATGGCCGTCGGCAAATACCTTGCTGGTGACGTGGATCTGCTGGCCTTGCACGGCCTTGACCGCGAATGCGCCAGCATCGATCACCGGCATCGTGTCTTCAATGGCGATCCTGGGCAGCAACAGCGCCTGGGACAGCGGCAATGCGGGTATTTCAGCAGTCATCGAGCATCTCCCCCTACACCCAATGGGCGTTCTAGTGCTTGATAGTCAGTGCTGCGGGCAGGTTCTCCCTGAGCCGGCCGTATAAGGTCCGAGCCCGGCCACCTTTGAAAAGTTCAGGTGGATGTACCGCCATCGGGCGGGAATCAATTGGCCAAGGCGATTGTCCATCGATTGAGCAAAGCACAAACGAGGCCACCGCGATGAACATCCCGATTCCCGCTGAAACCCCAGACCCGAATATCGATAAACCCATTCTGCCGCCGACCGAGCCGCAACCGGTTCCCGAACAGGAGCCACCTGGCAGCCAGCCCCCGGCGGTGGAGGAACCGGTGAAACCCATGCCGCCCGTGATCGTCTGAACAGAGGATGCGACGACGAAATTTCCGACGGATGTAAAAGGTATGTCCTCAGGCAGTTCTCACACCCCGAGTTGATACTTGTCTGGCGCCCCCGAAACCTGGGAGGGCGTCACGACACTTCAACTCGCAAGGTGAAAAAACACATGTCATCCATTAATACAGGATTGAACGCCTACCGTCCGTTGCCCCCGAACGACCCCACGCAACGCGTTAACACGCCCGCCGGGCAAGCGACCATGCAACGCCTGAATGAAATTCGCAGGCTGTTAAGTGAGCAGAATATCGACGCCATGTTGCGCAATCCTGAATCTCCCGCCGTAGCTGAAGTACTTGCTCAACTGAGCAGATTGATCAACAAGGATACCCTCAGCCTAATGCGCCGTGACCCTTCGGGGGATACCAGCAAGGCCCTCAGCGCTATCGCCACGTTGTTGAGCGAGAGTGCCATCCACCAACGTACGAACGAATCCCTGGGCGCCTATGTCAAGAGCGAAGCCAGAAAGTACGAGGCAACGCGTTTCGATAACCTCCTGCGGCTGAGCCTGGCCGATCCTGAGGCGGGGTGGGACACGGCCAAGGGGATATGGAACGAATTGCAGGCCTCGATCCTTGCTTCACAGGCACACGCAGGTCATATCAAAAATAACGCCAGCACGCTCAGGGGCTACGGTGAGCTGTTCAACATCGACAAAGACAAGTAATCAGCGTCCCCTCTGCTGCCCGCTGACGATCAACTGCAGCACACTGTCGACAGTCAGGCCAGTACCAGTGATTCGGTGATTCGGTGATTTGATTGATCTGGATCAGCATGCCTTGAATACTCTTGATCCAGGCCCCCGCCCAAGGCATACGGGGTGCTGCACATTGTCGCAGTAGCACCTGAAAAAACCATCTGATCCGCTTTTTATCGATTTACCTGAGTCTGTTATGCAAACAGATCACGTCGCATAGTTCATCCGCCTGATGGAGGCTGATGAGCGAAAGACCATGAGCGATAGAATCCCCGTCCGATTAGTTGAACATTTCGAGCCTGCACATCCAAAGAAGATGAAGGCCAAATCCAGCGACAACCAGATTCACACCCGCAGTTTCACCGGCCTGTTCCGTACCTTGCGCATAAGCGGTGCGGGCTTTTTGTTCCTGGCGTTTTTTGGCACCGTGTGGCTGAACTGGGACTCACGCCAGGCGGTGCTGTGGGACCTGGCTGAAAGCAAGTTCCATATCTTTGGCGCAACCTTCTGGCCTCAGGATTTCATCCTGTTGTCGGCGCTGTTGATCATCTGTGCCTTTGGGCTGTTTGCCATTACGGTATTTGCCGGCCGTGTGTGGTGTGGCTATACCTGCCCGCAAAGCTCGTTTACCTGGCTGTTCATGTGGTGCGAGAAAGTCACCGAAGGTGAGCGCAACCAACGAATCAAGCTGCAGGCCGCACCCTGGGGCGTGAACAAACTGGCGCGCCGCGCCGCCAAACACACGCTGTGGCTGGCGATCAGTGTGCTGACCGGCCTGACGTTTGTCGGCTATTTCACCCCGATCCGCCCCTTGGCCGAAGAACTGCTGAGCTGGCAGATGGGCGGTGTCAGCCTGTTCTGGGTGCTGTTCTTCACCGGTGCCACCTACATCAATGCCGGCTGGCTGCGCGAAGCGGTGTGCATGCATATGTGCCCGTATGCGCGGTTCCAGAGCGTGATGTTCGACAAGGACACCCTGACCATTTCCTACGATGCCGCCCGTGGCGAAAGCCGTGGCCCGCGCAAGCGTGATGTGAACCCGGGCGAAGTCGGCCTGGGCGATTGCATCGACTGTCACCTGTGCGTACAGGTCTGCCCTACCGGCATCGATATCCGCGACGGCCTGCAAATGGAATGCATCGGCTGCGCAGCGTGTATCGATGCCTGTGATTCGATCATGGACAAGATGGGCTATGCGCGAGGTTTGGTGGGGTACACCTCCGAGCACCAGTTGCAAGGTGGCAAGACGCATCTGCTGCGACCACGGTTGATCGGCTACAGTGCGGTGCTGCTGGTGATGATCGCGGCCCTGGTGATGGCATTGGTGCAGCGCCCCATGGTCTCGCTGGACGTGACCAAGGACCGGGGCATGTTCCGTGAAAACAGCCAGGGGCTGATCGAGAACATCTACAGCTTGAAGATCATCAACAAGACCCAGCAGCGCCAGGATTACCGCGTGGAACTGGTAGAGGGTGATGGCTTTGAGCTGCAGGGCAAGACCGAGATCAGCCTGGCGCCTGGGGAAATCACCGATGTGCCGGTTTCGGTGGCGCTGACCCGTGACAAACCAACCAGCAGCTCGCAAACCATCCGTTTCAAGGTGACGGATATAGATGAGCCAAGTGTTTATAGTGTCGCCGACAGCCGTTTTGTGGCGCCGCTGAACCGCTGATATCCACGGTCTTGGAATCAATAAATCCCCCTTGTGGGAGCGGGCTTGCTCCCACATTTGGAAACATGTAGACCATTAGGATCACGATGAAACGCTACGAGAAATTTGCCGACGACATCGCTGAACTGATCCGCTCCGGTGTCCTCGGACCGGGCCAGCGGGTACCGTCGGTGCGTTATGCCAGCCAGACCTACGGCGTCAGCCCATCCACGGTGTTCCAGGCCTATTACCTGCTGGAGCGCCGAGGCCTGATCCGTGCGCGGCCGCGCTCGGGGTATTTCGTCAATACCCATGCCCCCAGCCCGTTCTCGGAGCCGGCGGTCAGCGCCCATGTACATGAATCCACCGAAGTGGATGTCAGTGAGCTGGTGTTTTCGGTACTCGATTCGATCAAGGACCCGCAGACCGTACCCTTTGGCTCGGCCTTTCCCAGCCCGATGCTGTTTCCGCTGCAACGCCTGGCCCGCTCCCTGGCCAGTGCCAGCCGTGAGATGGACCCGCGTATGGTGGTCACCGACATGTCGCCGGGCAACCCGCAATTACGCCGGCAAATTGCCCTGCGCTACATGGTCGGCGGGTTGATGCTGCCCATGGAGGAGTTGCTGATCACCAACGGCGCCCTCGAAGCGCTGAACCTGTGCCTGCAAGCGGTGACAGAGCCGGGCGATCTGGTAGCCATCGAAGCTCCGGCGTTTTATGCCTGCCTGCAGGTGCTGGAGCGCTTGAAGCTCAAGGCCGTGGAAATTCCCGTACACCCGCGCGATGGCATTGACCTGAAGGTCCTGGCCCAGACCCTGGAGCGCTACCCGATCAAGGCCTGCTGGTGCATGACCAGCTTCCAGAACCCTATGGGCGCAACCATGCCCGAGGCCAAGAAGCAGGAGTTGGTCGAACTGTTGCGCGGGCATCAGGTGCCGCTGATCGAAGACGATGTGTACGCCGAGTTGTATTACGGCCAACAGGCGCCCAAGCCAGCCAAGGCCTTTGACACGGAAGGCCTGGTGATGCACTGCGGCTCCTTCGCCAAGAGCCTGGCCCCTGGCTACCGCGTCGGCTGGGTGGCGGCAGGCCGTTATGCGCAAAAAATCGAACGCCTGAAGTTGATGACCTCGCTCTGTGCCTCGATGCCGGCCCAGGCCGCCATTGCCGACTATTTGCAACACGGCGGCTACGACCGGCACCTGCGCAAGCTGCGCTATGCCCTGGAAGAGCAGCAAAGTGCCATGCTTGCCGCCATCGCCCGCTACTTTCCGGCGCAAACCCGGGTCAGCCAACCGGCCGGTGGCTACTTCCTGTGGCTGGAGTTACCGGAACAGACCGACTCGCTGAAATTGTTCCAGATGGCACTGGCCCAGGGCATCAGCATTGCGCCGGGGCCAATCTTTTCGCCAACCCAGCGCTTTCGCAACTGCATCCGCCTGAACTACGGCAGCCCCTGGGATGAGGCGGCGGAAAAGGCGATGGAGACGCTGGGGCGGATTGTGCGTTCGTTTTAACAGGAGGAATTGGAACCAAATCTCGCTATTGGCCCACTTCGTTGAATGCCATTTCACAGATTGGGAATGGATTTTTCCCCGATGAAAGAAACCTGCCATGAAAATTAATCTCCCCCCTGGCGTTCGTCCGCTGCCCATCCCACCCAACTACATGCGAGTCGCAGAACGGGGTGAAGTGCGTCAGATGAGTGGGCCAATGGGCCGTCCAGCGGGTGATCACCGCTCGGCTGAAAGGATTATCGAACAGAGCCCGGTATTGAAGAACTACCTCGACTCAAGGGACTCCCCTCAGCTTGTTGTGGATCTCAAGCGGCATGTCGGCGACTGGACTGAGGCCAACCCAGACCCGGATGCGCGCGCCAATGCCGCCTACGACCTGGAAAAGGTGTTGCGTTACATTGATAATCTGGACGAGTCCAGGCTCAACGGAAGCGAGGAGCGCAACGGCAAGATAGATGGTTTTTCCGAATTGGGGGTCGTCATCCTGCACAATTCGGAGGCTGACCGCCTGGACCAGTTTGCCCGTGAAGGCTACTGGGTACTGCACACCTTCTGATGCTCTAACCGTGGGCCTGACTTCGTCACAGGCAAGCCCGCCTCGCTAGGCTTATCGGCCACCGCCCAGGTCAACAAATGTCCCGGTGGCATAGGACGCCTTGTCCGAGAGCAGCCAGACAATCGCTTCCGCCACTTCATCCGGGCGCCCGCCACGGGCCATGGGAATGCCCGATTCAAGCTTGCTGACCCGGTCCGGGTCGCCGCTCAGGGCGTGAAAGTCGGTGAAAATGTAACCAGGGCGCACTGCATTGACCCGAATCCCCTCGCCCGCCACTTCCTTGGACAACCCGATGGTGAAACTGTCCAGTGCGCCCTTGGACGCCGCATAGTCCACGTACTCGCCCGGCGAACCCAGGCGTGAGGCCACCGACGAGACATTGACGATACTGCCGCCCTGCCCGCCATGCCTGGGCGACATGCGCAGCAGCGCATGCTTGGCGCACAGGATCGGGCCCAGCACATTGGTCTTGAGGATTTTGAGGATGCGGAACTCGGACATCTCATCGACCCGCGACTTATGCCCGACGGTCCCGGCATTGTTGACCAGTGCGGTGACGCGGCCCAACTCGGTGTCGACCCGGTGGAACAGACTGATCACTTCATCTTCGATGCTGACATCGGCGCGCACCGCAATGGCCTGGGCGCCCAGTGCGCGGACCTGCTCCAGGACACGCAACGCGGCTTCTTCGTCGGATTGGAAGTTGATACAGATGCGATAGCCCTGACGGGCCGCCAACAAGGCCGTGGCGGCCCCGATGCCACGACTGCCACCGGTGATGATGACGACTTTGTCCATGTGTACTGACTCCCGATTCAACCTGAGCTGTTGGATCCAAGAATACCTGTGCCTGCCAGGTTTTGCATGGGCCGGGGTCAATTGATCTCAGGGGCAGGAGGATGTTCCTTGGCCACGATGGCACTCATGAATGTATCCGGTGGCAACGGATGGCCCAGGTGGTAGCCTTGCAGCGAGTCGCAGCCCAGGCGCGTGAGGAAGTTCTGCTGCACATCGGTCTCGACCCCTTCGGCCACGATGCGCAGGCCGAGGGCCTGGCCCAGGGCGACAATGGCCGAGACGATGGCGGCATCGTCGCTGTCATGTTCAAGATCACGGACAAAGCCGCGGTCGATTTTCAGCTCGTTGGCCGGCAAGCGCTTGAGGTACATCAGGCTGGAATAGCCCGTGCCAAAATCATCGATAGACAGGTCAACGCCCATTTCCGAGAGTTTTTGCAACACCGTCATGCTGGCATCGGCGTCGCTCATGGCCGTGGTTTCGGTGATTTCCAAGGTCAGGCTATTAGCTGGCAACTGGTGGCGTTGCAGGGCGTTGGCGACGCTGGCGACCAACCCGGCATGGCAGAACTGCAGGGCTGACAGGTTGACCGCAATGCGCCAGTCACGATAACCCTGGGCAAACCACACTTGCATTTGGCGGCATGCTTCGTTGAGCACCCAATCGCCAATGGCGATGATCAGCCCGGTCTTTTCTGCCAACTCGATAAACTTGTCCGGCAGCAACAGACCATGTTGTGGATGCTCCCAGCGCAACAGGGCCTCAGCGCCGATGGCGCGGCCGCTGATCGCGTCGAACTTGGGCTGGTAATACAGGCGAAATTGCTGTTGCTCCACCGCATTGCGAAGGTCTTGCAACAGTTGTAATTGCTTGCGCGCGTTGGTGTTCATCGACACATCGAAAAAACTGTAGCCGTTCTTGCCCATGCCCTTGGCGTGATACATCGCCGCATCGGCATTCATCAGCAGTTCCTGGGGCGTTTCGCCGTTACCGGGGAACATCGCGATGCCGACGCTGGCGGAAATGTTCAGGTCATGCTCCGCTACTCGGAATGACTTGTTGATCAACCCGACCTGACGCTCGGCCAGGCGCAGGGCATCGTCGGGCTGGGACAATTGCACCAGCAGTACGAACTCATCGCCGCCGATCCGGGCCAGGGTGTCCTGGCTGCGCAGGTCTTCACGCAGGCGCAGACCCACCTCACGCAACAACTGGTCGCCCAGATGATGGCCAAAGGCATCGTTGACCGGCTTGAAGCCGTCCAGATCAATAAACATCAGGGCAAAACAACCGCCCTGCTCCGTCACCAGTTGTGTTGCCTGCTGAATACGATCAGCCAGCAGCGTGCGGTTTGGCAGACCGGTCAGCGTGTCGTGCAAGGCCAGGTGCGTGAGTTCCTGGTTGGCCAGGGTCAGCGAGTCGGCCAGCACGGCGGTGCGCGCTTCCAGCCGGGCGTCGAGCAATGAAGTCAACAGGGCGATGGCCAGTACCGCCAAGGTGGTCACCAGCACCAGGTTGGCCAGGCCGCTGCCGCTCAGGCCATCCACCGATGCCCCGCAAAAACTGCCATCGGCAAAACGCGCGGCAGCCATGCCGGTGTAGTGCATGCCGACGATAGCGATACCCATCACTACCGCTGCGCCGCCCCGTGCCAGGCGTACGTAAGGGGTATTGCGCCGTAGATTGAAGGCGATCCATAACGCGGCGGCCGAAGCCCCTACCGCAATCAGCAATGAGGCGCCAAACAGCGTTGGATCGTAGTCGATGCCCGGTGTCATGCGCATGGCGGCCATGCCGGTGTAGTGCATGCTACTGATACCAGCGCCCATGATCAGGGCACCAAAACCCAGTTGCCAGATGGGCAAGCGCGATTGGTTAACCAGCCACAGGGCGAACCCGCAGGAAAAAATCGCGATCACCAGCGACAACGCCGTAATGCCGATGTCGTAGCCCAGCGCGATCGGCAGGCGGAAGGCCAGCATCCCGATAAAGTGCATCGACCACACGCCAATCCCCATGGCCAACGCCCCGCCGGCCATCCACAGGTACACCGCCCGGCCCTTGGCCGTGGCGATGCGGCCGGTCAGGTCCAGGGCGGTATAGGACGCAAGGATTGCCACAAACAGGGAGATGAGGACCAGTGCGGGGGAATAGGTGCCGGTAAGCATGGGTTTCTCATGGCTGGCGGTGCGAACGGCGTCCGTGCCGCAGGGGAAAAGTCCGGGATTGTAGCGAGAATAATTCTTGAGCAGTTGAAATATTATCACAGGGCCATTACTGGCTATTTGCCCTTCCCTATCCACATCAAAGCGCGGAGCCGCGCCCTGTAGGAGCGAGCTTGTTCGCGAGAAACATCAGCGATAACGCGTGCTACCAGAGTAAGCGCGTTGTTGTTGCGTTCTTCGCGAGCAAGCTCGCTCCTACAGGGGAGATGCGGGGGATTCGCAATCAGGGTTTTGCGTCTGCCTGCATCTGTCCGTCCCATCCGCCGCCCAGCGCGGCGATCAGTTGCACGCTGGCGACCAGTCGGGTTTGCAGCAGGGTCAGTACGGTGCGCTCGTTGCTCAGTGCCGTGGTCTGCACATTGACCACATCCAGGTAGGCGATCAGACCCGCCTTGTACTGGTTCTGGGTCAGGCGCAAGGATTCACGAGCTGATTGCAGCGCTTCGTTGCTCACGCCTGCCTCATCCTCCAGGACCTTGAGCTGGACCATGTAGTTTTCCACCTCGCGGAAACCGTCGAGTACAGTCTGACGGTACTTGGCCACGGTTTCGTCGTAAGACGCTTCGGCGCGATCGACTTGTGCCGAACGCTGCCCGCCGTCGAACAAGGTCATCGCCAGTTTGGGCCCCACCGACCAGAAACGATTCGGCAGGCTGATCCAGTCGGTGTAAGTGCTGCTGGAGTAACCACCGGCCAGGCTCAGTGTCAGGTCCGGGTAGTAGGCGGTTTTCGCCACGCCGATATTGGCGTTGGCGGCGATCACGGCGCGCTCTGCCGAGGCTATGTCCGGGCGGCGCTCCAGCAGTTGCGATGGCAGGTTGGCAGGAATCTGCGGCAGTGCGGGAATGTCCTTGCTCACCGTCAGGTTGAACGTGGCCGGGGCCTCCCCGATCAGCACCGCGATGGCGTTTTCCAGCTGTGCCCGCTGCCAGACCAGGTCGATCATGCTGGCCTGGGTGCTTTTGAGCTGGGTCTGGGCCTGGGCCACTGCGTCTTTGCCGGAGACACCCGCACGGTACTGGTTTTCAGTCATTTGCAGCGAGCGCTGGTAGGTCTCCACGGTGGCTTGCAACAAGCGCGTCTGTTCGTCCATGACCCGCAGTTGCAGGTAGTTCTGCACCAACTCCGACTGCTGGCTCAGGCGCATGGCGGCAAGGTCGGCGGCGCTGGCTTGCTCACTGGCGTTGCTGGCCTCCAGGCCACGACGCAACTTGCCCCAGATATCCGCCTCCCAGCTCACACCCAACTGCGTATTGAGGGTGTCGCGGATACCGCTGCTGGAGCTGCTCAAGCTCGCATTGCTGCTGCCGGTGCCCTGGCTGGCGCGGGTTTTCCCGGCGCTCAGGTCGACCGTTGGGAAGAATGCGCCCCGGGAGCTACGCGCAGTGGCCTGGGCCTGGCGGTAGCGGGCTTCGGCCTGGGCCACGGTCTGGTTGGCGTTGTTGAGTTTATTCACCAGGCTGTTGAGTTGCGGGTCGCCATACAGCTCCCACCAGGCGCCACGGGCCAGGGCATCGCTGGGCGCCGCCTGGCGCCAGCCCTGGGCCTCTTTGTACTGCGCCGGCTCAGCCACTTGCGGGCGCTGGTAATCGGGGCCTACGGCGCAGGCGCTGAGTAGCACGCCGCAAAAAATCACCGCCAATGCAGGGGCCCGGAAAACGATTGATTCGGTCATAGCGCAGTGTCCAGAGCAGCGTCGGTACGCACCCCGCGCCAGCCGTTGAAACGGTGGCGCAGGCGGTCGAGATAGAGGTAAACCACCGGGGTGGTGTAAAGGGTCAGGATCTGGCTGAACACCAGGCCGCCGATAATCGTCAGGCCCAGGGGCTGGCGCATTTCCGCGCCTTCTGCGGTGCTCAGCAGCAGGGGCAAAGCGCCGAGGATCGCTGCCAGGGTAGTCATCAGGATCGGCCGCAAACGCAGCAGGCACGCGCTGCGGATCGACTCCAGGGGATCCATGCCCTCCTTGCGTTCCAGTTGCAGCGCCAGGTCGATCATCAGGATCGCGTTTTTCTTCACCACCCCGATCAACAGGAACAGGCCCAGCAGCGAGATCAGGCTGAATTCGGCGCCCAGTACGTAGATCGACAACAGCGCACCAACCCCAGCCGACGGCAGGGTCGAGAGAATGGTCAGCGGGTGGATATAGCTCTCATAGAGAATCCCCAGCACCAGGTACACCGCCACCAGCGCGCCGAGGATCATGAACGGCTGGCTTTTCTGGGTGGCGGCGAAGGCATCGGCGGTGCCGGCCATCTTCGCAATCACATCCTCCGGCAAGCCGACCTTGGCAATCGCCCGCTCGATGGCGGCTGTGCCCTGCTCCACCGTGACCCCAGGTGCCATGTCGAAGGCAATGTTTTCGGAGGCGAACTGCCCTTCGTGGCTGACGCGATCGTCGGCCAGGCTGTTTTCGTAGTGGGCGATGGTCGACAGCGGAATCCGCGCGCCATCGGCGGTAATCACCTGTACCTGATTGAGGGTGATCGGGTCCTGGGCATATTTCGGATTGACCTCCATCACCACCCGATACTGGTTGAGGCTGTCGTAGATCGTGGAAATCTGCCGCTGGCTGTAGGCGTTGTTCAGCACCGAGGTGACCATGGCCATGTCCACGCCCAGGCGCTTGGCCTGATCACGGTCGACAATCAGCGTCACCTGTTGTGCGCCACGGCCTTCGCGAGCGTCAATGGCGGTCAGTTCCGGCAGTTCACGCAAGGCGGCGACCACTTTCGGGTACCACAGGCGCAAGGCTGCCAGGTCGCCACTTTGCAGGATGTAGGAGTATTGCGACGACGTCTGGTCGCGGCCACCGCCAAATTGCAGGTCCTGGTCTGCCATCAGCATCAAGCGGCCACCTGGCACCGGCGGCACGTTCTTGCGCAGGCGCTCGATTACCGCCTGGGCCGACAGCTTGCGCTCCTTGATCGGTTTGAGGCGCACCAGCATCACCGCATTGTTAGTACCGTTGCTGCCACCGATAAAGCCGGCCACGCTTTCCACTGCCGGGTCTTGCAGCACGGCCTTGCGGAAGATTTCCATCTTGGGCTGCATGACAGTGAATGACAGGCCGTCGTCCCCGCGTACAAAACCGATCAGTTGCCCGGTGTCCTGCTGCGGCATAAAGGTTTTCGGCACCACCACATACAGCGCGATATTCACACCAATGGTCACGAACAGGCTGAGCAGCGTCAGGCGCTTGTGCCGCAGGACCCAGTCCAGGCTGCGGGCGTAACCGGCCACCATCTTATCGTTGACCTTCTGGCTCCAGCGCTGCAAACCGGTCTCCTGCCCTTTGACATGGGGCTTGAGCCAGCGGGCGCAGAGCATCGGGGTCAGGGTCAGCGAAACCACCAGCGAAACGATGATCGCCGCCGCCAGGGTGATGGAAAACTCACGGAACAGACTGGTGACAATCCCGCCCATGAACAGGATCGACAGGAACACTGCCACCAGCGACACGTTCATCGACAGCAGCGTGAAGCCGACCTCCTTGGCCCCCAGGTAAGCGGCCTTCATTGGCGCGATACCGTCGTCGATGTGCCGGGAAATGTTCTCCAGCACCACGATGGCGTCGTCCACCACCAGGCCGGTGGCGAGGATCAGGGCCATCAGCGACAGGTTGTTCAGGGAAAAGCCATAGAGGTACATGATCGCAAAGGTGCCCACCAGTGACACCGGCACCGCCAGGGTCGGGATCAGCGAGGCGCGGAAGTTGCCGAGGAACAGGTACACCACCAGGATCACCAGTGCCACGGCAATCAGCAGGGTCATTTCTGCTTCGTGCAAGGTGGCGGTGATCACCGGCGAGCGGTCCATGGCCAGGTTGAGCTTGACGCTGGACGGCAGCACCGCCTGCAGCGCCGGCAACTGGGCCTTGATCTGCTTGACGGTCTCGATGATGTTGGCACCGGACTGGCGGTTGATCACCAGCAACACGGCTGAGTCGTTGTTGAAGAACCCGCTGTTGTAGCGGTCCTCGACACCGTCGCTGATCTTGGCCACGTCACTCAGGCGCAAGGCAGCGCCGTCCTGGTAGCGGATCAGCAACGGCTCGTAGTCCTTGGCCTTTTCCAACTGGTCATTGGCTTGGATCTGCCAATTGCGCTGGCCATCTTCCACCGAGCCCTTGGGCCGGCGCACGTTGGCATTGGCAATGGTGTCACGCACTTCGTCCAGGGATACGCCGTACTGGTCCAGGGCCTTGGGTTCCAGTTCGATGCGCACCGCCGGCAGGGAACTGCCGCCGATCTGCACTTCGCCCACGCCCGGCACCTGGGACAGGCTTTGCGAGAGGATGGTCGAGGCCAGGTCGTAGAGCTGGCCCTTGGGCAACACATCCGAGGTCAGCGACAGCACCATGATCGGCGCCTGGGACGGGTTGATCTTCTTGTAGGTGGGCATGCTACGCATACCGCTGGGCAACAGGTTACGCGAGGCGTTGATCGCCGCCTGCACTTCCCGCGCCGCGCCGTTGATATCGCGGTCGGAGTCGAACGCCAGGATCACCCGGGTCGAGCCCTGGCTGGACGAGCTGCTCAAGGTGGTGACCCCGGCAATCGCGCCGAAGGAGCGCTCCAGGGGCGTCGCCACGGTAGACGCCATCACTTCCGGGCTGGCGCCAGGCAGGCTGGCGGAGACCACAATCACCGGGAAGTCGATCTGCGGCAACGGAGACACCGGCAGCAGATTGAAACTGACGCCGCCCAGCAACATGATCGCCAGGCTCAGCAGCATGGTGGCTACCGGCCGGCGAATGAAAGGTCCGGACAGGTTCATGGCTCAACCGGCTCCAGCGCTTCGGGGGTCTTGCGCCAGCGACGGCCAAGGCGATCAAAGTACAGGTAGATCACCGGAGTAGTGAACAGCGTGAGGATCTGGCTCAACAGCAGGCCACCGACCATCACCAGGCCCAGGGGCTGGCGCAACTCGGCACCGGAACCGGTGGCGAGCATCAACGGCACCGCACCGAACAAGGCTGCCAGGGTGGTCATCAGGATCGGCCGGAAGCGCAGCAGCGCCGCCTGGTAGATCGCGGTCTGCGGGTCCAGGCCCTGGTTGCGCTCGGCGTCGAGGGCGAAGTCGATCATCATGATCGCGTTTTTCTTGACGATGCCGATCAGCAGGATAATGCCGATGATCGCGATCATTCCCAGGTCATTGCCACTGAGCAGCAACGCCAGCAAGGCCCCGACCGCAGCTGATGGCAGGGTCGAGAGGATGGTGATCGGGTGGATGTAGCTCTCGTACAGCACGCCGAGCACGATGTACATGGTCACCACCGCTGCCAGGATCAGTAGCAAGGTGCTCGACAGCGAGGCTTCGAACGCCTGGGCCGCACCCTGGAACTGGGTCTGCACGCCGACCGGCATGCCGATGTCCTTCTGCACCTGGTTGATCAGTTCCACACCCTTGCCCAGGGCCACGCCGGGCGCCAGGTTGAACGACATCATCACCGCCGGGAACTGGCCGATATGGGTAATCGCCAACTGGGCCTGGCGCTGCTCGACACGGGCCAGGCTCGACAGGCGCACCTGGCCGCCATCGGTGGTTTTCACATGGATCTGGTTCAGCGCATCCGGCCCCAGGCTTTCGCCGGACTGGGCCTGCAACACCACGCGATACTGGCTGGCCTGGGTGTAGATCGTGGAAATCTGCCGCTGGCCGAAGGCGTCGTACAAGGCGTCGGTAATATTGGCAACCGAGACGCCCAGGCGCGAGGCCGCATCGCGGTCGATCACCATGTAGACCTGCAAACCCTTGTCCTGCAGGTCGCTGGCCACGTCGGTGAGTTCCGGATACTGGCTCAGGGCCTGGACCAGTTTGCCGCTCCACAGTGCCAACAGATCGGCATCCGGGGACGACATACTGAATTGATATTGGGTGCGACTGATGCGGTCTTCGATGGTCAGGTCCTGCACCGGCTGCATGAACAGGCGGATCCCCACCAGTTTGTCCAATGCCGGTTGCAGGCGGGCGATCACCTCGACGGCGCTCAGGTCCCGCTCCTTGTGGGGCTTGAGGTTGATCAGCAGGCGACCACTGTTGAGCGTGGCGTTATCGCCATCCACGCCAATGTAGGATGACAGGCTGTCTACCGCAGGGTCTTCGAGGATGATCTTCGCCAGTTCTTGCTGGCGCTGGCTCATGGCTGCAAAGGAAATCGACTGCGGGGCTTCGGAAATGCCCTGGATCACCCCGGTGTCCTGCACCGGGAAGAAACCCTTGGGTACCACCAGATACAACACCACGGTCAGGCCCAGGGTGGCGACGGCCACCAGCAGGGTCAGCGGCTGGTGCTTGAGCACCCACTGCAACTTGCGCCCGTAGGCGGCCACCAGCCAGTCGATCCAGGCGCCACTGGCTTTGTAGAAGCGGCCCTGTTCCTCTTCCTTGGGTTCACGCTTGAGCAGGCGCGCGCACATCATCGGCGTCAGGGTCAGGGACACCACCAGGGAAATGAGGATTGCTACCGCCAGGGTGATGGCAAATTCGCGGAACAGCCTCCCGACCACATCAGCCATGAACAGCAGAGGGATCAATACCGCGATCAGCGACAAGGTCAGGGAAATCAGGGTAAAGCCAATCTGCTTGGCGCCCTTGAGCGCGGCAGCCATCGGGGTCTCCCCTTCCTCGATATAGCGGGAGATGTTCTCCAGCATCACGATTGCATCGTCCACCACAAAGCCGGTGGCGATGGTCAGGGCCATCAGGGTCAGGTTGTTGATGGAGAACCCGGCCAGGTACATCACGCCAAAGGTGCCGATCAAGGACAGCGGCACGGCAATCGAGGGGATGATGGTGGCGCTGAAGCGGCGCAGGAACAGGAACGTCACCATCACCACCAGGGCAATGGCAATCAGCAATTCATGCTGCACATCGGTGACCGAAGCGCGGATAGTCTGGGTGCGGTCGGTAAGGACCGTCACGTCCAGGCCCGCCGGCAGGTTGTCGGTGATGCTCGGCAGCAGCGCCTTGATGCGGTCCACCACCTCGATCACGTTGGCTCCAGGCTGACGCTGGATATTGAGCAACACGGCCTGGTTTTCATTGGCCCAGGCGGCAAGGCGTTCGTTTTCGGCGCCATCGACGATTTGCGCGACGTCTTTCAAGCGCAGCGGCGCACCGTTGCTATAAGCCAGGATCAGTTCGGCGTACTGCTCGGGTGACACCAACTGGTCGTTGGCGTCGAGCATCGAGACCCGGGTCGGGCCGTCAAAGTTACCCTTGGGCTGGTTGACGTTGGAGGCGGCGATCAGGCTGCGCACGTCCGCCAGGTTCAAGCCATTGGCCGCCAAGGCTTCGGGGTTGACCTTGATCCGCACCGCCTGGCGCTGGCCACCGGCAATGCTGACCATGCCGACGCCGCTGATCTGCGCGATTTTCTGCGCCATGCGCGTATCGACCAGATCATTGAGCTTGGGCAGCAGCATCGTTTTAGACGTGATGGCCAGGGTCAGTACCGGCGTGTCGGCCGGGTTGACCTTGTTGTACACCGGCGGCGCCGGCAAGTCCGACGGCAACAGGTTGCTGGCCGCGTTGATTGCGGCCTGCACTTGTTGCTCGGCGACGTCCATATTGACGTCGAGGTTGAAGCGCAGGGTCAGCACCGAGGCGCCACCGGAACTGGTGGAGGCCATCTGCGTGAGGCCGGGCATTTGCCCGAACTGGCGCTCCAGCGGCGCAGTTACCGCGCTGGTCATCACGTCCGGGCTTGCGCCGGGGTACAGGGTCATGACACGGATGGTCGGGTAATCCACCTGGGGCAAGGCCGACACCGGCATCAGGCGATAGGCAATCAGGCCGGCCAGGACAATGGCCAGCATGCTCAGGGTGGTGGCGACGGGCCTGAGGATGAACAGCCGTGACAGGTTCATGCGCCGGCCTTTTGCGCCTTGCCGGCATCCGCCGCCGGGCTGCTTTCGCCTTGTGCCGCGGGCTTGCCCTGCAAATGTTCGGTTGGTGTGGTCGGTACCTGGTTGCTGTCGTTGACCACTTCTACGTCGGTGCCGTCCTTCAGGCGGTCGGTGCCTTCCAACACCACGCGGTCGCCAGCGGCGAGGCCGTCCTTGACCACGGTGTTCTGGCCATCGGTATCACCAACGACCAGCGTGCGGATCTTGACCTTCTTGTCACCGTCCAGGGCGTAGACAAAGGTGCCATTGGTGCCAAACTGGATCGCGGCCGATGGGACCAGCACCACGTTTTTCAGAGTGTCTGCCAGCAGGCGCACGTTGACGAACTGATTGGGGAACAACACCTGGTCCTGGTTATCGAAGCGCGCCTTGAATTTCAAGGTGCCGGTGGCAACGTCGATCTGGTTGTCCAGGCTCTGCAACACGCCGGTGGCTTGTAGTTGCACATCGCCACGATCCCAGGCCTGCACCGGCAGCTTGTTACCGGTGCGATAGCGGGCCAATACGGTTTGCAGGGTGTTCTCCGGCAGGGTGAACGCCACGCTGATCGGCTGGGTCTGGGTGATGATTGCCAGGGCGGTGGTGTCGTTGGCCGCTACCAGGTTGCCGACGTCCAGTTGGCGCAGGCCGACACGGCCGGAGATCGGCGCGCGGATCTGGGTGAATTCAAGGTTGAGCTTGGCGTCATCTACCGCGCCCTGGTTGGTCTTGACCGTGCCCTGGTATTGCAGGACCAGCGCAGCGGCGGTGTCCAGGGTCTGCTTGGCGATACTGTCCTGCTCATACAGGCCGCGATAACGTTCAAGGTCGACCTGGGCGTTTTTCAACTGGGCCTGGTTTTGCAGCAGCGTGCCCTGGGCCTGAAGCAATGCATTCTGATAGCTGCGCGGGTCGATTTGCGCCAACAAGTCGCCAGCCTTGACCATCTGGCCCTCTTCAAAGGCAATCTTGACCAGTTCTCCCCCGACCCGGCTGCGCACGTTGATGGTGTTCAATGCGGTCACGGTACCCAGCGCCTTGTAGTACAGCGGGAAATCCCCCGTCACTGCTGGCGCGACACGTACCGGCACCGCAGCGCCCGAGCCACCGAAGCCTGGACGCATCATCCCCGTCTTGCTGGTCCTGGCTGGCGGGGCGTCTTTCTGGGCGGTGCCGGCAGGCCAGAACTTCCAGCACAGGCCGGCGATCACCAACAGGACAAGCAAGCCAAACAGCCAGCGGCGGGAATTGCGGGGAGACGATTGCATGGATTGATCAACCATTGGATGCGAGGGCTTCTTCTTTGGGAGGCTGAAAGATAAGCACTGGAGCGCGTTTAGAGAAGCGCCTTTACCGGCTATTTACCTTCGGGCTTACAAACATTTACTTTTCGACGTAAAACATCAGCAATTTGGGCTAAACCGCTGAAGCACAAATAAAAACGGCCTGGACTAGGCCAGGCCGCAAGCAAACATCATACGGGTTACTGCAAAGCGACAGTAACGCGTAGGAACAATTACTTCAGTACGGCCAGGGCCGCTTCGTAGTTTGGCTCTTCAGCGATCTCGCCAACCAGTTCGCTGTGCAGCACTTTATCGTTTTCGTCCAGTACCACCACGGCGCGGGCGGTCAAGCCCTTGAGGGCGCCGTCGGCAATGGAGACACCGTAGTCAACGGCGAAGTCGGCATTGCGGAAGTCCGACAGGTTCTTCACGTTTTCCAGGCCTTCGGTACCGCAGAAGCGAGCCTGGGCGAATGGCAGGTCGGTGGAGATGCACAGTACAACGGTGTTGTTCAGGTCGTTGGCCTGGGCGTTGAACTTGCGTACCGAAGTCGCGCAGGTCGGGGTGTCAACGCTTGGGAAGATGTTCAGTACTTTGCGCTTGCCAGCGAAAGTCGCCAGGGTGACGTCCGACAGATCGCCTGCGGTCAGGGAAAAGTCGAGGGCCTGGGTACCAATTTGCGGCAACTCGCCTTCAACCTGAACCGGGTTGCCTTTGAGGGTGACTTGAGCCATGAACGGAATCCTTATGCTGGGTTAGATGAAACAAATTCGAGAGGCCGAAGTTAACCACAAAGTGCGATTGACACCTATGGGCCGCGAGAAAAACTCATGTCGGCATCAGGACTGAGGTGCTGTGGTTTAATTACCGCGCTTTTGCCCTGCCCTTGAAGGAACCCACCGTTGAAGAATCAGCCTGCCATCCACGTTCTGGTCATTGGTTATGTCTGGCCGGAGCCACGCTCGTCGGCCGCTGGCGGACATATGATGCAGATCCTGGAGAGTTTTCTTACACAAGATTGGGAAATAACCTTCAGCAGCCCGGCGGCCATTGGCGAACATAAGGCCGACCTCGCGACACTCGGCATTCGCGAATGCGCTATCGAGCTCAATAACAGCAGTTTCGATGATTTTATCCACGAACTGGCCCCGGATATCGTGCTGTTCGACCGTTTCATGATGGAAGAGCAATTCGGCTGGCGAGTAGAAAAACACTGCCCCGATGCCTTGCGTGTGCTGGAAACCTCCGATTTGCAGAGCCTGCGCGACGCCCGCCACCAACGCCTGAAGGATTTCCTGAAACACTCGCCACAGGCCGATGACTTCAGCCCCTTGTTCGCTCCGGCCCTGGAAGAAGAATTCCAGTTGATGGCCGACACTGACCTGGCCAAGCGCGAGATTGCGGCGATCTACCGCTGTGATATCAGCCTGATGATTTCCGACGTCGAAATCCAACTGCTCACCGAACACTTCAAGGTGCCTGCCGCCCTGCTCCACTGGTGCCCGCTGATGGTCGACCCGCCCGCCGAAGCGTTTACACCCTACGAAGACCGCGCGCATTTCCTGAGCATCGGCAACTTCCGTCACGCGCCCAACTGGGATGCCGTGCTGTGGATGAAAAACAGTGTCTGGCCGTTGATTCGCCAGCACCTGCCCGGGGCGCAACTGCATGTCTATGGTGCCTACACACCGCCCAAGGCCACCGCTCTGCACAATCCGGCGCAAGGCTTTCATGTGATGAACTGGGCCGAGGATGCCCTGCAAGTGATGTCGGCAGCGCGCATCTGCCTGGCGCCGCTGCGTTTTGGCGCGGGGATCAAGGGCAAGCTAGCGGATGGCATGCTCTGTGGAACGCCCAGTGTCACCACGCCCATCGGCGCCGAAGGCATGAGCGACGAGCAGCCCTGGCCTGGGGTGATCGCCCAGAGTGCCGCAGCCCTGGCGGCCGCCGCCGTAACGCTGTACGAAGACCCGCAAGCCTGGACCATGGCCCAGCAACGTGGCAGGGAGCTGCTTGCCCAGCGCTACACCGCACACATCCACGGGCCGGCACTGGTCAAGCGCCTGCAACACTGTCGTGACGAATTGGCACAGCACCGGCGCAATAACTTTACCGGCAGCATGTTGCGCCACCATTTGCACAAAAGTACCCAATACATGGCGCAATGGATCGAGGCGAAAAACCGCGTGCTTTAAACACCCATGCTGGCGAGGTGGCACGCAACGGGGCATTATCGGCTGTGCAACCACAATAAAAGCGACGCCAGCATGACCCGAGCCGCGCGAATCACTGACCCTTCCTACGAGTTGATGGACGACCACAACGGCCTGTCCATCATCTATCGCCAGCACGGCTTCCCCTGCCCTCTGGTGCGCTGGCATTTTCACAAGGAGTACGAGCTGCACCTGATTGTGGCCAGTTCCGGCAAGGTGTTTATCGGCGACTATATCGGCAACTTCTACCCGCAAAGCCTGTTCCTCACTGGCCCCAACCTGCCCCACAACTGGATCAGCCAGGTGGAGGAAGACGAAGTGGTGCCCAAGCGCGACATGCTGGTGAATTTCACCGATGAGTTGCTGGGGGGCGGCAGCCAGATCTTCACTGAGCTCAAGAGCCTGGTACCGCTGCTGGAGCGGGCACAGTACGGCATCGAGTTTCGCTGTAAAAAAACCATCGCCCAGGCAATGACCCTGATGCAGCGCATCGAAGACGCCCAGGGCATGACGCGGCTGGGGCACTTTTTTATCTTGCTGGAGGCGCTCAGTACCTGTGAGGACTACCAGTTGTTATCAGCCGTGACCACGGCGCAACTGGCCGATGAGCACAGCATCGACCGCACCAACCGTGCGGTGGACTATATTTTTGCCCATTACGCCCGCGAGTTGCCCCTGGAGGAAGTCGCGCGCTACCTGGGGATGAAGCCAACCTACTTTTCCCGGGTGTTCAAGCAGGCCACCGGGCGCACCTTCGTCGAGTTCGTCAATCGCTTGCGCATCAGCAAATCCTGCGAGTTACTGGCCGATGGCGATAAAGCCGTGACCGATGTGTGCTTTGAGTCGGGGTTCAACAACATTTCCAATTTCAACCGCCGGTTCCAGCAGCTCAAGGGTATGACGCCTTCCCATTATCGGCGGCTGGCAGTACAGCGACTGACCGAGCAAAACCTGACCTGACCACCCCCTCCGAAGGCGTTAATCACGACCATTCGTCGCCACTGTTAATTTTGACAGTTTCACGCAGCACCTCCCCGGGTGTGTGATTCCTTTGTCCAGTTTTCCCTGCACAAGGATCTCCCGCGATGAAGAAGCCTGTGTCACCCACCTCGACCTCTTTGCTCCGTCTGCCTCATGACAATGGAACGTCTCGACCGGCCGATGATGACGAACTGGAGCCACCCTTCGTCAATGACCCGGTGCGCCCGCTACCGGGCGCTGCGTTCGGCCTGGGTCTCCAGGAAACCACGCCTTTTCTTGTGGTAAACATCCTACGCTGGCTGCAGTTCAACATCGGAGATAACTACAAGCTCTACATGGGCAGTGATCGCTTTGCCATTGCGGCGGGTGAGGTCAGGAGCGAGGATCTGGACGAGACGCAAGTACAGTTGGTAATCGCTGCGAACCCCAACCCCGGCGCGCCTCCCAATACACCGGTGGGCTTTGTCTATCCATGTTTTTGCGAGGTGATTCGATCAGGCAGCGGCACTATCAGTCGCTCTCCCAAACAAACCTGGTTTATCAAGTACACACGTCCAGGAGGGGTCAGTAGGGATCCAGCGCTGCCCTATCACACGGAGTTGATAATCCATCTGCCTCCAGATCTGGAGAACGGTGTGATCGACCGCGAGCGTGCAAGGCATGGGGTAGAGCTGAGAGTCAACAGCTACCCCAACATAAGTGAAGGCGACACGGTCGAGGTGTATTGGAACGGCACTAGCATAACTCTGACGATTGATCATGAGCATGTCATCGGCATCAAGTCGATTATCGTGTTGGTTCCTGAGTCAATTATCCTGCGCAAGCTCAACAACACGGCAATCATTCGCTTTCGACTCTATGACACAGTGTTCAACTTTTCCGGGCCAGAGCAGCAATGGTCACAGGCCCTGACGGTCAAGACCACGCTGGATCCTAGCAAGCTCGAAGCACCACACTTCGTGGTGGACGGGGATGTCGTCTACGCACTCAATCTTGATTTCCATGCAGACTTGACTTTCAACTTGGAAATGGTTGTTCCCAAAACGCTTCCAAATGGAACCGCGACACCCAGTGGTGCCTTGATAGTCATGAAATTGAAGTGGGAAGTTAATGGCTTGCCCTTTGAAAAGACATTGCCACCGGTTAAGGCCCGAATTGGTCTGTCGACCTTGGTCGACGTCGACCGTAAAGACCTTGAGGCAGTGATCAATAGCCACATGGATTTCGAATACACGCTGACAACCTCCACAGGTGTGTTCCTTGCCATATCCAATCCCCTGACTATTGGCGTCTCCGGTACGAACACTTCGATGCCTGCAATGCACATCGAGCAAGACGAGGGCGGCAACATCGACCCTGAACACCCTTTTATCAAAGTCTTTTTCCCGCGGTACACCCCTTACAACCGTAACTACAATGTGACGATGCGCATGGAGGCCATACGGTCAGGAGGCGGCCTGGTTTCCTATGAAGAGACACAATTGGCAGGTGCCGAGCCACCACCGGAGCGCTATCGCACTGTGCTCCAGGAGATTTTCGCTCGTTTCTTCGGCCTTGGCGCGGTCCGGGTGTTCTATCTTGTCGACGACGGCATGACGATACGCAAATCCGACGAACTGGTCGTAACCTTCGGTCCACGCTATGCCGAACTGCCGGCGCCGCAGATGCAATATGTCGATGAGTTCAACAATCTGGACCCGGATCGCATAAAAGGAGGCCAGCTCCAGGTAACGCTGCCGTACACGCGTACGTTCCTCGGCGATATTTTCAAGTGGGTATTGCTCGGAGCGAACAGCAGTGGTAGCGACAGTGGCGAGATCCCCCTCAATAGCGGGACGGCAGGCAAACTAGTGGTGTTTACGCTGTTAGAGGAGCTGATCTATGCCAGTTTGAATCGGGAAATACGCCTCAGCTATTCACTGGTATCCGCAACCGGCGGCGACACACGTTACTCAGAGGTCCTGGTTATCACAGTGGGGCAAGCCCTGGACCTGCTACGCCCTGAGGTGTTGCAAGCCCAGCGCTCCCCCGACCAGTTGGTGCCCGAGGCCGCCCTGAACGGCGCAACTATCGCTGTCACCTACCCACAAATGCTCCCCAGTCATCTTATCCGCGCCTGCTGGACCGGTATTCCCGAGATCGGTACCTATTGCGAAACGAAGGATGGCAACACCTCCAGAACCGTGCACTTCGAGGTGCCAGCAGAAGTCATTGGCGCCAACCTTACTGCATTTGGGCGCTATATCGAAGTGAAGTACACCGTATTGCTGGGCGCCCATCAAAAGCCATCGCAGGTACTGAACCTGTTTGTGTTACCACCTGTGCTCCCTCAACCCTACCTCGAAGGTCATACCGGCAGCGTACTGGATATCAGCAAATTGATCGGCAACGAACGGGCCCTGGTCGATCGCTGGAGCTTTATCAATCGTAATCAACGGATGTGGTTTGAACTGAGCGGCACCTATGCGAATGGCGCACCCTATAACGGCACGCTCTACAACGGCGACTTGGTGATGTATAGCGGCGAGCAGAACGGTATCCAGCCGCAGGCACCTATATTTGAACTGCGCCAAGCCAAGGATGGCACGCAATTGACCATGCGCTTCGGGGTGACATTTGACCGAACAGCCTCCTCGTCCAATGTCTTGTGGTTTCCAGAGCGCAGATACACCGTGCAGGCCATCCCTGCGGAATTTGCGGTGCCTACCTTGCTGGAGGCAACCGGTTCCGGCAACTCAGTGACGTTATTGCCGCTGAAGGTCACGTCCGGTGCAACGGTAGAAGTTGCCTATAGTCCGATGCCCACCACCGACAGTATCACGCTGGAGGTGTTGGGTGCCCCCGCGCCAGGCTCGGGGGAATTCGGCCCCAGATTTGGAGAAGCGGGTGGGACGGTCAGATTCAACCTGCCGGCGGGACTCTTTGCCGCAAACCTGGACAACCGCGACACGCTGCTCACCATGAGGTATTCCGTCATACGCAATGGCGTGACCCGGTCGTCAGCGGTGCTGATCGTGACGCTGAAGGCCATTCCAGTGACCGAATTGAGCAAAACCGTAATCCGCATCGATGAAGCGGCTAACGGCGTACTTAATGTGGACGAGTTGATTGGTGATGCAACGGTAAGGTTGGGGATCTGGCCGTTCATTGCCAGGGGCCAGCCGGTATGGCTGCGTTTTCTCGGTAACAAACCCGACGGTACGGCACACAACTTAACCCTGCTGGACGGTACCCAGGGTGCCCGGGTGACTGATGGGTGGTTGAACCAAGGGTATCAACTGCTGACGCTACTCAATACTTACCTGAGAGACCTGGGAAATGGCACTTTACTGACAATGCAGTTCAAAGTGGCCCTCAATCACAGTACCGATGAATGGACAGCGCTTGAGTTTCCAGTGGTTGCGTACTCCATCTTGAGCTTGCTGATCTCAGACAAAACGCCCTTTACCGGTGGGTTCATGAATGGTTGGATCAGCCAGTATCCCAAAGAGAAAAGCATCCAGCGCGAGGCGGACGGCAACTACTACCTACGGCACGGCCCTCTGACAGGAGATGGTGTCAGAATTTACAAAACCTATACCCCGGTCGACTATGGGTATTATCGAGTCAGGTTCAAATACAGGGTCAACAAGTTTGCCAGCATCGGCGGGCCAACCAGTATGTTCATTCATCTGGCTAATTTAACGCGCAACATTACCGTCAACAACCTCAATACATGGAACTATGTCGATGAATATCTGGGTTATTGGAAAGGCGGGAGTTTTCAAGCCTCAATAGCTGTTATGAATCCGACGACTGGCGGGATCTACGATATAGATGATGTCTGGATCCAACAGCGACACTTTCCGGGTTGAACTGCAGCAAACAAGGGGATAGGTGCAATGCACTTATCCCCTGTTTTTTTTGCGTTGATTCACCCAGCAGCCAGCGTTCTCCGAAACTGCTAAGGCCTTACACATGCCACCAGACGTTCGTCAAACTCCAGCCCGGTGGGACATGTATAAGGATACTGAATCCACCGTTGGATCGCTGAATTAAACACACATCGGTAGAACCCCCCCACTCTGTCAGTGCTTTTAAAATACCCCGCCTGAGTACAAGGAGGTTCTCGTGATTCGGGAGGTTTTGTTGTACAGGCACTGATAGAAATCGCCATGAGTAAGCCCAGTGCGATTTTATAGAGGGTGTGGTCTTTAGGGTTTACGCGGGAACAGTTCATAAGCATCTCCTGGTTAGGTTTTGCCAAACCATTAACCCTCTGCTGTTCCCTTGCGTCTACTGTCAGAAATAACAGGTCGCTGCTCTATGTGAGGTTTTGACTGCCCCGCAGGCTCAGTGCAAAAAAGTATCAGCCCAAGTGCTCCCAAGGATTTGTCACCACGCCTACAGCAGGCTGTAATCAACGCACACTCTTCCTGCTGCCATGGAAGACACAACAACAATAACTGTCCTTCTGCAGCCCCTCGGCGCAGAACTGGAGTGCGCGATGAATTTCACAGCAAAAGCACTGCTTGCCTGTACCTGCATGACCCTCAGCGCCGTCAGCCTTGGCGCACAAACCCTGACCATTGCCACCGTCAATAACAGCGACATGATTCGCATGCAAAAGCTCTCGAAAACCTTCGAGGCCGAGCATCCGGACATCAAGTTGAATTGGGTGGTGCTGGAAGAAAATGTCCTGCGCCAACGCCTGACCACGGATATCGCCACCCAGGGCGGGCAGTTCGATGTACTGACCATTGGCATGTACGAAGCCGCACTGTGGGGCGCCAAGGGCTGGCTGGAACCGATGAAGGATCTGCCGGCCTCCTACGACCTGGACGATGTTTTCCCTTCGGTACGCGACGGCCTTTCCGTCAAGGGCTCGCTGTACGCCCTGCCGTTCTATGCCGAAAGCTCCATCACCTACTATCGTACCGACCTGTTCAAGGCTGCCGGGCTGACCATGCCTGAACATCCGACCTGGGTGCAGATTGGCGAGTTTGCGCAAAAGCTCACCGACAAGAGCAAGGAGCAATACGGCCTGTGCCTGCGCGGCAAGGCCGGCTGGGGCGAGAACATGGCGCTGATCGGCACATTGGCCAATGGCTATGGTGCACGCTGGTTCGATGAGAAATGGCAGCCCGAATTCAACGGCCCCGAGTGGAAGGATGCGCTGAACTTCTACGTGGACAACATGAAGAAGTCCGGCCCGCCGGGCGCGTCCAGCAACGGTTTCAATGAAAACCTGGCGCTGTTCAACAGTGGCAAGTGCGCGATCTGGGTGGATGCCAGCGTCGCCGGTTCGTTCGTTACCGACAAAACCCAGAGCAAGGTCGCCGATCACGTCGGCTTCACCTTTGCCCCGCAACAGGTCACCGACAAGGGCACCTCGTGGCTGTATTCCTGGTCGCTGGCGATCCCCACCAGCTCCAAGGCCAAGGATGCCGCCAAGGTCTTCAGTGCCTGGGCGACGTCCAAGGAGTACGGTGCGCTGGTGGCCAAGACCGATGGCATCGCCAATGTCCCGCCAGGCACCCGCGCCTCGACCTATAGCGAGGCGTACATGCAGGCCGCGCCCTTTGCCAAGGTGACGTTGGAGTCACTGAAAGTTGCGGACCCGACCAACCCGACCCTCAAGCCGGTGCCCTATATCGGCATCCAGTTGGTGACCATTCCTGAATTCCAGGCCATTGGCACCCAGGTGGGCAAATTCTTCTCCGGCGCCCTGACCGGCCAGCAGACGGTGGACCAGGCCCTGGCTGCCGCACAGACCACCACCGAGCGGGAAATGAAGCGGGCCGGCTACCCCAAATAACCCAGCCTTAACACTGTAAATGTGGGAGCTGGCTTGCCTGCGATAGCGGTCGATCAATCAACTGATTTATCTACTGACAGGTCGCCATCGCAGGCAAGCCAGCGCCTACATTGACCGCATTCCAAGGCGGATTCTGTCGGCCTCCAATGGGTTCTGATTGTCATGAATACTTCTAAAAACCGCCTGCTCAACCCAGGCTGGTTCCTCGTCAGCCCCTCGGTAGCCCTGTTGCTGCTGTGGATGATCGTGCCCCTGGGCATGACCCTGTACTTTTCATTGATCCGCTACAACCTGCTCTACCCCGGCGAAAACCAATTCGTGGGCCTGGAGAACTTCACTTACTTCATCACCGATTCGGGCTTCCTGCCCGGTGCCACCAATACCCTATTGCTGGTGGGCAGCGTGCTGTTGATCAGCGTGGTGCTGGGGGTGTTGATCAGTGCGTTGCTGGAGGCCAGCGAGTTTTTTGGCCGTGGGCTGGTGCGGGTGCTGCTGATCTCGCCGTTCTTCATCATGCCCACCGTCGGTGCGCTGATCTGGAAAAACCTGATTTTCCACCCGGTGTCCGGCGTGCTGGCCGCCCTGTGGAAGCTGTTTGGCGCGCAGCCGGTGGACTGGCTGGCGCACTACCCGCTGCTGTCGATCATCATCATTGTGTCCTGGCAATGGCTGCCCTTCGCGATCCTGATCCTGATGACCGCCATGCAGTCCCTGGACCAGGAGCAAAAAGAAGCGGCGCGCCTGGACGGTGCCGGCCCGATTGCGATCTTCTGGCACTTGACCCTGCCGCACCTGGCACGGCCCATCGCCGTCGTGGTGATGATCGAGACCATCTTCCTGCTCTCGGTGTTCGCCGAAATCTTTACCACCACCAACGGCGGCCCCGGCTACGCCTCGACCAACCTTGCCTACCTGATCTACAACCAGGCGCTGGTGCAGTTCGATGTGGGCATGGCTTCGGCAGGCGGCTTGATTGCCGTGGTCATTGCCAATATCGCGGCGATCATCCTGGTGCGGATGCTCGGCAAAAACCTGACTGACAAGCCTTGAGGGCCGCGCCATGACACTTCAACAATCCCGCCGCCTGCAAAGCTTGTTGCTCGGCACTCTGGCCTGGGCCATCGCGATCGTGATTTTCTTCCCGATCTTCTGGATGGTGCTCACCAGTTTCAAGACCGAAATCGATGCGTTTGCCACGCCGCCGCAGTTCATTTACACGCCAACCCTTGAGAACTATCTGCACATCAACGAGCGCAGCAACTATTTCAGCTATGCCTGGAACTCGGTGTTGATTTCCTTCAGCGCGACCGCCTTGTGCCTACTGATTGCGGTGCCTGCGGCCTACTCCATGGCGTTCTACGAAACCCAGCGCACCAAGGGCACGCTGCTGTGGATGCTGTCGACCAAAATGCTGCCACCGGTGGGGGTGCTGATGCCGATCTACCTGCTGGCCAAGAGCATGGGCCTGCTGGACACGCGCCTTGCGCTGATCATCATCTACACCCTGATCAACCTGCCGATTGTGGTGTGGATGGTTTACACCTACTTCAAGGACATTCCCAAGGACATCCTCGAAGCCGCACGCCTGGATGGCGCCACGCTGTGGCAGGAAATGGTGCGGGTATTGCTGCCCATCGCCAAGGGCGGCCTGGCCTCCACCGTGCTGCTGTCACTGATCCTGTGCTGGAACGAGGCGTTCTGGTCACTGAACCTGACCTCGTCCAACGCCGCGCCATTGACCGCGCTGATTGCCTCCTACTCCAGCCCCGAAGGCTTGTTCTGGGCCAAATTGTCCGCCGTCTCGACCCTGGCCTGCGCGCCGATCCTGATCTTCGGCTGGATCAGCCAGAAGCAACTGGTGCGCGGCCTGTCCTTTGGCGCTGTGAAATAACGACCCCTATAAAAAATGGAGGCCCATCATGGCCAACCTGAAAATCAAGAATTTGCAAAAAGGCTTCGAAGGTTTTTCCATCATCAAGGGCATCGACCTGGAAGTGAACGACAAGGAATTCGTAGTCTTCGTCGGGCCGTCCGGGTGTGGCAAGTCCACCCTGCTGCGCCTGATTGCCGGCCTTGAGGAAGTCACCGAGGGCACCATCGAACTGGATGGCCGTGACATCACCGAAGTGACCCCGGCCAAGCGCGACCTGGCCATGGTGTTCCAGACCTACGCCCTGTACCCGCATATGAGCGTGCGCAAGAACATGTCGTTTGCCCTGGACCTGGCCGGCGTCGACAAACAGATCGTCGACAGCAAAGTCAGTGAGGCTGCCCGCATCCTTGAGCTGGGCCCGTTGCTGGAGCGCAAGCCCAAGCAGTTGTCTGGCGGCCAGCGCCAACGTGTGGCCATTGGCCGGGCGATTGTGCGCAACCCGAAAATCTTCCTGTTCGATGAACCGCTGTCCAACCTCGACGCGGCGCTGCGCGTGCAAATGCGCCTGGAACTGGCGCGCCTGCATAAAGAACTGCAAGCGACGATGATTTACGTAACCCACGACCAAGTCGAAGCCATGACCCTCGCCGACAAAGTGGTGGTGCTCAACAGCGGCCGCATCGAACAGGTCGGCTCCCCCCTGGAGTTGTACCACCAGCCGGCCAACCTGTTTGTCGCAGGCTTCCTGGGGACGCCGAAAATGGGCTTTCTCAAAGGCCAGGTCACGCGTGTCGATGGCCAGGGCTGCGACGTACAGCTGGATGCCGGCACCCTGATCAGCCTGCCGTTGAGCGGCGCCAGCTTGAGCGCGGGCAGTGCGGTAACCCTGGGCATCCGCCCCGAGCACCTGGAACTCGCCGCGCCGGGCGATACCACCCTGACCGTCACCGCCGATGTGGGCGAGCGCCTGGGCAGCGACACGTTCTGCCATGTGCTCACCAGCAGCGGTGAGCCGCTGACCCTGCGCATTCGTGGCGACATGGCCAGCCAATATGGCGAGACGCTGCAACTGCATCTGGACCCGGCGCACTGCCATCTGTTCGACACCGCGGGTGTTGCCGTGGCTCGTCCACTGCGCGCTGCCGCCTGATTTCGCGAGAACCTTTGATGAAACTGAACAAGCAAAACCTCACGCAGCTCGCGCCGCAAGTCCGCCTGCCGGCCTACGCCATTGCTGATACCCGCCAGGGCATCGCCCATATCGGGGTTGGCGGTTTCCACCGCGCGCACCAGGCGTATTACACCGATGCCTTGATGAATACCGGCGAGGGCCTGGACTGGAGCATCTGCGGTATCGGCCTGCGCGCTGAGGACCGCAAGGCGCGAGATGACCTGGCTGGCCAGGACTATCTGTTTACCCTGTTTGAGCTGGGCGACACCGACGATACCGAAGTACGCGTGATCGGCGCCATCAGCGATATGCTGCTGGCCCAGGACGGTGCCCAGGCCCTGATCGACAAACTGGCCAGCCCAGAGATTCGTATCGTGTCGCTGACCATCACCGAGGGCGGCTACTGCATCGACGACAGCAATGGCGAGTTCATGGCCCACCTGCCGCAGATCCAGCATGACCTGGCCCACCCCGACGCGCCCCAAACCGTGTTCGGTTTTATCTGCGCGGCCCTGACCCAGCGCCGCGCTGCAGGTATTCCAGCCTTTACCCTGATGTCCTGCGATAACCTGCCCCATAACGGCGCCGTGACTCGCAAGGCACTGCTGGCCTTCGCGGCGCTGCACAATGCTGACCTGCATGACTGGATCAAGGAAAATGTGAGTTTCCCCAACGCCATGGTCGACCGCATCACGCCGATGACCAGCACTGCACATCGTCTGCAACTGCATGATGAACACGGCATCGACGATGCCTGGCCGGTGGTGTGCGAGCCCTTTGTGCAATGGGTGCTGGAAGACAAGTTCGTCAACGGCCGCCCGGCCTGGGAACAGGTGGGGGTGCAGTTCACCGACGACGTCACGCCTTATGAAGAAATGAAGATCGGCCTGCTCAACGGCAGCCATCTGGCCCTGACCTACCTGGGCTTTCTCAAGGGCTATCGGTTTGTCCACGAGACCATGAACGACCCGCTGTTTGTCGCGTATATGCGTGCTTATATGGACCTGGACGTGACGCCCAACCTGGCGCCCGTACCGGGTATCGACCTGGGCGACTACAAGCAGACCCTGGTAGACCGCTTCTCCAACCAGGCGATTGCCGATCAGTTGGAGCGCGTATGTTCCGATGGCTCATCGAAGTTTCCCAAGTTCACCGTACCGACCATCAACCGCTTGATCGCCGATGGCCGCGAAACTGAACGGGCAGCACTGGTGGTGGCGGCCTGGGCCTTGTATTTGCAGGGTGTGGATGAGAACGGCGTACGCTACCGGATCCCCGACCCTCGTGCGGACTTCTGCCGGGCGCTGGTGGCGGACGATGCGTTGATCAGCCAGCGGTTGCTGAGCGTTGAAGAGATTTTTGGTACGGCGATTCCCAACTCACCCGCGTTTGTGGCAGCGTTTGAACGGTGTTTTGCCAGTTTGCGTGACAAGGGTGTCGCAGAGACCCTGAAGCAGCTGCTCGCCAACGTTCACTGACACAACTTGGGCAAAATAATGTGGGAGCGGGCTTGCTCGCGAAAGCAGTGGGTCAGCTGATAAATGTTTGACTGAAACGCCGCTTTCGCGAGCAAGCCCGCACACACATTTTGACCGCGCCCCATTGAGCGATAACTATGATCCGACAATCTCTGTTCCTCGGCATCGACTGCGGTACCCAAGGCACCAAGGCCATTGTCCTCGACGCTGCCAGCGGCAAGGTGCTAGGCCTGGGCGCCGCTGCGCACACCCTGATCAGCGGCGCCAATGGTCGTCGCGAGCAGCCCCCCCAGGAATGGCTCGATGCCTTTACCGAAGCCACCCACCGCGCCTTGCAACAGGCCGGTGTGGACGGCCAGGACATCCTCGGCATTGGCGTTTCCGGCCAGCAACATGGCCTGGTGCTGCTGGACGACAATGGCCGGGTACTGCGCCCGGCCAAACTGTGGTGCGACACCGAGACCAGCGCCGAAAACCAGCGATTGCTGCAGTACCTGGGCGGTGAAAGCGGCTCACTGGAGCGCCTGGGCGTCGCGATTGCACCGGGTTACACCGTGTCCAAGCTGTTGTGGACCCTGGAGCAGCACCCGGATGTTTTCGCGCGTATTGCACATATCCTGCTGCCCCACGACTACCTCAACTATTGGCTCACCGGCCGGGCCTGCGCCGAGTATGGCGATGCCTCGGGCACCGGTTATTTCAATGTGCGCACCCGGCAATGGGACCTGCCCTTGCTGCGGCATATCGATGCCAGCGGGCGCCTGGAGGCCGCGTTACCCCCACTGATCGAAGCCGATCAGACGCTGGGCAGCATTCTGCCGGCCGTTGCCGAGCGCCTCGGTATCAACCCCAATGCCATTGTGTCCAGTGGTGGCGGCGACAATATGATGGGAGCCATTGGTACCGGCAATATCGCGCCGGGGGTGATTACCATGAGCCTGGGCTCATCGGGCACTGTCTATGCCTTCGCCGAGCAGCCAAATGTCAGCGCCCAGGCCTCGGTAGCGACGTTCTGTTCATCCAGTGGCGGTTGGCTGCCGCTGATCTGCACCATGAACCTGACCAATGCCACCGGCGTTATCCGCGAGCTGTTCGAATTGGACTTGGTGGCGTTCAACGCCCTGGTGGCCCAGGCCCCGATCGGCGCCGAGGGCGTCAGCATGCTGCCATTCCTCAATGGCGAGCGCGTGCCTGCCCTGCCCCACGCCACTGGCAGCCTGCACGGCCTGACCATGACCAACCTGACCCGTGGCAACCTGTGCCGTGCGGTGGTCGAAGGCACCACTTTTGGCTTGCGCCAAGGTCTTGACCTGTTGCGCGAGACCGGCCTGCACAGCCAAAGTATCCGCCTGATCGGCGGCGGTTCAAAAAGCCCGGTGTGGCGGCAGATGGTCGCCGATATCATGGACACCGACGTGGTCTGCACCGAACAAAGCGAAGCAGCGGCCCTGGGCGCGGCGATACAGGCGGCGTGGTGCCAGTCCGGCGAAAGCCTTGAGGCGTTGTGTGCACGTTGCGTCAGCGTCGACCCGGCGAGCCGCACCCAACCCGTCGCCGCCAGCGTCGTGGCTTATCAGCAGGCCTATGAGCGCTATCAACAGCACGTGGCAACCCTTTAAGAGCGAATAACTATGTATCTGGTGTGTGGCGAAGCGCTGTTTGATTTTTTCAGCGAAGAGGATGCCAGCGGACAGGCCTCCAAAGTCAATTTCAAGGCCATTGCCGGCGGCTCGCCGTTTAACGTCGCCGTCGGCTTGCGTCGCCTGGGGATCGACGCGGGCCTGTTCGCCGGTTTGTCCAGCGACTACCTGGGCCAGCGCCTGCGCCAGGTCCTCAGGGACGAAGGTGTGCGCGACGATTACCTGGTTGAGTTTGCCGCACCGACCACCCTGGCGATGGTTGCCCTGGGAGCCAATGGATCACCGCAATACAGCTTCCGCGGCGAAGGCTGTGCGGATCGGCAATTGCAGATCGAGCATCTGCCCGTCCTTGATGCGCAGGTGCGCGGCCTGCATTTCGGCTCGTTCTCCCTGGTGGTGCAGCCGGTGGCCGACAGCCTGCTGGCGTTGGTCCGCCGGGAAAGCGGCAAACGCCTGATCAGCCTCGATCCGAATGTGCGCCTCAATCCCGAACCCAACATCGAGTTGTGGCGCCAGCGGGTTGCAGAGCTGGTGCAACATGCCGACCTGATCAAGGTCAGCGACGAAGACCTGCACCTGCTCTACCCCGGCCAGGCGCCAGAAAGCGTGCTGCAAGGCTGGTTTCAGCACCGCTGCCAACTGATTTTCCTCACCCGTGGCGGTGACGGGGCCAGCGTGTTCAGCCGCCAGCATGGCAGTTGGTCGGCTCCCGCAGTCAAGGTGGTGATGGCCGACACGGTAGGCGCTGGCGATACCTTCCAGGCAGCCTTGATTGCCTGGCTGACCGAGCAGCAACTGGATTCGGTCGAAGGTCTGCGCAGCCTTGCCAAGGAGCAGATCGACGCCATGCTCAAGTTCGCCATTCGTGCCGCAGCGTTGACGTGTGGCAAGACAGGGCCCGACCTACCCTATCGCCAGCAATTAAACGAATAACCCCTCAAGCAGTCTCACAACGCCATCACTGAAAGCCACGATTTACGTGGCTTTCAGCCGTTTCTTAAACATTGCCAGTCGCCGCAAACTGTACTAGACCTTTACAGCGTGCAGTTTTCCTACAAAGACAAGGACGACCGATGAGCAATGACCACTTCTCTATCAAACCCGCCGTTTTTGTGGTCGGCATCCTTTCACTGCAAACCCCGGCACAAGCCGCCTGCGTCTTCGCCCCAAGCGCCGGTGACGACAGCTATACCTGCGACAGCGACACCTCCGCAGCAGGCCTGGTCGACTTGTCCGGCAACAACACCTTGACCCTGCCTGCGGGCGGCTCGGGCACCGTCAATGGCGACGTGGTGTTTGGCGCGGGCGACGATGGGGTCGCGATAAATTCCGGGCGTATCGTCGGTTCGGTGACTCAGGGCGACGGCGCCGATCGCCTCCAGATCAGCGCCGGTACCGTCACCGGAACGGTCTCCCAAGGCAACGGCATCGACGACTTCGTGATGAGTGGCGGGCAGATCCAGGCCCTGGCCCAGGGCGATGGCCGCGATACGTTCCGCATGTTGGGCGGCACCATCGTCGGCGCGTTTGAAGACGGCGATGTCGCCAGTCAGACCGCCGGGACTATCGGCCGGGTGGATATGAAGCTGGACAACAATATCTATGACATGTCCGGTGGCGCCATCCTTGGCAACCTGGTGACCGGCTTTGGTACTGACTGGATCCGCGTGACCGGCGGCAGTATTGGCGGCAACATCAGCGTCAGCGGCGGCAATGACACCATTATCGTCAGCGGCGGCGTGATCAATGGCGAGATACGCGCCAGCGTGGGCAACGACACCTTGGAATGGCGCGCGGGTGGTCAGATCAAGTCTGCCATCTTGATGGGCGACGGTGATGACACTGCGTTGCTGGCTGGCCTGGGTGCCAGCCAACTGGCTGGCACACCGTCGATAGATGGTGGCCTGGGCAATGATCGATTGACCTTCGACAACACCACTTCGAGTAACGCCGGCCGCTATATCGGCTGGGAAACCTTCGACCTCAACAATGGCTCGCGCCTGGACCTGGCGGGGGATCTGTTCCTGGGCGATAGCGCCAGCGGCACCGGGGTGTTCTCCATCGACAACAGCAGCGTGCTGGCGGTGACCCAAGGCAGTGTCCGGCCCTATACCGCCGGCCAACTGGCGACGGTCAATAACGCCGGGACCATCGATATGACCAGCGCCAGCAACAGCGCCACGGATTCGCTGACGGTGTACGGTAATTATGTCGGCAACAATGGCCAACTGTGGCTGCAAACAGTGCTGGGTGACGAGACTTCGGCCAGTGACAAGCTGGTGGTATCCCAAGGTGCGATCAGCGGCAATACCCAACTGGCGGTGAGCAACCTTGGTGGCCTGGGTGGGCTGACCCGCAACAACGGGATTGAAGTGGTGCAGGCGCTTAACGGCGCAACCAGCACTACCGATGCCTTTGCCCTCAAAGGCGCGGTGTCTGCCGGGGCCTATGAGTATTTCCTGTTCAAAGGTGGCGTAACCGCCGGTTCAGAGAACAACTGGTACCTGCGCTCCTCCGTGGTCGCCGTCCAGCCTCCCGCCGTGCCAACGCCGCCAGTGGTTCCACCGGTGATCGTTCCGGAACCACCGATCCCGGCCGTGCCGCCGGTGGTCGATCCTGACGAGCCACCGGTGGAACCTCCCACAGATCAGCCTGTGGCACCGGTCGAGCCTCCGGCTCCACCACCGACCACCGTACCGGCTGAAACCTCGCCGGCACCCGCCGTTACCACACCGCCCTTGCCTACCGCTGTTGCTGGCGCGGAGCCGATCCCGCTGTATCGCGTCGAAGTGCCGGTGTACTCGGTGGTGGTGCCGGCGGCCCAGCGCATGACCTTGCAAGCACTTGGCACCTTCCATGATCGCCAGGGCGAGCAAAGCCTGTTGGGCGAAACCGGCACGGTTCCTGCTGGTTGGGGCCGGGCCTATGGCAGCGACTTGCGGCTGAGTTGGTCGGGCACGGTGTCGCCGAGTTTCGACGGCAGCCTCAAGGGCTATCAGGTGGGCCATGATCTGTACGCCTCGGCAACCGATGACGGGCAAATCCAGCGCTTGGGACTGTTTATCGGTCAGAGCCGCTTGCAAGGCGATGTCAAAGGTTTTGCCTTGGGTTTTGAGGACCAGCGTTCCGGGCAAGTCAAACTCACCGGCGACAACTATGGCGCTTACTGGACGCTGACCGATCCAAAGGGCTGGTACGTGGACCTGGTGGCCATGGGCACGCGCCTGGACGGTGATAATAAATCCGAGCGCGGGATAAAAATGGATACCAAAGGCCATGCGCTGGCCTTGTCTGCCGAAGCGGGCTACCCGTTTGCCGTTTCCGCGAACTGGGTGGTGGAGCCGCAAGCCCAGGTGATCCACCAACAGATTGACCTGGACCGCCAGAACGACGGGATCTCCAGTGTGTCCTTCGACTCCCAGGATTACTGGACAGGACGCGTGGGTGCACGCTTGAAAGGCCGCTACTTGCTGCAAGACACCCCTGTCGAACCTTATCTGCGGGTCAACGCTTGGCGCACCTTCGGTGGCAGCGACACGGTGACTTACGATGACGTTGACCGGATCAAAAGTGACCACAAATCGGCCTATGCTGATCTTGGCGTCGGCGTGGTCGCCAAACTGTCCTCCAGCGTCAGCGTGTACGTGGCCGCTGATTACAGCACCCAACTGGACACCAACACACAGGAAGGCGTGAGCGGCAATGCTGGCATCCGGATGAGTTGGTAGCCCGGCTCACGGCCGTTCCCGTATGGCCCTGGCTACCACGGCGCCGACAATGCCACCCGCCAACGGCGCCAGCCAGAACAGCCAGAGCTGCATCAGGTAATCGGTGCCGGCAAACAATGCGGCCCCGGTGCTGCGCGCCGGGTTGACCGACGTATTGGTCACAGGTATCGACACCAGGTGAATCAGGGTCAGCGTCAGGCCAATGGCAATCGGTGCAAACCCCTGAGTCGCCCCAGGCGCCGTGGTTCGCATGACGATGAACACCAGGAAGAACGTCGACACCGTTTCCACCACCACTGCGGCCAACAAGCTGTACTGCCCCGGGCTCAAGTGACCATAGCCATTGGCGGCGAATTCGCCTATTTCAAACCCCGGCCTGCCGCTGGCAACCAGCGCCAGTATCGCCGCGGCAACAGTCGCACCGGCTACCTGGGCGATGATGTAGGGCAATACATCCAGCCCTGGCAGTCGTCCGCCAACCCACAGGCCGACGGTCACCGCCGGGTTGAAATGTGCACCGCTGATGCTACCCACCGCGTAAGACATGGTCAGCACACTCAAGCCAAACGCCAATGCCACGCCGGCAAAACCGATCCCCAGTCCGGGAAACGCCGCCGACAGGATGGCGCTGCCACAACCGCCGAAAGTCAACCAGAAGGTACCGAGAAACTCTGCTGCGATTTTTTGTTGCACGCACTACCTCCCCAGATGTGGGGAAACAGTAACAAGGAGATAGGAGTGAGCCGTATCGGAATTGTCTGAGGCTGGCAGTGTCCACGCAGATAATGCTGGGCCTGGGGTTATCCAGGCCCGCAAACTGTCATGACACCGCCTACAGCGTGCTGATCAGTAAAATCTCGCGCCGGCCCTGCGTGGGGCGGGTGCGTGGGCGTGCTTGAGGTCTTCACGCAACTCAGTGATCAGATTGCAAATGGCCCGACTGCTGTCGAGCTTGTCGGCCTGGATGCCGGTGACGGTCAGGTCTGTACCGTCATCGTCGTAGACTTTGATCGTCAGCGACGCATCCTCGGCCTTGATGCATTCACAACGTTTCGGCAGAAAACTTCCTTCAATAATGCTGCGCAGTTCCAGTTCCGAAAGCATGGCTACCTCTCCTTATTATCAATATTCACCTGCTGGCAAACGCCTTCAACCCACTAGCCTACTCCCCGGGTCCGAGCGCGTTGGATCCTTTTCTCATAAGCAGCGACGATGCTTATATAAGTTGTAGGGCAATTTGCAGCCTGGGCCGTAGGCTGGCATCGTGTTCGGGTTTTTCATCCTTCCAGACAAGGACGCCCCATGAACTTCCCTCTGCTCAATACCCTCGCCCTCCTTGGCCTTGCAGCCTGTTGCGCCCAGGCCAATGCGGCAAAACTTGAAGACATTGCACCTTACCCCAAGGCTGATGCCGGTTATGTGCGCCAAGTCATCCACCTGGTCGCAAAGCCGCAGGAGCAGGACTTCAAGGTCGAGATCCTGGCCGGCAAGACCTTGACCGTAGACTGCAACCAACAACGCCTGGGCGGTGTGCTGGAAGAAAAGAACCTCGAAGGCTGGGGCTATCCGTTCTACCGGCTGGAGAAGGTCAACGGCCCCATGAGCACGCTGATGGCCTGCCCCGACGGCAAGACCCGCAAGGACTTTGTGCCGGTAGTCGGTGACGGTTTTGTACTGCGTTACAACAGCAAGCTGCCCATCGTTGTATATGTTCCAAAAGATGTCGAAGTGCGTTACCGCATCTGGTCGGCATCGGCCACCGTCGAGAAGGCCAGTGTGCAATAACGCAGCCAGTCAACGCCGCAGATCAAATGCGGGAGCTGGCTTGCCTGCGATGGTCGTTAACGATGACGTTGGCCATCTGACACCCCGAGGTGTTTTTGCTGGCGCCATCGTAGCCTCGCTAAAGCTCGACAACTCCCACATTCAATCTGTGCTCTTGCGCCGCCACCCGTTCGGCAACGTGACGCAAACTGTCAAAGTTGATATTGGCCCCGGAGTTGATCGCCACCAGCGTCTGCCCCTGGGCCCCGGTACGTGCCACGTAGCGGCGGATTCCGGCAACCGCCAGCGCGCCTGATGGCTCGGTGATGGAGCGGGTATCGTCGTAGATCAACTTGATCGCACTGCACAGTTCATCGTTGCTGACGGTGATGACCTCATCGACGTACTGGCGGCAGATTTCAAAACCGTAGGCGCCGATCTGTGCGACGGCGGTGCCATCGGCGAAGCTGTCCACGCTGGGCAATACCACCCGCTCGCCTGCGCGCAGGGCTGCCAGCAGGCAACTGGAGCCTTCCGGTTCCACGCCAATGACCCGCACCTCTGGGCGTAAATACTTGATGTAGGCAGCGATCCCGGCAATCAAGCCACCACCGCCCACCGGCACAAAAATCACGTCCAGCGCACCTTGTTGCTGGCGCAGGATTTCCATGGCGACCGTGCCTTGGCCGGCGATCACATCCGGATCGTCGAACGGCGAAACAAAGGTACCGCCCGACTGTTCGGCCAACTGCAATGCATGGGCCAAGGCAAACGGGAAACTGGCCCCGTGCAGCACCGCGTCGGCGCCTCGCGAGCGCACGCCCAGCACTTTTAATTCAGGCGTGGTGCACGGCATCACGATGGTCGCCTTGATCCCCAGTTCACGCGCCGCCAGTGCCACGCCCTGGGCGTGGTTACCCGCCGATGCAGTGATTACCCCGCGTTCTTTTTGCAGATCCGTAAGCTGCACCAGTTTGTTGTAAGCGCCGCGGATCTTGAAGGAAAACGTCGGCTGCAAGTCTTCGCGCTTGAGCAGGACCTGATTGCCAAGCAACGCGGATAGCGCCGGGGCCGGCTGCAAGGGAGTGCGCACGGCCAGGTCGTAGACCGGTGCGGCGAGGATTTTCTTTACATAATGCTCAAGCAATCCATCGTCGGCGTTGGGCTGCGGCAGCGGGCTACTCATGGGTGTCTCCTGACGTTTAGCAGAGCCCAGGAGACGGAAAAACAAAACCCGCCTCTAGGGCGGGTTTGGGTACAGCCGAGCGCTATCCCGCCAAATGAGGAATGGCGGTAATAATGCTTGGCTGGGAACGATAGGTTTGAAATGTCATGAAGCGAAACTAACCGGCGGCCAGTGGCAAGTCAACTGCCGGGGTTTACGAGCAATATACGAAACGTATACGCTTTGTATATCAATCCCGCACAGTGAAGCTCATGGGCATCGTCAAGATCACCGACCAACTGCATGAACAAATCCGCCTGGCCAGCGCCGCCATGGACCGTTCCATCAACGCCCAGGCCGAGTTCTGGATCAAGATCGGCCTGCTGGCCGAGCTAAATCCGCACCTGGCCTACAACGATCTGATCAACAAACTATTGCTCGACAAGCCCGATCTGATCCGGGGGCGCAGTTGATGATCAAGACTGCCCCACAGCTCGCCGTGATGCGCGAAGCGGGCCGCCTGCTGGGCCAAGTATTCAGCATGCTCGACAGCCGGGTCTGCGCCGGCCAGTCAACCCTGGAACTGGACGCCGCCGTCGAGGCGTTTATCCGCCACGACCTGCAGGCGCGCCCTGCCAGCCTTGGGCAATATGACTACCCCTTCTGCATCAACACGTCCATCAACGAAGTGGTGTGCCACGGCATGCCGGATGCCAAGGCCGTGTTGAAGGACGGCGATATCGTCAATATCGACATCACCCTGGAGAAAGGCGGGTTTATCGCCGACTCCAGCAAGATGTACATGATCGGCGCGGTCGCACCCAAGGCCCGGCGCCTGGTGGAGCAGACATTCGAGGCCATGTGGGCCGGCATTCGCCAGGTCAAGCCCGGCGCCCGCCTGGGAGATATCGGTCATGCGATCCAGAGCCACGCCCAGGCCAATGGCTACAGTGTGGTGCGTGAGTACTGCGGCCACGGGATTGGCCGTGAAATGCACGAAGAGCCGCAAATCCTCCACTTCGGCCGCCCGGGCACCGGCTTGACTCTGCGCGAAGGCATGGTGTTCACCATCGAGCCGATGTTGAACCAGGGCAGCGCCAAGGTGCGCAGTCTCAAGGATGGCTGGACCGTGGTGACTCGCGATAACAGCTTGTCGGCGCAGTGGGAGCACACGGTGGCCGTCACCGCGGATGGCTTTGAAGTGCTGACGCTGCAAGCCGGTGCCTAGGCACCCATGTGGGAAGCGGGCTTCAGTCACCCCGCTTTCCCCCCGCCCCTGGCAATCCGCCTGAGCCCCAGCACCATCCCCACTGCACCCAGCGCCATCGCCAGCAGAAACAATGGATACGCCACCCACCACGGCGTCCCTGCCGTCATCATGCTGAACTCTGACATCCCTCCAATACTGGCGATCAGGTTCAACGGCAGGAACACCACGTTGATCAGCGTAAGCTTGCGCAGCAGGTTATTCATGCTGTTGTTCATCAGGTTGCCCCGGGCATCGATCAGCCCGGAGAACACATTGGAGTAGATCTCTGCCTGCTTGTAGCACTGGTTGTTCTCGATGATCAGGTCGTCGATCAAGCCCAGGGTCTGCGGGCTGAAATGTTCCTTCTCGCCGTGGTTGCGCAAGCGCGTCAAGACTGCGCCGTTGCTGTGCAGCGCATTGATGTAATAGATCAGGCTCTCGCTGAGGCTGAACATCTGCATCAGGTGGCGATTGCTCATCGAGGCGTTGAACTGCTGCTGCAATTCCCGGGCGACCAGCTTGATCACCTTGAGATGGCCCAGATAGTGGTGGATGTTGTTAAGCAGCAGATCCAGCAGCACATCCAGCGGTGTATGCAGTGGCCGGCGCGCACCCAGGCCGGATAGTTGGCTGTCGTCGGTGGCAATCACCAGCAGGCGGTCCGGTGAAAACAGCAAGCCACAGGATGACACTTCAAACACCAGGTTGCTGCCACCGGAATAGTTTTGCGGGCGCTTCCAGATCAGGAACAGGTTGTCGGGATGGAACTCAATACGCGACACCTCGTCCGGGTCCAGCGCTGACGCCAGCGCATGCTCATCGACTTTGTAGCGCTCGCGCAATAATTCACGTTCATGGCTATCGGGATTGCTGAACAACAGGATCTCGGCGCTTTCGCGCTCGGTGCGGCGCAATGCGCCCTCGCTGAGTTCAAGGCAAATCACCAGACCTGACCCTGGCGTTTGAGCTCCAGGCGTCGCACGAACTCCTCCAGCACCAGGGAATACAGGTCGTCCTGCAAATAGGCGTCTTCAATCCCGGCATCCATATTCGGGTTGTCGTTGACCTCAATCACCACCACCTTGTCACCAGACTGCTTTAAATCCACGCCGTACAACCCGTCGCCGATCAGGTTTGCGGTCTTGACCGCCAGTTCCACCACCGCCTTCGGTGCCTCGTGAACTGCCAGGGTGCGACACTCACCGTTGATATCCTGGCCGATGGCCTTGTGGTTGTAGATCTGCCAATGGCCCTTGGACATGAAGTATTGACAGGCAAAGATCGGCTTGCGGTTGAGCACACCAATGCGCCAGTCGTACTCGGTATAGAAAAACTCCTGGGCCAGCAGCAACACCGAATGTTCGAACAGCTCCGCCGTGGCGGCCAGCAGCGCCTCCTGGCTTTCGACCTTGATCACCCCACGGGAAAAACAACCGTCGGGGATTTTCAGCACCAGGGGAAAGCCCAGGCGCTCGCCAACCCGCTCGAAATCTTCCGGTCGTTCCTTGTAGAGGATTTCGGTGGCGGGCATGCCCAATTGATGGCTCTTGAGCAGGTCCGTGAGGTAGACCTTATTCGTACAGCGCAGGATCGAAGCAGGATCATCCATCACCACCAACCCTTCACTCTCGGCTTTCTTGGCGAAACGATAAGTGTGGTTATCGACGCTGGTGGTTTCGCGGATCAACAAGGCGTCGTACTCGGCCAGCCGTGCGTAGTCCTTGCGTTCGATCAACTCGACATCGATCCCCAGCCCCTTGCCCACCCGTACGAAATTATCCAGGGCCTTGGCATTGGACGGTGGCAACTGTTCCTGGGGATCATGCAGGATCGCCAGGTCATAACGGGCCAGACGCCGCGAACGCGGCTGGCGCCAGATCCTGCGGCTGAAGTTGTCCAGGGCATGGGCAAATTGATCTTCCTGATCATCACGCAACTTATGTAAGACCCCGGACTTGACACCTTCGATATGCCAGCCGTTATTCTTGCGAAACTCAACTAACAGGATTGGGCACGGAAAGGCTTCAAATAACTGCCGGGCCAAGTCCTGCAACGGTGCAATATTGGTTCGGCCAAAATACAGTGTCAGGGTAAAACCTTCTGTATTGCTGTAAAGATGATGACTCAGCGCTTTATCGAGGGTTTTATCAAGGTCATCCAGAGCCAGGCCATACAGGGACTTTTTTGTCAGTTCGCTGATGGTCCGCACCGACGGAATCACCTTGTGCCCGCGCGCTTCAGCCAGCAACGAGCAGTAATAGCCATGCCCCAGGTACTTGTAGCTGCGACACAGGTTGATCACCTGTACCCGCTTACCCGCCTCGTTTTCCCGGGGGTGTTCGAGGTATTCCTGGGCGGTGACAATGTCTTCGCTGGGAAAGTAGGAGGCCCAATCTTCCTTGCGTTCAACAATGATCACGACTTGACTTGCACTCTTGGGAGGTGTGGAAAAATATCCACCGGAAGTTATTGTCGCCGTGACTGTTTGCTCGGATACTTCTCGCCAATGACTTTGTACCGCTGACATATTGATTGATCCGCTAGAGAACTTGACCTTTTCTATTAAGCACGATCTTTCAGAGAAGTCCCGTTCGATTACGCAACTTTTACGGCGGTTATATGACTCTTTCCTTTCGCGTTGCAACACTCAATGACTTGCCAGCACTGGTGGCATTGGAACAGCACTGCTTCACCACGGACCGACTTTCCCCGCGCAGTTTCCAATGGATGATCAGCCGTGCTCACGCACAGTTGCTGGTGGCCGAAAACGCAGGACAATTGCTCGGTTATGCCCTGGTGCTGTTCCATCGCGGCACCTCGTTGGCGCGCCTGTATTCCCTGGCCATCGCCACGCCTGCCCGGGGCATGGGGCTGGGCAAGCAACTGCTGGCGCACATCGAAGCCTGCGCCATGGCGCACGACTGTGCCTACCTGCGTCTTGAGGTGCGCACCGACAACCCTGGCGCCATCGCCTTGTATGAACGCAGTGGCTACCGGCGTTTTGCCCTGATCAACGACTATTACGCCGACCACACCGACGCCCTGCGCCTGGAAAAATCCATCCTTCGGCAACCTGACGAGCAGGCCCTAGCGCTATACCGGTAACGCAACCAACCTGGCACTGCCCGTCGTAACAGTCTTGGCCTCCAGCTCCCGCACCAGCGGTAACACGCGTTGGCCAAAATATTCCACCTCTTCCTGGAAATGCAGGAAGCCCGCCAGCACCAGGTCCACTCCCACCGCCTTGAGGGCGACGATGCGCTCGGCGATCTGCCGCGGCGTGCCGATCAAGTTGGTCTTGAAACCGTCGTTGTACTGCACCAGGTCGGCAAAACTGGACTTGGCCCAGTTGCCCTCGCCTTCTGGCGAGGCCTTGCCCGCTTGTTTGGCGGCATCACCAAAGGCATTCACCGCTTCCGGGTCGGCCTTGTCGATAATCTCGGCCAGTACCGCCTGTGCTTCTTCCTCGGTGTCGCGGGCGATCACGAAGGCGTTGACCCCGACTTTTACCGAATGATTATTGGCGGCGGCCTTGGCACGGATGTCATCCACCTGGGCCTTGATCCCCTCCGGGGTATTGCCATTGGTGAAATACCAATCCGACACCCGTGCCGCCATGTCCCGCGCTGCACGGGAGCTGCCGCCCTGGAAAATCTCCGGGTGCGGCTGCCCCAGGGGCTTGGGCTTGAGGCTGTAATTGTTGAACCGGTAGAAATCGCCCTTGAAGGTGAACTCGTCCTGGGTCCAGATACCTTTCAACGCGCGGATAAACTCCTCGGAACGTCGATAGCGTTCGTCATGTTCCAGCCAGTGTTCGCCAATGGCCTGGAACTCGCCCTTGAACCAGCCGCTGACGATATTCACCGCCACCCGGCCATTGGTCAGTTGATCAATGGTCGCCAGTTGCTTGGCCGCCAGTGCCGGCTGCCAGGGGCCTGGCAGGATCGCCGCGATCACCTTGAGCTTGCTGGTGGCCGCCAGTAACGCGTGGCTGAAGGCCACGGATTCATGCTGGTATTCGGCGCCGTAACCAGCGGTGAAGCGGATTTGCGTCAAGGCGTATTCAAACCCCGCCGCCTCTGCCAACTGTGCCAGCTTGCGGTTGTAGTCGATGCCCCAGTCGGTGCGTTGTTCGACCTTGCTGACCACCAGGCCACCACTGACGTTGGGCACCCAATAGGCAAATTTCACGGCTTGCTGAGTCATTGTTCGGTACCTCGCACACAGGGGATGTGCAGGTTGTGGAGCAGCAAGCGTGCCAGTGTGCGCAAAGCCCCATGCTAGGGGCGCTCGGCTGTTCCGGACCTGGGCAGGGCAATGTTGCCCAGGTGGGTGAATTGTTGAATCACTGTTGTTGTTGCAACAGTCGCCGTAACAATCGGTTATAGGTAAGCTATCGGACTTTCGCGCAGCCCCGTTCTGCGCCTCGCCGAAAATAAGTCGCCTCCATGCCTTTTGAACTCAGCGTTGACCTCTCCACCCTGGCCATCCTGGCCGTGGTTGCCTTTGTTGCCGGTTTTATCGATGCCATTGCCGGCGGTGGCGGCTTGCTCACCACCCCGGCCTTGCTCACTGCCGGCATGCCGCCCCATCTGGTATTGGGTACCAACAAACTGAGTTCGACCTTCGGCTCGGCCACCGCCAGTTTCACCTTCTACCGGCGCAAGCTGTTCCACCCGCGCCAGTGGGTGCATGCCATCGTCGGTACGCTGGTCGGCGCGCTGGTCGGTGCCGTCGTCGCCCATTACCTGCCCGCCGAATGGCTGAACAAGATGCTGCCGGTGATTGTTTTCGCCTGTGGTATCTACCTGCTATTTGGTGGTACGCCCAAGGCGCCGCTGGACGCGGATGCGCCGATCAAGAAGAAATGGCAGTCGACCCAGGGCTTTGGCCTGGGCTTCTATGATGGCGTGGCAGGTCCCGGCACCGGCGCGTTCTGGACCGTCAGCACCTTGCTGATGTACCCCGTCGACCTGGTCAAGGCCAGCGGCGTGGCGCGCAGCATGAACTTTGTCAGCAACGCGGCGGCGCTGTCGGTGTTTATCTTCAATGGTTCGGTGGACTGGATTGTCGGCCTGAGCATGGGCCTGTCGGTGATGGTGGGCGCGTTCTTTGGCGCACGCAGTGCCATCAGCGGCGGCGCCAAATTCATTCGCCCGGTGTTTATCACCGTGGTCCTCGGCCTGACTGTGCGCCTAGCCTGGCAGCACTGGTTCAGCGTGGCCTAAGCGGCGCGCCACATACAGGTCGATCAGGTAGCGGGCAATCGAGCGCGACGCCGGCAAGGGTGGCAACTGGTGGATGTTGAACCACTGCGCATCCTCGATCTCGTCGGCCTGGGGCACGATCTCGCCACCGGCATACTCGGCGTGAAAGCCCAGCATCATTGAGTGCGGGAACGGCCAGCACTGACTGCCCACGTACTGGATATTCTGCACCTCGACCTGCACTTCCTCGCGCACTTCGCGGATCAGGCAGTCTTCGGCAGACTCCCCTGGCTCGGCAAACCCGGCCAGGGTGCTGTAGACCCCAGTGACGAAACGCGGTGAGCGTGCCAGCAGAATCTCATCACCACGGGTGATCAACACAATCATGCTGGGGGAAATACGCGGGTAGCTGCGCAGGTCGCACGCCTGACAGAACATCGCGCGCTCCCGGGGCACCTGCACCATCGCCTGGCCGCAGCTGCCACAAAAACGGTGCTCGCGGGCCCAGGTGCCGATTTGCGCGGCATAGCCCAGGACTTTGTACAGGCGGTGGTCACCTTGCAGCATAAAGGCCCGCAGGCCTTGCCAGCGGCAACCTTGCACATCGCCAGGGCTGTTCAGCTCCAGCAGGTACACCGGCTCGCCATCCAGGTGGCCGATGCCATGCTCGGCCAATACCGACAAGTCCTGGCGCTTGAGCCATTCCCTGGGAAACAGCGGCCCATTGTCGTCCAGCAAAAAGCCTTCACGGCTGCGGGCCACGGCCCAGCCGCCGGGGGCGTCATTGTCCAGCAGCGTTGTGGTTATCCAGCCTGGGGTCATGTTCAGTCAATCCACGAATTCGGGTTTCTGCTTGCTCATATGGGCCGCGATGGCCACGCGCAGGTCGTTGGATTGCAACATAGCAGCGTTCCAGGTGGCAACGTATTCCAGGCCATCGTTGATGGTGTGGTCACGCATGTAGCTGATCATGGCCTTGGTGCCGGTCACGGCGATCGGCGATTTGGCGGCAATTTGCGTTGCAAGCTCCATCACCCCGGCCAGCAGGCTTTCATGATCGGCAAAGGTGCGGTTGACCAGGCCGATGCTGCGCGCTTCTTCTGCGCCGAAGGTACGGCCGGTGTAGGCCAGCTCGCGCAGCATGCCGTCGCCAATGATGCGTGGCAGACGCTGCAAGGTGCCAACGTCGGCGGCCATGCCGATGTCGATTTCCTTGATCGAGAATTGCGCGTCGTCAGCGGCATAACGCATGTCACAGGCGCTGATCAGGTCGATCGCGCCGCCGATGCAGTAGCCCTGGATCGCCGCGAGGACCGGCTTGCGGCAGTTGTCCACGGCATTGAACGAGGCTTGCAGTTGCAGGATCTTGCGCCGCAGCAAGCGCGCATTACGGCCCACGTCCTTGCCAAACTCATTGGCTACCGAGGCCAGCATCATCAGGTCGATGCCCGAGGAAAAATGCTTGCCGGCGCCACTCAGGACCACGGCGCGCACCGCATCGGTGTCTTCGATCCATTGGAAAATCTCGATGATCTCGCTCCAGAACGCCGCGTTCATGGCGTTGATCTTTTCTGGGCGATTGATCTGCACATGGGCGACGTTGCCGTGGAGTTCGACGACAAAGGCTTGGTATTCGGACATGGCAGTGATCCTTGGCGGGCGGCTGATAAAGGCCGAACTATAGCAAGGGTGCGTCAGGGGCGGTAAGGCTGTGCATGTGCCAAAAACAGGACTCTTAATGCCAGTCTGTTAAGCGGGTTCTGCTTTCTGTAGGAGCGAGCTTGCTCGCGAAGAACTTGAGAGCGCCGCGTTTACCTAGCAAACACGCGTTATCGTTGACGTCCTTCGCGAGCAAGAACTAGGCGTCCCCCTCGCTCCTACAAAAAAGCCTTAACTGACTGGCATTAACACAAGCCCCGCTCCACCGCAGGGTCAGGTGGGCAGCCACAGCCGCATGCGTGCACCGCCCAACGGCGAGGCCTGCGCGGTGAGTGTGCCGCCTTGTGCCTCTACTGCCCGGCGGCTGATCGCCAGGCCCAGGCCGAAGCCGCCGGTGGCGCGGTCGCGGCTGCGGTCCAGGCGGTAGAACGGTTCGAAAATCCGTGCGCGCTGTTCCTCGGGGATGCCAATGCCATCGTCATCCACCCAGATCTCGCAGCCCTTGGCGCACACCTTGACGCCAATCTGGATCCGCCGCTCGCAGTAGCGCATGGCATTGCGCAGCAGGTTTTGCAGGGCGCGGGCGGTAAGGCGTGGGTCGAGCGCAAAGCGCTCGACGGCGCAATCGAGCACCACATCAATCACGATCTCGGGGTTTTCCAGTTCGTCGTCGATGCTGCCCAGGATGCTGTCGATGAATTCATCCAGCACCACGTCCACCCGCTCGGGCAGTTGCGCCGGGTTTTGCAGGCGGCTGTAGGACAACAGCTCCAGCACCAACTCATCCAGCTCGCGGATGTGCGCTACCAGGCCTTGCAGGCGCTCGCGGCTGGCAGCCGGCTGGTCTTCGGACAGTGCCAGCGCCAGGCCGAAGTCCAGGCGCGTCAGCGGGGTGCGCAGTTCGTGGGAAACCGCGTTGAGCAGGTCACGCTGCTGGTTGAGCAGGTGCTCGATGTCGTTGGCCATGGTGTCGAACACCGCTGCCAGGCTGCCGATGTTGGAGCTGGGGGGAATGTGCGTACGCTCTTCCAGATGGCCCCGGCCCAGTTGCGCCGCTGTCGCCTTGAGGCGTTCCAGGTCACGCCAGTGCGGTCGCAGCCATATCAACAGCCCGCCCAGCAACGCCGCGCCGATCAGCACGTTCATGGTCCAGTACAGCAGGTTCATGTCCAGCGGGTCGGGTGGGATGGTCATCTTGACCGCCAATTGCCCATTGAGCGGCGAGCTGATTTCTTCCATCCAGCCCCACTCCCCCAGGCGAATCACCGGCTTGCCCTGCTCCAGCAATTGCTCTTCGGCCGGTGTGTAGCGGGCATCCTGGCGATGCATCAATTGCACTTTCAAGGGGGCAAAGTCCCGGGCCAACTGGTCGGTGACCTCGGACCAGCGCTCCACCGGCCGGCTGTGGTACTGGCGCACGATCAGGCTCTGCAAACCCCGGGACTGCTCAATGTTGTAGTTCATGTAGCGGGCGTGAAAGACCTCGATGATGCCCATGGGGATCAGGTAGATCGCCGCGCTGTAAGTCACGATGGTCAGCAGGTAAAGACGGATCAGGACGCGGAACATGGTCTCAGCATTCCCACTCGGAACGGCTGAACAGGTAACCCTTGCCCCACACCGTCTTGATTTTGCGCGCCTCACCGGCATGGTCGTCGAACTTGCGGCGCAACTTGGAAATGGCCACATCCACCGAGCGGTCGGTGCCGTTGAACTCGATGCCACGCAAGCGCTGCAGGATCTGGTCGCGGCTGAGCACTTCACCGGCATGCCGGGCCAGCACCACCAGCAGGTTGTATTCGCCGCTGGACAACTCCACCGCCTGGTCGCGCCAGGTCACCGAACGTTCCGAGAGGTCGATGCACAGGTTGCCCATCAATATCTGGTCGTTAGCCGCCTGGGGTTCGCTGAGGCTGCTGCGGCGCAACAAGGTGCGCACCCGCGCCAGCAGCACTCGTGGCTCGCAGGGCTTGGTCACGTAGTCATCGGCGCCCATTTCCAGGCCCAGCACCTGGTCGTGGCTGTCATCGCGGGCGGTGAGCATCAGGATCGGCAGGCCGGCCGAATCGGCGCGTAACAGGCGGCAGACTTGCAGGCCGTCGAGGCCGGGCAGCATCAGGTCGAGGATCACCAGGTCCGGCGGATTGAGCCTGGCCCGCTCGCGCACATGGTCGCCACGGCTGAGCACGTTGACGTGATAGCCATTGCGCTCAAGGTAACTGGCAATCAGCTCGGACAGCGCGGCGTCGTCTTCGACCAGGAGGATGTTGGGCATGGTGCTTCCAATTAATACGGTTTTTTGTCGTACACAAATCCAATGTGGGAGCGGGCTTGCTTCCACATTAGGTCGTCATTGATCACAAGAGCTTGTTAGGATCCACGGCGGTGAAGGATATACGCACGTGCCTCGGCGTGCGCCGTACCTTACATTTCTTCACACACCACCTACAGAGCTTCACAGCACAGTGACGGGGGCGCCCGTAGGATGCGCCAGTCAATATTGGGATAAAAGCATGTCAAAGAATCTGTTTGCGCCGTTTTGCCTTCTCGCACTGACATTGGCCCTGAGCGCGTGTGGCAACTCCGCAGGCGACGCCCCCGAAATGCCCCTGGCCAAGGTGCGCGTCGAAACCCTCGCAGCCAAGCCACTGTCCATCAGCAGTGAGCTGAGCGGACGCATCGCCGCGCCGCGTATTGCCGAGGTGCGCGCACGGGTCGCAGGCGTGGTGTTGCAGCGGGTATTCAAGGAAGGCCACGACGTCAAACAGGGCGACGTGCTGTTCCGTATCGACCCGGCGCCGTTCAAGGCCGACCTCGACAGCGCCCAGGCAAGCCTGCGCAAGGCCGAGGCCAATGCCTTCCAGGCGCGCCTGCAAGAGCAACGCTACAGCCAGTTGGTGGAAGGCAATGCCATCAGCGCCCAGGACTACGACAACGCCCGCGCCGCTGCCCGGCAAACTGCCGCCGATGTTGCGGCCAATCAGGCGGCGGTGCAGCGCGCCAAGCTCAACCTCGGCTATGCCACGGTGACCGCGCCGATCTCCGGGCGCATTGGCCGTGCGCTGGTGACCGAAGGCGCTCTGGTGGGCCAGAACGAAGCCACGCCCATGGCGCTGATCCAGCAACTGGACCCGATCCACGCCGACCTTACCCAATCGACCCGCGAACTCAATGACCTGCGCCGTGCCTTCCGCGCCGGGCACTTGAAGCAAGTAGGCCAGGACCAGGCCAAGGCCACGTTGATCCAGGATGACGGCAGCCTTTACCCGCTGCCGGGCAAGCTGCTGTTTGCGGAAATTTCCGTCGACCCCGGCACCGGGCAAATCATCCTGCGCAGCGAGTTCCCCAACCCGGACCTTGACCTGTTGCCCGGCAGCTTTATCCGCGTGCGCCTGGAGCAGGCGGTCGATCAGCAAGGCCTGAGTGTGCCGCAACGCGCAATCACCCGCGACAGCGCCGGTATCCCGATGGTGTTACTGGTGGACGCCGAGCAGAACGTCAGCCAGCAACCCGTGGAATTGGGCGCGGCGATCAATGATCGCTGGGTGGTCAACAGCGGCCTGAAGGCCGGTGACCGGATTATCGTCGAAGGCCTGCAGCATGCACGCCCCGGTGAAAAAGTCGACGTCGATGCCAGCTCCGAACCTGTCGCCCAGGCAGCCGGCCAGTAATCAAAGGGATCAGAGACAATGCCGCAGTTCTTTATTGACCGCCCAATCTTCGCCTGGGTGGTCGCCTTGTTTATCCTGCTGGCCGGCGCCCTCGCCATCCCGCAGTTGCCGGTGGCGCAGTACCCTAACGTCGCGCCGCCGCAAGTGGAAATCTATGCGGTGTACCCCGGTGCTTCGGCCCAGACCCTGGATGAAAGCGTGGTCAGCCTGATCGAGCAGGAGCTCAACGGTGTCGATCACCTGCTGTATTTCGAATCCCAGAGCAGCCTGGGCTCGGCGACCATTACCGCGACATTCCAGCCGGGCACCAACCCGGAAATGGCCCAGGTGGATGTGCAGAACCGACTCAAGGTCGTCGAGCCGCGCCTACCGCAAGCGGTGACCCAGCAGGGCTTGCAGGTGGAAAAGGTCTCCGCCGGCTTCCTGCTGCTGGTCACGCTGACATCCAACGACGGCAAGCTCGATGACGTGGCGCTCAGCGATTACCTGGCGCGCAACGTGATGAACGAGCTCAAGCGCCTGGACGGTGTGGGCAAAGCCCAGCTGTATGGCGCCGAGCGGGCGATGCGGATCTGGATCGACCCGCAGAAGTTGATCGGTTTCAACCTGACCCCGGCCGACGTCAATGCCGCGATCAGCGCGCAGAACGCCCAGGTCTCGGCCGGCAGCATTGGTGATTTGCCGGGCACCAACACCCAGGAGATTACCGCGTCGATCCTGGTCAAGGGCCAGCTCTCAACCCCGGCCGAATTTGCCGACATTGTGCTCAAAGCCAACCCGGACGGCTCCACTGTGCGCATTGGTGATGTGGCGCGCGTCGAGATCGGCAGCCAGGAATACCAGTTCTCCACACGCCTGAACGGCAAACCGTCCACCGCTATCGGCGTGCAACTTTCGCCAGGCGCCAACGCCCTGAACACCGCGACCCTGGTGCGGGCGAAGATGGATGAGCTGTCACGCTACTTCCCGGCCAATGTGGAATACAAGATTCCTTACGACACCTCGCCGTTCGTCAAAATCTCGATCACCAAGGTGGTCTACACCTTGCTGGAGGCCATGGCGCTGGTGTTTGCGGTGATGTTCCTGTTCCTGCAGAACGTGCGCTACACCTTGATCCCCACGCTGGTGGTGCCGATTGCATTGATGGGGACCTTTGCCACCATGCTGTTGCTGGGCTTCTCGATCAACGTGCTGACCATGTTCGGCATGGTGCTGGCCATTGGCATCCTGGTGGACGATGCGATTGTGGTGGTGGAGAACGTCGAGCGGATCATGGTCACCGAGGGCCTGTCGCCCAAGGAAGCTACGCGCAAGGCCATGGGTCAGATTACCGGGGCGATCATCGGCATTACCCTGGTGCTGGTGGCGGTGTTCCTGCCGATGGCCTTTATGGCCGGCTCGGTGGGGGTGATCTACCAGCAGTTCTCGCTGTCGATGGCCACCTCTATCCTGTTCTCGGCGTTTCTCGCCCTGTCCTTGACCCCGGCCCTGTGCGCCACGTTGCTCAAACCGATTGCCAAGGGTGAGCATCATGCCAAGGGCGGGTTCTTCGGCTGGTTCAACCGCCGCTTTGAACAACTGACCGATCGCTACGAAGGCTGGGTCGCCTATGCCCTCAAGCGCAGCGGCCGCTACCTGCTGATCTACCTGGTATTGCTGGTGGGCCTGGGCTTTTTGTTCAGCCGCCTGCCCGCCTCGTTCCTGCCGGTGGAAGACCAGGGTTACACCATCACCGATATCCAACTGCCGCCGGGTGCGAGCAAGAACCGAACGGTGCTGGTGGCCGAGCAGATCGAGGCACATAACGCGACCGAGCCGGGCGTCGGTGACACGACAATGATCATGGGCTTCAGCTTCTCCGGCTCCGGGCAGAATGCGGCGCTGGCGTTTACCACGCTCAAGGATTGGTCGCAGCGTAGCAGCGACGACTCCGCCGCCTCGATTGCCGATCGCGCCAACATGGCGTTTACCGAGCTCAAGGATGCGATGGCCTATGCCGTGCTGCCGCCGCCGGTGGATGGCCTGGGCACCTCCAGTGGCTTTGAGTTCCGCTTGCAGGACCGGGGTGGCGTGGGTCATGCCGCGTTGATGGCGGCTCGCACCGAGCTGCTGGCAGCGGCGGAAAAAAGTCCGATCCTGGCCAACGTGCGTGAAAGCGCCCTGGCCGAGGCACCGCAAGTGCAGCTTGAAGTGGATCGCAAGCGGGCCAACGCCCTGGGCGTGTCGTTCGCCGATGTCGGCAATATCCTCTCCTCGGCCATTGGTTCGGCGTATATCAACGACTTCCCCAACCAGGGCCGCATGCAGCGCGTGGTGGTGCAAGCCGAAGGCGACCAACGCAGCCAGGTCGAAGACTTGATGAAGATCCATGTGCGCAACAACGCCGGGAAGATGGTGCCATTATCGGCCTTTGTCGAGGCACGTTGGGTCCAGGGCCCGACACAGTTGACCCGTTACAACGGCTACCCGGCCATCGCCATTTCCGGTGAAGCGACACCTGGACATAGCACCGGCGAGGCGATGGAGGAGATCCAGCGGCTGGTGTCACAACTGCCGGCGGGCCTGGGCCAGGAATGGACCGGGTTATCGTTGCAGGAGCGCTTGTCGGGTGCCCAGGCGCCACTGTTGTTGATGTTGTCGCTGCTGGTGGTGTTCCTGTGCCTGGCCGCGCTGTATGAAAGCTGGTCGATCCCCACCTCAGTGTTGCTGGTAGTGCCGCTGGGCGTGTTGGGCGCGGTCATGGCGGTGTCGCTGCGCGGCATGCCCAATGACGTGTTCTTCAAGGTCGGCTTGATCACGATTATCGGGCTGTCGGCAAAAAACGCGATCCTGATCATCGAGTTTGCCAAGGACCTGTATGACCAGGGTGAAGATCTGGTCGAGGCCACGCTGAAAGCCGCACGCCTGCGCCTGCGACCGATCATCATGACGTCCCTGGCGTTTATCCTCGGCGTGGTGCCACTGGCGATTGCCACCGGTGCCAGTTCGGCGAGCCAGCAGGCGATTGGTACGGGGGTGATTGGCGGGATGATCACCGCGACATTGGCGGTGGTGTTTGTACCGGTGTTCTTCGTGGTCGTCATGAAACTGGTGCGCAAACGCCACGATTGATAGTCCCACCCTGTAGGCGCCGGCAAGCCGGCTCCTACAGGAATAGGCTATGGTTGCTCACCAAACCTGCATTTGTGAGCACCATGTCCTACCTCGCCCGTACCCACCCTCGCCTGTCCGCTGCCGCCGTCCTGGGACTGGCAATCGGCATTCTGGCGCCCTTCGACTCAATCCTCACCAAAGTCCTGATCGGCTGGAACGCCGGGGTCTGGACCTACCTGATACTGATGGTGCGCCTGACCATCCGCGCCAAGGCCGAGGACGTCAAACGCATCGCCGAAGTCGAAGATGAAAACGCCGCCCTGGTGTTGTTCATGGTGTGTATTGCCGCAATTGCCAGCCTGGCGACCATCGCCTTTGGCCTTGCCGGCAGCAAGGACCTGGGCACCGCCGAACGCCTGCTGCATTACGGTTTTACCGGGGTCACGGTGATGGGCTCGTGGCTGTTGATCGGGGTGATTTTCAGCGTGCACTACGCCCGCCTCTATTACACCGCTGAAGGCAAGGAGCCAGCATTGCGCTTTGCCGAAGGGGTGATTACCCCCAATTACTGGGACTTCCTGTACTTTTCCTTCACTATCGGCGTAGCCGTGCAAACCTCCGATGTCGGTGTTGCCACCCGCGAAATGCGCAAAGTGGTGCTGGGACAATCGTTGATTGGCTTTCTGTTCAATACTGCCATTCTGGGATTTTCGATCAATATTGCAGCGGGCTTGTTCAATTGAGAACGGATAAGCGCCCACAAAAAAAGGAAGCACAAGCTTCCTTTTTTTGTCACGCGTGCGCCTTAGAAGTCATAACGCAGGCCAACGTTGACACCCCATGGCTGGTCAATCGCCTTGCCTTCGCTGGTTTCAAAGTCAGCATGCAATTTGAGGTTTTGCGACACGGACATCGCAACACCTGCGGCAAGTTCAATGCGCGAGCCTGACACGTCATTGTTGAAGCTTTGGTTGTTGATGAACACCTTGTTGCTCTGATCAAACTCATGGGCCAGGGCGGTACGCAGGTACGGTTGCAACACGCCGCCGCTTTCCAACTGGATGTTCTTGCCGACGGTGACACCCGCTTTACCGACAACGGTGCTTGAGCGGTCCCCCTTGCCTCGCAGGCCGTTGGATAACTCATAGCTCTGCGCCTGGGTGATAACCGTCGACAACTGCCCATAAGGCTCGACGAAGAAGTCATCGTCCAACTGGATATGGCGGCCAAATTCTGCCGACGCACCCACTGCGTTTTGTGTGTAATTACCTTTGGCTTTCTTGCCATCGCTCATGATGACGTTGCTGTCATTATGTAAACGGTTGAACTTGATCACACCATCGAAGTACAACCCGCTCTCGGCGTCCAACCAGGTGGTGTAACCGCCGAGGTAGTAACTCTTGACCTCCCCCGAACTGCCACGGCTCAGGTTCAGGTCCGAAGTGCTGTGGCCAGCCATCACGCCAGCGATCCACTGGCCGTCACCGCTCGACAGCGGTGCATCGGTACCGATGGTGAAACCTCGCTGGATTTGTGAGTACCCCGCACCATTTTTGTTGCCTGCCACCTCGAATTTGTTGCCGTAACTGCGCATCCACAAACCGTTGCCCTGGCCAGCACTAAAACGCAGCTCACCCATGCGTGTACGCAGGATGCTCATCTCGCCGTACAGTACGGTGGGGGCGCTATTGAACAAGGCCAATACCGAGCGGGCGCTGGCGCTGGTGCCACGGCGTGTCGGGTCGAGCAGCCAGTCCGTGCCGTCTTTTTGCAAGCCGTAGCTGTAGGCGCCGATTTCCACGGCGTCACCTAGCAGAGAGAATTGCGCGTCGCCGCCTTCGGTGTGTACGACCTTGATCGGCTCGCCGCTCGCCAGCTCCGAGCCGGTGGCGGCAAGCAGCAGGCTGTGGTTACCTTCGGCTTTGCCCTCAACGTTCAGGAAGTCGGTCTGGTGGGTGGCGAAGTCGGTATGCATGATGAACGTACCATTGCCTTCCAGGCTCTTCACATCCAAATCGTAGAACTCATCCGCGCCACCAAAATGCACGGCACCACCGTCCATCTTCAGTGCATCGACATTGCTGTCGCCCACCAGTACCCAGTGAGATGCCTCGTTCACGCTCAATTCGGCAACGTTATGCAACTGGCCGGTCAGCCAGGAACCATTGTTGAGCTGGACTTTGGCGGTGCTGCCATCTTCGGCCACGATGTCGCCAAACAACTCGCTGCGGTCGACATTCAGGTTGGCCGTGGAGCCTCCCGTAACCTCCAGAAGGTTGCCGTTGCCACCCGTCAGGCTCGAACCGTTGAGCACTTGGATATCCGCGTGAGTACCTGCCTTTGTCAGGATCGCTGCGCCGTTCGTGCCCGAGACCGTGGAACCGTCCAGTACCAGCGTGCTGTCCATGATGCCGGAGGAGGCGTCGACCCCCATTTGCACGCCATTGTCGCCTCCTACAATTGTGCTGCCCGTGGCAAAGGCTGTTCCACTGTGCAATGCGACCCCAATACCATTGGCATTCGTCGCCTCAATATAGGAGTCGATGAAGTCCAGCACGCTATAGGCACTGGCGCTGGCGCCCCGGTTAGTCCCGGTAACCGTGCTGTTGACGACCTTGACGCTGGAGCCATCAGTACCACTGAGGGAGCGCCCGGCTATCAGCGCGGTACCATTGTTGTGGATGAGGTTACTGTTGGTGACCAACACATTGCTTGAAGTAGCACGAATTGCGGCATCCGCAGTCTTGCGGGCAACGACATCGGAGCCGTCTACACGAATATTGGAGTCAAAAGCGGTGATATCTTGAGTCGAACTGCCCGGCGTGACCACCAGGCGAGCGGATTGGGCACTGATGTCCTTGGTTGCGGTGCCTTTGACGGTCAAACCCGAACCTGGACGTAACTCAAAACGATCCGGTGCCGGACCTGGGCGGACATACTCGTCAGGCCCCGTGATAATGCGGGCTTCTGCTGCATGAGCCATAAGCATGAGAAAAGTGACAGCGTTGGCCTTCAACGCGAGACTCAAGGGCGAAGGATTGAAATTGAATATGGATGACATTAAACAGACCTCTGGGTTGGCGTTCCAATTCACAAGAAATTGGCCGGTTCCAATGTGTATGGGACCCTGCCAATCGAACGCTGCCAACGTTATCCAGAGTGGTTACCGCATTATGTAGGACTTATCTCAAGTGCTTGCATTGATTGGACATAAACCTAGTAATCTTTCCCAGTTAATGCCGTACTCCCAATCATACTCATCAAACACCAAAGAGGTGCACTGCACCCCTTTGGCAACAACCGATTACGGCGCCGGCACAACTGTACCGTCGCAAAAAACCGGCCCTGAAGCGCCCACCACTTGACCACGTACCCGTGGTGTAGCTTCAGTGGAGTTAACCGTTCCCCCTGCCGTCACGATGCTGTAATGAACCTTGGCCGATCCAGCAAGACGGTCATCCGTAGTAGGCTGAATGGGCTTGAATCGGGTGAAGTAGTCCTCCAGCGTCATCTCGAACCCTGTTGTCACCATCGCTTGCGTAAGGGCTATCGAATTCTTGCTGCCGGCGACAGCCGTCACTTCATTCATGCCCGCATCATCCCGGTAGCCTCGCCAATGCACGGTAACGATCATCCCCACTCTGAAATGCTCCGAGGGCGGGATAAATATCACAATGTTTCCCGGTACTGGCCGTTCTGGCCTGAAGCTGGCGCAATTGATAATACCGCTGCCGCTGCCTGCAAGGTTACGAATAACTGGGGCTATAAGAGATATGATGTTGGCCGTTACATTCACTGTCGTTTGGGGGGAAAACTGCCGATTCTGGTTGCCCGCAGAGCCAATGGTGTAATGCACCTGCTTCAGACCATTGTTATGAAGTGCAATGACGCTCCAGGGGATCTGCAATTTAATTTCCTGGTTGGCTGCACCGCCCGCTACAAAAAACTCGGCAACCTGTACACCCGCATAGAAGAGGTAAATCGTAAAGTCTCGGGCATCCGGCGTTGGGGGATTGCCCCACAATCTTATGTAGGCATTGGCTGGCCGGTTTGCATGCTCGGGCGTCAACTCATTGGGATTACCCTCGGTGCCGGTGGCATCCTCTCCCCTGACCACTACTGGGTTGAGATCTGGGTTGATAGGTTCTGGAGCATTCGGATTCGTTGGTCCCACCACAAATAGGAGCAGGTCGGTTGTTACTGTCTGCGGCACTGGATAAGTGACCGATCGGCGTTTGATGGTATAGGAAGCCGTCATGTTCAAGGGCCCTATCGTTGCACCATACAAAGCGACCAACGTTCTGTAAGAGGCATGCACCTGCAACGGGAACGCGTTGCTGCCCAACGGCACATCGGGCAGGGTTTGCGAGCCCAAAGAGGTGGTCAAGGTCACACTGATAACGTCCCCCTCGGCACCTCGCAGGAAGTTATCGTATGCAGGGATACGGATAATGGCGCCGTTGAGCTGAGCTGCGTCCTTGAGGTCGATTTCATGGTCGCCGGGCACCGCCAGATCGATAGTGGGTGCCTTGAAATTACTGGGTGCGGGAAACAGAGCGACGTCAAACAAAAACTGGGACGACAGCTTCGCCGGGTTGCCCGCAGCGTCGTACAACTCGTAGCGCAAACTGCATAGTCCGTCCAGAAACAACATGACGACCGACAAAGGCAAGGGAAAACGCCTATCATCAGGAATCAACCATTTTGGATCAGTACTTCCCGGCGTAGGCAGATAGGGTTCGTCCGAGTTGTTGTAGTAAAGCAGTGCATAGTCCCCGGGTGCCTGTCCGTTACTTAGGTAATCGGGAATAGTGAACCACGCAGTCTGATCAGGTAAGCCTTGGAAATACGACAGTGATGCGGGCGTCGGCAAGTCTGCTGGAGGTAATGGCGGAGGAATCGGGCCTACGTGACTGTAATAAGGAGGCGCAAGATCCACGATCAGCAGTTGCCGGGCTGATCGACTGGTATTTCCGATACTATCGATATAGACCTCGTATATCAGCCAATAGGTACCAGGAGGGCGCTGCCCCAGTGCGATATTGACCGGCACTCCGGCTGGGGCCGGTGAGGATATAGTCAATGTAATAAAAGGCTCGGACGGTTGCGATCCTCCCAATGGCCACATCCAGACCCTGAGGGTGTCTGGAAAGGCTGGATTCGTACTGAAATCCTCCCAGCGCGGAATTAAATATTCCAATGTCTCTTTGAGTGCGGTAATGCGATTGATCAACCCGGGGAAACCTGGAACCTGGCCCTCCAGGGTGCCGTCGGGCAAATCAGCAAGCGTGCTGCCCGTTCGACGACTACTTTCAAAGCAGCGAATAGCTTCTAGCGTTTTACTTTCCATTTTCGTCTCCAGCATTAGTTGGGTCATACGGTATTTTCAAGGCGTGAAACAGCACACGACCTTATTTCGCAAACTGCCCTTCCCATTAAATTCAGGGGGGGCATGGTTTTTAAAGAAACTACTTACAGCGCAGCCGCTACCACTCCAGACCCGAAGATCTAGCTGTGTTCAGCTTCGATAAGTGTCGGCACGCCGTCGTTTGAACAGGAAATCGCATCGCCCTCCTTACAGTAACCTCCCTTTGGATAGTTCAGGTCAATACGGATACGTCTGGGCGAGGACTCACCTACCAGAACACCGCCACGTCGTACCTGATAAAATGCACGTGCCGAACCAAAGTCCCGCATAGGCACGACTTTCCCTTCATAAGGTTCAACCCGGAACTTTAGTCCGTTATTCAAATCATCATTGGTATAGAACCCTTTGGCGTCTTTATACTTCGACTCTTCAATGACAGGCAGCTCCCAATTATTCGTCAAGTAACCTTCCCAATAAAATTCTACCCAGTCATTAAGTTCAAAGCGGTCATCGTGCCTGACAGACCACTCGACACCCCAAAAGACTTGAGGCACGGAACAACAAGATAAATAACCACCCCCACCGACCACTGTGTGATTGAGAATGGGCGCTGGAAATTGAATCAGCACACCTGTATTAACATCTACTAGGGTATTGTCTGATTGCTGATCATTTACCCCGTTGCTGGTAGTGTAATAAACCGGCAACGATGGATGAATAAAGCCTGCCATTACCGCCCAGGGAATGACTGTCGAAAATACCAGTTGCCCCTCGACATCCCCAAACTGCACGGTATAGCTGGCTACCGGCCCGATACCATTCCAGTAAAATCTCAGGACTTCACCTGGCTGCGGGTTTTCGTAAAGGATGACCCGAGCGCGGGCACCTGCCGGATTGTCATCATGGTTGACAACGTTCAGGGTATTGGAAGTAAGCCCCCAGACTTGCGCGATGGGCAAATCCCTGTTGAGCAGTGCTGGCGCATGGGCGTGATCTTGTCCGGCGACTGTCAAGTTCAGATTGACCAGTATTGCGAATGAGCGAAATGGCGGCAGGCTGCCACGAATGATTTCATAGCGCACGGGCACCGTTTCGGGTGCGAGCCCGTCAGTCAGGGGCCCTCGCATGACAGCCCAGGTGATCAGGACATCACACGGAAAACTGACCACATCCTGTACGGCCGTGGGGCGGCCTTTCCAGTACACCACGACCTGATCCCCCGGTGCCCAGCCGATATAGTCGGTGATTCTCACAAACACGCCTGCCCGTGCGTCATCGCGTTTGATCAGGAGGTCGTCATAGGACGGAGGTGCGATTTGTGGCGGAGGTAAATTACTGGGTAATGGTATCAGCGACAGTTCAAATGGCGCCCCTGCACTTTGGTCACTGAAATTTCCAGCTTTATCAAACACACGGAAATAAACGTACCCCGTGCCGTTGGCCAAGGAGCGAAAGGCATGGGCATCCAAATATACAATCAGCGGGTCATTGATACCCAGCGTGTAGGAACCAATTGGGCCACTGGCAGACGGGGGATCAATGTTGGATAGATGAAACTCAATCCGATCCATGTCTCCACGCCCGGTGTAAGCCGGCAGGTTAAAGGCTACCCGTGGATGGTTTGCCAAATACGCCTCATCCATTGGCATGGGAGGGGTGACGAAGAACAAACGATCATCGGGACGTAACAGCTGTGGACGATCCATATCCACGGTGAGCATTCTTTTCGGATCAAGCGTACTGACCCCGCCGAATGAGTCTGTCACCGAGTAGTACAACAGGACTTTTCCAGACTGCTCCCTGAGAACAGACAACGGAACAGACAACTCAAAAAAGGTTGGCAGCGTAGGCGGTGGAGCATGGACAATCACGACGTCGACAATGCTTTCAATACTGCCCCGCAGCCAATGGAGCCTGAGGGTGTGGGGAGTATCCAGAAGTTCAGGAGGCGGGCTCCACATCGGAATTCGAACCCTGAGCGGTGCCAACATCAATGGCGCTGGAATCAATCCATTCGGGTCACTGGGATCAATACCGGGAATATCCATGGGCAACAGAGCAAGGATTCCGTCCTTTTTTTGCCAAGGCAAAGCTGTGCGGCTATGAGACTCAAAGGGGCCAGGCATGATTTATCCCTCATGTACATAAGTCGAGAACGGGCAGCCAAACCCCAGGTTCCCGGCTCGATTTCAGAGAAATTAAATACCCAATTTCTGAGACCCGATACTGTCAGAACTAACAGGTAAGGCATTCCGCCCGTCGGCATTTGAGTGTTTGCAAGGGCACGATTTACCGGTTGCTCACTTGACGACTGCTCGCTCATGTCGTTTCATGAAACCGGTTTCAGATTGCCTGCTCAATTCCAATAAGAAAGGCCTTGCACCATGAGTTCTTATTCCGCAGCCCAGCGCAGCCGCGTCACCATGCTTGACGTCGCCGCACGCGCCGGGGTTTCCAAGGCCAGCGTTTCACGCTTTATCGGCGAGGACCGCGCCCTGCTGTCCGATGCCATCGCGCAACGTATCGAACAGGCAATCGATGACCTGGGTTACCGCCCCAACCAGATGGCCCGTGGCCTGAAACGGGGCCGTACTCGCCTGATCGGCATGCTGGTGGCTGATATCCGCAACCCCTATTCGATTGCCGTGATGCATGGCGTGGAAACCGCCTGCCGCCAACACGGCTACAACCTGGTGGTGTGCAACACCGACCGCGATGATGAACAGGAGCGCCAGCACCTGGCAGCGCTGCGGGCCTATAACATCGAAGGTTTGATCGTGAACACCCTGGGCCATCACGTCGAACAACTGCTGGAACTGCAACGGGAAATGCCCCTGGTGCTGGTGGACCGCAAGGTCGACGCGTTGCACAGCGACTTGGTGGGCCTGGATAACCCGCTGGCCGTGGGTATGGCCCTGGACCACCTGGAGCAACAGGGTTATCGGGATATCTTGCTGGTCAGCGAAGCGGCCGATGGCACCAGTTCGCGGGTCGAGCGTATAGAAGGCTTCCATGCCCAGATCAGTCGCCGCAACAGACTGCATGGCACCGTGCTGGAAATTGGCGATGATTTGGCCACCCGTTTGCAGGCATTCCTTGCCCCCTCCAAGACCGGAACCAAAGCCCTGTTTTGTGCCAACGGCATCGCCGCACTCGCTTGCACCAAAGCCCTGCGCGAATTGGGTTGCCGGTTATTCGAGGACGTCGGGCTGATTGCCCTGGATGACCTGGACTGGTACCCGCTGGTAGGCAACGGCATCACCGCCCTCGCCCAGCCAACCGCAGCGATTGGCGCCAGTGCGTTCGACTGTTTGCTCAAGCGCTTGCGCGGCGATACCTCGCCGACCCGTTCCCTGGATTTTGCCCCGCAACTCATCATCCGAGGATCAACCCAACCCTTGTAGGAGCCGACTCCTACGGAAGGATGTTTTTGCTTAAAAATGAAACCGGTTTCAGAGATCAATAACAATGCATAGATACCCCGTTTCCATCAGCCTCTCCAGCTACGGCGCCGACCTGGTTCGCCAGCGTGGCCAATTGAGTTTCGTCGAGTTGTTGGCCGCTGCCGGCGCCAGGCGCATTGAATGGCGTGAAGAACTGCTCACCACCGAACAACCCAGCGAGCTTGCACAGGCCGCCGCTGAGCAGGACCTGGAGAGCGTGTTTTCCTCACCTCTGGAGCTGTGGGTGGCCGGACGTGCACAAGCCAACAACCAACTGGCCACCACCCTCGACCGAGCCCAGGCGTTCGGTGCGCGCTGGTTGAAGGTCTCCCTCGGCTACTTCACCGACACCAACGACCTGCACAGCCTCAGCGCCCTGCTCAACCGCCACCCGGTGCGCTTGCTGGTGGAGAACGACCAGACCCTGCATGGCGGGCGTATCGAGCCGCTGCAACGCTTCTTCGATGAGGCCGAGCGCCTGGCCGTCCCCGTGAAAATGACCTTCGATATCGGCAACTGGCACTGGCAGGACCAATCCGCCCACACCGCCGCGCGCTTGCTCGGCCGACATGTCGATTACCTGCACTGCAAGGCCGTGGCCCGTCGCGCCGATGGCAAGCTGGTCGCCCTGCCGCCCGGCGCCGCCGACCTGCACCTGTGGGAACAATTGCTGCACCTGATGCCCCAAGGTATCAGCCGTGCAGTGGAATTCCCGCTGCAAGGCGCAGACCTGGTGCAGGTCACAGCCTTGCAGGTCGCCGCCCTCGCCTGCCTTGGCCAACCCCGCGTGGAGAATGCCCATGTCTGAGATCGATATCCTCTCGTTCGGTGAAACCATGGCGATGTTTGTCGCCGAGCAAACCGGCAACCTGGCCCACGTTGGCCAGTTTCAAAAACGCATCGCCGGGGCCGACAGCAACGTGGCGATTGGCTTGTCGCGCCTGGGCTTCAACGTGGCCTGGCTGAGCCGGGTGGGCGATGACTCATTGGGCCGTTTTGTGGTCCAGACCCTGGAGCGCGAAGGCCTGGATTGCCGACATGTGGCGGTCGACCCTGCGCACCCCACCGGCTTTCAGCTCAAGTCCCGGGAAGAGGCCGGCGACGATCCAACCGTCGAGTATTTCCGCCGCGGGTCGGCAGCCAGTCACTTGTCCAGCGCCATGATCACGCCTGCGCTGCTGCAAGCACGGCACCTGCACGCCACCGGGATTGTGCCGGCGCTGTCGCACGCCTGCGCCGAGCTGTCGCGCCAGCTAATGACGCAGATGCGTGCGGCAGGCCGCAGTGTGTCTTTCGACCCTAACCTGCGCCCGTCGCTATGGCCCAGCGAGCAAAAAATGATTCGCGAAATCAACGCCCTGGCCTGCCTCGCGCATTGGGTATTGCCGGGCTTGAGCGAAGGTCGGCTGCTGACCGGCTTCGAAGATCCTGCCGATATTGCCGCGTTCTACCTCGACCAGGGCGTGGAAGCCGTGGCGATCAAGCTCGGCCCCCACGGTGCCTACTACCGCAGCCATCTGGACCAAGGCTTCATCGCCGCCGTGCCGGTGGCCAAGGTGGTGGACACCGTAGGGGCCGGTGATGGTTTTGCCGTGGGCATGATCAGTGCCCTCCTCGAAAACCTCAGCTTTGCCCAGGCCGTGCAGCGCGCCAACTGGATCGGCAGCCGCGCGGTACAGAGTCGCGGCGATATGGAAGGCCTGCCCTTGCGCGCCGACCTGCCTGCCCTGCAAAAGGCCGGCTGACCCCCGGCGTTACATCCGTTACCTGTTGCCACAACTACAACAAGCTCAGGAGCAACCCCATGAACCACCTGAAACTCGCCACCCGCCGTTGGTGGTACATCATGCCCATCGTGTTTATCACCTACAGCCTGGCGTACCTGGACCGCGCCAACTACGGCTTCGCCGCCGCCTCCGGGATGGCCGAGGACCTGATGATCACCCCGGGCATGTCTTCGCTGCTCGGCGCACTGTTCTTCCTCGGCTACTTTTTCTTCCAGGTGCCGGGGGCGATCTATGCCCAGCGCCGCAGTGTGAAGAAGCTGATTTTCGTCAGCCTGATCCTCTGGGGCGGCCTGGCAACCCTAACTGGCGTGGTCTCCAACGCCTATATGCTGATCGCCATCCGCTTCCTGCTTGGGGTGGTCGAGGCCGCCGTGATGCCGGCGATGCTGGTGTACCTGTGCCACTGGTTCACCCGTGCCGAACGCTCGCGGGCCAACACTTTCCTGATCCTCGGTAACCCGGTGACCATGTTGTGGATGTCGGTGGTGTCCGGCTACCTGGTGCAGCATTACAGCTGGCGCTGGATGTTTATCATCGAAGGCCTGCCGGCAGTGTTCTGGGCCTTTATCTGGTGGCGCCTGGCCGATGAGCGCCCAGCAGATGCCAAGTGGTTGAACGCCGCTGAGAAACACGATCTGGAAACCGCTCTCGCCGCCGAACAGGTGGGGCTCAAGGCGGTGAAGAACTATGCCGAAGCCTTTCGCTCACCCCAGGTGGTCATCCTCGCGCTGCAGTTCTTTTGCTGGAGCATTGGTGTCTACGGCTTTGTGCTGTGGTTGCCGTCGATCCTCAAGGCCGGCCTGCAGATGGATATGGTCGAAGCGGGCTGGTTGTCGGCGCTGCCTTACCTCGCCGCGGTGATCGGCATGCTGCTGGTGTCCTGGGGCTCGGACAAGCTGCAAAAGCGCAAACGTTTCGTGTGGCCGCCGTTGTTGATCGCCTCCGTGGCGTTTTATGGCTCCTACCTGCTGGGCGCCGAACATTTCTGGTGGTCCTACACCCTGCTGGTGATTGCCGGTGCCTGCATGTATGCGCCTTATGGGCCGTTTTTCGCCATCGTCCCGGAAATCCTCCCGGCCAACGTTGCCGGAGGCGCCATGGCATTGATCAACAGCATGGGCGCATTGGGTTCGTTTGGCGGTTCATACCTGGTGGGTTACCTCAACAGCAGCACCGGCTCGCCGGGTGCCTCCTACTTGCTGATGAGCGGCGCGTTGCTGCTGTCGGTAGTGCTGACGATTTTTCTCAAGACCGGGGCCCGTGAAGCGTCCCCGGCAACACCGCTGCACTCCCTGGATTTGAAGGTCAGAACCTGATGAAAAAACATGTCGTGCTGTACAAGAAACTCTCCGCGCCGCTGATGGCCCGCTTGCATGAAGCGGCCGAGGTGACGCTGATTGAAAGCCTCGACCCCACGGGCCTGGCACAGCTGCGTGATGCCTTGCCCAGCGCTCACGGCTTGCTGGGTGCAAGCTTGCGCCTGGATGCACAACTGCTGGACCTGGCACCCCGCCTGGAAGCGGTGGCCAGCGTTTCGGTGGGGGTCGACAACTACGACATCGACTACCTGACCCAGCGCGGCATCCTGCTCAGCAACACCCCGGATGTACTCACCGAAACCACCGCCGACACCGGTTTTGCGCTGATCCTCGCCACCGCCCGACGCGTGGTGGAGCTGGCAAATATGGTGCGCGCCGGCAACTGGAACCAGAATATCGGCCCGCTGCACTTTGGTAGCGATGTGCATGGCAAGACCCTGGGCATCATCGGCATGGGCCGGATCGGCGAAGCACTGGCACAGCGTGGGCATTTTGGCTTTGGCATGCCGGTGATCTACCACAGCCAATCGGCCAAGCCAGCGGTAGAGCAGCGTTTTGGCGCCGAATATCGCAGCTTGCCGGACTTGCTGCAGCAGGCCGACTTTGTCTGCCTGACGTTACCGTTGACGGCTCAAACCCAAGGACTGATTGGCGCCAAGGAGTTCGCCCAAATGGGCCCGGAGACGATTTTCATCAATATCTCCCGAGGCAAGGTGGTGGACGAGGCGGCCCTGATCGGCGCCCTGCAACAGCGCACAATTCGCGCTGCGGGGCTGGATGTGTTTGAGCGTGAGCCGTTGAATCATGATTCGCCGCTGATGCGTTTGAGCAATGTGGTGGCGACGCCGCATATCGGCTCCGCGACCCATGAGACCCGTGAAGCGATGGCGCGGTGTGCGGTGGACAACCTGCTGCAAGCGCTAGCCGGCGATCGTCCGAAAAATCTGGTGAATACCACCGCCTGGACACACTGATTCTGGCATCCCATGTGGGAGCGGGCTTGCTCGCGATTGCGGTGGATCAGTCAAGTCATTCTTGGCTGACACACTGCAATCACGAGCAAGCCCGCACACACGGGTAAGTGTTCAGCCTCTAGCGCCCGGTGCGGATCGTGTTCCAGATCCGCGTGCGAATGCGGTCGATCTTCATGGGCATGGCTTCGAGGGCGAATAGCTTGCCCATCATTTCTGCGCTTGGGTACACCTTGGTGTCGTTCTTGATCACCGGGTCCACCAGGCTGTCGGCAGCACTGTTGCCATTGGCGTAGTGCACGAAGTTGGTGATGTCGGCCATCACATCCGGGCGCAGCAGGTAGTTCATGAAGGCGTAGCCGGCCTTTTCATCCGGGGCGTCGGCGGGCATGGCCACCATATCGAACCAGATGGCGGCGCCTTCCTTGGGGATGTTGTAGCCGATGTTCACGCCATTCTTGGCTTCCTTGGCACGGCTTTCGGCCTGCAACACATCCCCCGAGAAACCCACCGCCACGCAAATATCGCCGTTGGCCAGGTCGCCGGTGTATTTCGAGGAGTGGAAGTAGGCAATGTACGGCCGTACTTTGATCAGCAATGCTTCGGCTTTTTTATAGTCTTCGGGGTTCTTGCTGTGGTGCGGCAAGCCCAGGTAATTCAGGGCGATGGGCAGCAGTTCCGGGCCGTTGTCGAGGATTGCCACCCCGCACTTGCTGAGTTTTTCCATGTACTGGGGCTTGAAGATCAAGTCCCAGGAATTGACCGGGGCATCATCGCCCAACACCGCCTTGACCTTGTCGATGTTGTAACCGATGCCGGTGCTGCCCCACAGGTACGGGAACCCGTGCTCATTGCCCGGATCGTTGGTTTCCAGGGCCTTGAGCAGCACCGGGTTGAGATTCTTCCAGTTGGGCAACTGGCTCTTGTCGAGCTTTTTCAGCGCCCCGCCCTGGATCTGCCGGGCCATGAAGTGGTTGGACGGGAAGACCACGTCGTACCCCGAATTGCCGGTCATCAACTTGCCGTCCAGGGTCTCGTTGCTGTCGTACACGTCATAGCTGAAACCGATCCCGGTTTCCTTCTGGAAGTTCTTGGTGGTGTCTGGCGCAATGTAGCTCGACCAGTTGTTGATTTTCACCGTTTCGGCGGCCTGGGTCAGGGAAGCCACCAACATCAGGGGCAACAGGGCAATGGGTCTCATGGTTCGATTTCCTGGCGGTTATAGGGCTGTTTTTATGGCAGGCGATCAAAGAAGCAGCTTCAACTTTTCAAGCTGCAAGTGACGAGCTTTACGCTTGAGGCTTGCAGCTTGAAGCTTGCAGCATCAGCACATAGGTCTTGCGTACGGTCTCCTGGATATCCCAGATTCCCGTGCTGTTGGCCGGCAGCATCAGTGCGTCGCCGGCTTCGATATGCAGGGTTTCGCCGTCATCGGGGGTGAAGGTGCAGCGCCCCTGAATAAAGTGGCAGAACTCCTGAGCCACGATCTGGCGCCGCCAGCGGCCTGGGGTGCACTCCCAGATGCCGGTCTCGACGCCGTCGCTGCGTTCTACGCTGAGGGTGGAGGCCACGGCAACCGGGGTGCCCAGCGGTACGGCGACCGGGCTTGAGTCCGGCAAGTGGCGGTTCAGGGTGTCTTTGAACTGGGTAATGTTCATGGTCATACCTGTGGTGATTGAAACGACTTAGTGCATGAAACCTTCCATGAAACCGGCAACCCCGCTGGCCAGCTTGCGCCGCCAGGGCGCGGTGTTCGGATCGGCCAGGGTCTGGTCTTCATGGACAAAACTGCGAATGATCGCGTTGTAGCCCAGCCAACGGCACGGCTCCGGCTCCCAGGCCCTGAGAGCACTCAGGCCGCCTTCACGCAGCACCCAGGGCTGCTCGACCAGCGCCGTGGCGCGCCCCAGGATCAGGTCGGCCAGGGTGCGCCCGCCAAGGTTGCTGGCGCCTACGCCCTCCCCGCCATAACCGCCGGACAAGGCAATGCCGCTTTGCTGATCGCACAACATGTGCGGCCGAAAGCGCCGCGACATGCCGAGGTTGCCGCCCCAGGAGTGGGTCACGCGCACATGCTTGAGTTGCGGGAACAACTCGCAGAACAGATAGCGGCGCAGCTCCACTTCGCTGTCAGTGAGGTCGAAGTTGTGGCGCAGCTTGCCGGCAAACTGATAGCCACCACGGGCTCCGAAGACCAGGCGATTGTCGGCGGTGCGCTGGCCGTAGGTGACCTGGCGGCTGCTTTCACCAAACGCCTGACCCTGATCCAGGCCGATTTCCTCCCAGGTACTGGCCGGCAGCGGTTCAGTCGCCACGATCAGGCTCTGCACCGGCAGTTGATAGCGGCCCAGGGGCTTGAGCGTCGGCGCATAGCCCTCTACTGCCGGCACCACCCACGAGGCCCGGACCTGGGCCTTGTCGGTACGCAGGCTGCCCGACTGCCAATGGGTGACCGGGCTGTTCTCGTAGAGAGCCACGCCCATGGACTCGACCACCCGCGCCAACCCGCGCACCAGCTTGGCCGGATGGATCGTCGCGACATGCGGCGTGTACACCGCGCCATAGGCCGAGGCGATGCGGATCTGTCCGGCCAGTTGCTCGGGGCTGAGCCAGCGGTAATCCTCTTCGGTCAAGCCTTGGGCATGAAGCTTGGCCAGGTAGTCGCGCAGGCTGGCTTGTTGCTCGGGGTAGCGGGCGGCACAGTGCAGCGCCCCACCCTTGCGGTAATCGCAGTCGATGCCTTCGCGCGCCAGCACTTGGCCGACCTCATCGGGAATGCCGTGCAGCAGGTCAAACGAGGCCCGGCGCTGCTCGGCAGGCAAACCTGCAAGCAAGCGGTCTTCGCCCAGCAGGTTGCCCATCAGCCAGCCACCGTTGCGCCCGGAAGCGCCAAAACCAGCGGTCTGCGCCTCGATGATTGCAACCTTCAGCTGCGGCGCATGGCGTTTGAGGTAATAGGCGGTCCACAACCCGGTGTAGCCGGCGCCAATAATGGCCACATCGACATCCAGGTCCTGGCCGAGGGACGGACGCGCCTCCAGTGGCTCTTGCAACTGGTCCATCCATAAACTGATCTTGCGCCATGCCTGCATGCCAAAACTCCACCACCCAACGTCGATGGCGTGATCCTAGTGCCTGGCTTCAGTCGTCGTCTTGCGCGCGTGCACGCAGGGAAATTTGTTTGACGTAGGCCTTGGGCGACAACCCCGTGTGCTGGCGAAAACAGCTGTAGAACGCCGATAGCGAGTTGAAACCAGCGGCAAACGCCAGTTCATCGATACGGATCGGCGGCGTGGCGCCATCCAGCGCTGCCAGCAAATGCTGCAGGCGGGCCTGGTTGACGTAGCGGTAGAAGCTCTGCCCCAGCACCTGGTTGAGCAGGTAGGAAATCTGGTTGCGGCTGTAGCCACATTCCTTGGCCACCCGTTGCAGATCCAGTTCGGGGTCGAGATAGGGTTGCTGGCGCTGGAAGTACTGCTGCAAATCGTTGGCCAGGTAGCTCAGTTGCTGTGGCGACAGGCCCAGGCGGCTGACGGTCGGCCGCGTGGCCTGGGACGAGGAACGGCTGGTGGCGGGCTCATGGACCAGGGACGCATATTCGTTGACGCGCCAGATCAGCCCGTCGCGCACCGTGATCGCCTCGCTGGTGCGAAACGACACCAGGCCCTGACCGCCGCGCAGCGTCACGCGATACTGGATGAACGCGGTATCGCCGTCGGTACGGATGCGATCGGTGTGTTCAATGGCCTCGTCGGGGTCCCGGGGCATGCTGGCTTGCAGATACTCACGCAACTGGTCGAAGCACACCACGCGGTTCTGGAAGAAGTCGTGATACTGGATATCCGGGTGGTAGTGCGCCATGACCCCGTCCAGGTCCCGGCGCTTCCAGCACAGGTGATGGCGTAACACCACCTCGGCAGTCGCTTGCGTCTGTTGCGGGCTATCGGCCGGGACGGTCTGTGGCATACAACACTCGCAAACGGCTAAAGCCTGGAGCTTGCACAAGTTTACCGAGGGCTTCAATGGCAAAGTGACAGTTTCAAGTAATGGCTTTTTGCCTAAGCTTTTGTAAGACATGACCCACGTCATACTTCTTGCAAGGAACTGCCGAACGGACAGCAAAAACCCCGGTGCCAATTGCGACTGAGTGCTATTTTTTAGGCTTCACGGTCAGGACCATTGATGGACCTGACGCCCTTGCCGCGAGCTAAAGGAAGCGCTCAATGAACAAGGTGGGCAACATGAATAAAGTGACATTCCCCAATGCATGCCAGCTGATGCGCTGGCATTTTCACCCGGTTGGCTTTGAAGGCAGTATGGACGCGCCTGGCAGCATGATCGCGCGATTGTTTGACCGAGAGAGTGGCGAAACCCTCATCGCCATCGCCGGCATCCCCTGTGCCACGGTGATGAACGCCACGGAGGTGGAACTGATTATCGAGGCGATCGAGGCTGAGTTGGACTCGTTTGTGCCGCCGCAGTTACTGCAAGCCTGACTGATACCCTTGTAGGAGCCGGCTTGCCGGCGAAGAGCCTGAGGGCAACGCGGGGCATCAGGTACCCCGCGTTATCGTCGACGACTTTCGCAGGCAAACCAGCGCCTACAATGGGTCTTGCTTCAATGCAGTGGTACCCCGGCGATCATCAAAGAACGCCTTGCCCCCCGCCACCCGGTCCGACGCCCTCGGCGCATTCGTACCTTGGCCGTCCTGCCCTTCGACATACCAGTAGCAATGACTCACCGCCCGGGTAATCCCGACATAGGCCAGGCGCAGCACTTCGTCTTTTTGCGCATTGTCGTAGGGTTCGGTATCACCGTCCTTGCCAAGCCCGGCCATGCGGTACACCTGGTTCTTGTAGGGCGAGCGGGTCAGGTGCTGGCAATCACCCAGCAAAAATACGGCATCCGCCTGCAGCCCCTTGGCGCTGTGGTAGGTCAGTTGCTTGAGGCGGCGCATGCCGGGCGGCAAGCTAGAATCCAGATTAACTACAGGCTCAATATGTTGTTGAATCAATAGTTTATCGCTGCTTTTTCGATACAGCATTAATATCGATTCGCCCCGCTGATAGTGTGCCAGCAACTGCTGCGCCAGGGCCGCGTCGTCCCGGTCAAGCACCTGTACCGGCACCAGGGCCCTGGTTGCACCGCAAGCCTTGGCTTTCTTGCCGCTGATCGCCGGGGCGGCTTTAACGATATGTTCCGCCGCATCAATGATGTGCTGGTGGCTACGAAAGTTCTCCCCCAGCATCACCCGGGTGGTACTCGGTGACGAAAACTCCTTGGTGAACTCCATGAAGTACTTGGGCGAACTGCCGCGCCAACCATAGATCGACTGCCAGTCATCCCCCACACATAACAGCGAAGAGTGCTGGGCACCGCGCCCCACATGCATCGCCGGCCCGCGACGACGAATCTCGCGCAGGCTGGCGCGGATCCACGACACAATCTGCGGCGAGACATCCTGGAACTCGTCGATCATCAAGTGCGACAGCGGGCGCAAGAGTCCGTCGCTGAGCAGCTTGAGGTTTTCCGGGGTGTTCTCGCCAAACAGCGAAAACATGCGGTTGTAGGTCATGACCGGCGGCGACTGATCGAGCAGGTGATCCTCCAAGGCCATCCAGAAAATACCCAGGGCCTCGAAGAAGCCGTGATCCGGGTCATCCTTGGCAAAGCTCATCTGGCCAACTGCGGTAGGTACGTCCAGGCCGAGGTTCTCGATAAAACCGGCTGCCGTGACAAAACAGTCGAGCAACGGCGCCGAAGCCAACTCGCCCTTGACCTTGTAATCAAACCCCGGCCCTGAAGAGGCATCACCGGCCAGACTGCTCAGAAGGCGTTTGGACGATTCGTAGTTATCAAGCCAGATCAATGGTTTGCGGCAGAATGCTTGAAACAGCGTACGCTTGACCGCCCATTCGGCGCGGACCGACAGCCTGGCTCCGGGGCGTGCGGTCTGCGGGTTTTCCCTGGAATCGAAGCCCAGCACCACCCACGCATCCAGTTCGGCGCTGTAGCCATGGCAGTGGAACGACGCGCCATTGATCTCGACACTCTGGCGGTTCGGTTCGATCCCCTTGATCGGCCACGCGCCGGCGCGGAACCACAGGTCCTCGATCACATCACACAGTTCTTCGTCACGCTTGGCCGCCAACTCGGTGACCGCCACGCGTTTTTGCACATCCGGGTGGTCGCGCTCCAGCTCCTTGAGCTGCAAGGCGTGGCGTGCCATTGGCGCAATCAGCTCGCGAAAGCGCGTATGCCGGCCGTAGAGCCCGTGATAACAGGCATTGAGTTGCTGGCGCTGGGCATCATTGATGCGCAAGTCAAAGGGGTTGCTGTCGGCCTCGTCATCGTAGATGCCGCTGTGCAGGTTTTCGAAGGCCTGCAATCGCTCGAAGCCCGGCAGGCTACGCACCATGGGCAGGATCCGTGAGTGGAAAGTCCGCACCACGGCCTGGGCCTCTTTCAAAGCAAGGGGTTGGCCCCACAGGCTGAGAATCTCCATGAGCTTGCTGATGAAGTCCTTGCGCGACTCACGGGTGAAGGTCACCACGGTCATGGAACTCAGCTCAAAGCCCAGGTAATGGGTCAACAACAGGATCCGCAGGACCAAGGACGTGGACTTGCCAGCCCCGGCCCCGGCAATCACCGAGGTTGACGGGGTGTCACTGAAGATCATCTTCCACTGGGCCGCGCTGGGTTGCGCATGAGCTGGCAACAGGCGCGCTACATCAGCCTTGATGCGTTTTTTCAGCTCCGGGGTCAGTGGCAGGCGCCAATCGTCGAACAGGCTGTCATCCACGCCAGGCGCGCGGTGCTCATCGCTGCGAAAGTCACGAATCAACAGGACCTGGCGCCCTTCCTCGATGCCATCGCGCTTACCTTCCTGGTAGCCATACTCCACGCCTGCCTCGTGCCCGCTGCGAAAGCCATCCGCCTGGCCATGCAACCACGAAAAACGATGCTGGGCCCGCAGGCGCGTCAAGCCGTGGCCAAACAGCCGGGCAGCCAGGCGCTTGAACAGCGGCATTTGCGCCAGGGGGCGCAGTTCGGGGGGCAGATCAGGGGTGTGTTGCGGCACGCGGACTCCTGCGAGGGCTTGAGCGAACAGAGGCCCTATGGTCGCTGGAATCTCCCGACAGTTCCAGCCAATTGCTTTGGCTTCATGCAGTTAGGCGATGAAGTGAAGCTGGGGTCTAGTTAAGGCGCCGAACAAACAATCGAACAATTCGATAAGAATTAGGCATTTTTTACGCTTTTTATCGATTATGCCTCGGCGGATGATAAGCCCATCAACAGGAGACGATCATGCTTGAACTTCGACCTTTTACTTCCCTGGGCGGTGCCAATCACGGTTGGCTGGATGCCCATCATCACTTTTCGTTCGCCGAGTACCACGACCCTCGGCGCATGCACTGGGGCAACCTGCGGGTGTGGAACGACGACATCATCGCGCCGGGCACTGGTTTCCCGCAGCATCCACACCGGGACATGGAAATCATCACCTATGTACGTGAAGGTGCCATCAGCCATGCCGATAACCTGGGCAACAAGGGCCGTACCGAGGCTGGCGACATACAGGTGATGAGTGCCGGCACCGGGATTGCCCATAGCGAATACAACCTAGAGGCCACGGCGACCAAGATTTTCCAGATCTGGATCATTCCCAATGAAGCCGGCTTGCCTCCTTCCTGGGGCGCCAAGCCTTTTCCCAAGGGCGACCGCGAAGGGTTTGTGACCTTGGCCAGCGGCAAACAGGGTGATAATGAAAGCCTGCGCATCCGTGCTGATGCACGTCTGGTGGCGGCCAACTTGAAGGCCGGGGAAAGTGCCGAGTATCACTTGGATGCAGGACGCCGGGCGTATCTGGTGCCGGCGACCGGGGTGATTGAGGTCAATGGCTTGCAGGCACAGGCGCGCGATGGTGTTGCGGTGCAGGATGAGCGCGTACTGCGGGTGACCGCGATCGAAGATAGCGAAGTGGTGCTAGTGGACCTGGCCTGATCTCAAGCCAGACTCAAAAACCAAGCGGGCTTGCTCGCAATGGCGGTGGGTCAGTCACAGTAATATCGACTGATCCACCGCTATCGCAGCCTCGCCGGGGCTCGACAGCTCCCACCTTTGATCT